>JAUSNA010000016.1 GCA_030645455.1 Candidatus Levyibacteriota bacterium | reverse complement strand
GCTAAAGTTAAGCATTGGTTTTCTGTCAATATTTTATATTGTTAAAGGTTTTTTAGTAGACAATGGATATAAAAATGAAAAGTCATATTTATTGGCTAGTATCATTGGCGGACTTTTTTACATATTTTCTCCTATATCTATCATTGGATGGGATAAAGTTATTTTTACCCATGATCAATTTTTTCTTAATCCTTTAATTTTTTTGCTGGTATTTTTATTTTTGAAAAGCAACAAGATAATTTATCTATTCACCGCTCTTTTGGTTACATTTATATTTTCCCATAATTTTAGTTTTGGGGCATCCCCACCACTATTTGCCTTTTATCCATTGGCACTGTTGTTCCTTATTGTTTACACAATTGTTGTTAAGAAGAGAATTATTTCTTGGTGGAAAATAGGATTGACTTTAGTGTTGTTTATTCTTATTCACTCCTATCACCTGTTCCCTCTTTTCTCATCTCTTTTTAAACCCGGTAGTGATCTTTATGCAAATGTATTTACTAGCGAGGGGAAATTTGACAGAGGGTTAAGCTATTTTTCGGCAGTTTCTGCATCGGTGAAGGTGACAAACGGACTTTTCCATATGCCGCAAATGTCGACTAATCCCATCTCAAATATTTATACAGCCATTTCCCCCTTTATTTTTGTTTTTGCGCTAATGCGAGGACGCTCAAAGTTACTTTTGTTAACAGCAGGAGCATTTCTTATTGTGTTGTTTTTTGCGATTGGAAATATCACAACGGTTGGAATTGAATTCTATAAATCACTTTTTAATCTTCCCGGATTTTCTATGTTTCGCAACTATTTTGGACAATGGCAATATGCGTACATTTTCTTTTATTCAATATTTTTCTCGTTGTCACTATCTTTTGTTTTTAACTCATTAAATAAGAAAATTATTTATATTTTTTCATCCGTATTGATCATCATAATGCTTTTGCATGCCACACCGTTTTTAATTGGAGATATGGTGAATAAAGATGTGTGGCAAAGTGATAATTTAAAGCTTGTTGATGTACCTGACCCCCATTTTACTGAAGCAATGAAGTACGTGAAAGATATAAAACAGGATTCAAAGGTGCTAGTGCTTCCCTTAAGCGATCCGGGTTACCAGATAGTTGCGGGTAAGGAAAAAATTGGAGTATATGAAGGCCCGGCTCTAATTGCATACCTTGCAGGAAAAAGAGATTTTGCAGGCACATCAAGTTTTGGTTCTTTTAACGGTATTTTTGCGAAGGCAGCCCAAACTCAAGATTACGGAAGAATAAAAGAGATTTTTGCAAACTATAATATTGGTTACGTTTTTTACAATTCTGACCCCTTAGTATACGAAAAAGGATTTCCTGGATTTCCCTATGAATATGCGCGTTCGTCTTTTCCTCAAACGCAGGAAAAGTACAAAGAGTTCATAGCTGCTCTTAATTTAATAAAAGTAAAGAGTTTTGGTGAAAACTATCATTTATATAGAATGCCCGATGAGGCGTATCTTCCACATATTTATGCTGCAACAGAGGTGGTCAGTTCTAGTGACATTGCAAAATCATATATTCTTAGCAACACAACTAACATTAGAAAAGCTTTTGCACAAAACAAAACAGGGATTACGATAGGTCATCAACAAGACGTTTTTCAAGCTCAATCATCTAACCCTTTTGATGCACTTATTTACAATAATCACCTGCATAATCATGCTCCCTATATTGCCCGACGGATGGATGAATTAGTTTATCCATTGGTTTTAATGAGGGAGCGGTTTGAACTCTCCAATAAAAAGGAAATGAGACCTCATGTTGATACTGCAATGCTACTTTTGAGCAAACGATTGTATGAGCTTAAGAAATGGGGAAATATTATGGAAGTAAATGCATCAACATCGATAATACCTATTGGTGATTATTACATGAGTTGGGAAAGAAGTCTTGAAAGTTATAAAAGAGGTTATGCAGAGTTATTAACTTTCCTTAAAACGGTGAAAAATGAAAGGGCTGAAATTAATGCTGAATTGGTAAAAATTGATGAGCAATTAAAACGCCACCAAGCTTTATTAATTGACGAAATTCATTTAACAACGAAATCATCTAAAGATAAAGAAATACTAATGGATATGGTCGATAAAACATTTTATGAAATATATGACACCTTGTCTATTCCGGTTTTCTCCTCCGAAAACAATAAATACTCTATTATTCTTCCTGAAAGTGATAATGGAGCATACGAGTTGCATATTGAAAATATTCCACCACTGGATAAAAACGCAGCTGCTGCTATTCTTACATTTAATAATAAACAACATTTCCTAACAAGTAGCTTAAAGAATGAGAAGTTCATAAAATTTCCTGATGTTTCTGTGTCTTCAGGATCGATAAATTTTACTATCGATTATTCCCGGCGAAACTACATGCAGGATTCACAACTCAATAAGGCAGTAACGTTAGAGGCAAAGAAGTTAGATTTTAAGGCATACAGTGAAAGGATTGAAGGGTATGAGCCGGGGAAGCAATATCTTATAACATTTGAATATATGACTAATGGTGACAATTTTGTTTATAGTTTTTTGGATATCAAAAGCTCCGGTAAAAGTAGGGGAAGGAATAGTTTTTTTAAGAAAAATCTCAACAGTATGTCTTGGAAATCCGAGCAGACCATTATCGCGTCCGATCCTTATGCTACTGCAGCCTTTATTGAGTTTGCAAACAATCATGCTTCTTCTGGAGCAACACTTTCAATAAGAAACTTTAACGTTACAGAAACTTTAGTACCAAATGTCTTGTTTGTAAAGGACGTTCCCGGTGAGATTTATACTCCTAAAATTGTATTCCAGAGGATTAATCCTGTTGCTTATAAAATTATAGTTAAGGATGCGAAAAAGCCATATTTTCTTGTATTTTCGGATGCGTATGATAAAAATTGGAAGATAGTGCTTACGAAAAATGCTCCTACTATTCCTATAAAGTTTCAGTACTTTGATGGTCAGATAAAAGAGGGGGAAGCACAGAGAAGTATTCCGGGTCTGGAGTTATTTAATGGATGGACAGGACCATATGTAGCTGATAAAACTCATATGGTTGCAAATGGGTATGCAAATGGTTGGTATATAACTCCTGATGATACTGAAAGTAAATCCGAATACACTCTCGTTCTTGTTTATAAAGGACAGCAGTTATTTTATATAGGTGGTCTGATATCTTTTGTCTCGCTTTTAACCCTTATTATTACTATGATTTTTCTGATTAGAAAAAGATGAAAAGAATAATAGAATTATGTTTCAATCAAATACAAGCCGTGGTTTTTTTGGGGATTTGTAGCATTTATAGCTGAGCCTTTTTATGTTTTTTTCCCAAAGAGTGCCTACCATCTATTTGCAGTCAATAATTTAGAGCATGAATAAAATTATCTATTTACTTGTTTTTATTGTTTTTTTTCTGATCTTCGGACCTTGGTTTTTCAATACAAATATAATTGGCGGTGATTGGCCATTTTTCTATCCTGAATTTTTGTCCCAGCTGCCATTTGTTCCTCCGGCGTGGAGCAGCCTGCATGGCAACGGATTGGGGGCGCGGATTATAGTTTATAGTTTGGATAGCTATTTATATGCCACATATCATCTGGGGAGTTTGATTGGACTTTCGTGGCAATTAACTTACAAGATTTTATGGTTTGGAATGTTTTTGTTCCTTTCTGTAATCTCAAGCTTTTATCTTGCGAGGCAATTCAAAATAGACAGTAAGTTTGCAGTACTTAGCTCACTCATATATAGCACGAATACCTACATTCTAATGGTAGTGGGAGGAGGACAAATGGGGGTAGCTTTGGGATATGCAATTGTACCTTTGGTATTTGGTCAATTTATAAACCAATTTAATTCGAAATCTATAAATTACAGAAATACAATTTCTACTGTTCTTACTTTAGCTTTATTGATGACCTTTGATATCCGTATTTTTTATATCGCGTCATTTGCAATTATGTTGTATTTCACATATCTGGTCTATCGGCTTTCTCAAGACAAGAATTTGAAAAAACTATGGAGGGGATATGCTCTTAAAATTTCTGTACCCTATATTTTAGCTTTATTCCTGAACTCTTACTGGTTATTTCCCAACATTGCTCATCCGACGAATCCATTGCAAACACTTGGTCAAGCCTATACGTCTACCGAGTCTTTAAGATTTTTCTCTTTTGCAACACTTTCAAACACACTATCTATACTTCATCCCAATTGGCCGGAAAATATATTCGGAAAAGTATCCTTTCAGTCTCCACTATTTTTAACTCTTCCGGTTATAGCATTTTTGGCTCTTATTTTAAAAAACAGAAATAAAAAAAAGGTATCAATAATTGTCCTTTTGGGGCTTATGGGTGTCTTTTTGGCGAAAGGTGCTAACGCGCCGTTTGGAGAAATCTATGTATTTCTTTTTGAAAAAATACCGGGCTTTCAAATGTTTCGAGATCCAACAAAATGGTATACGTTGGCTGTAATGTCTTATTCCGTGCTTATTCCCTTAGTTTTAAGCTTTCTATCATATTTTTTGGCAAGGAGGAATAAATGGCTTTTTTATATACCGGCAATAGTCTTTATTGGTTTTTGGGTTTTATTGAGTAAGGAAGCGGTAGTAGGTAAACTTGGGGGAACATTTTCTGAAAAAAGTGTGCCACCCGAATACGTGGAGTTTAAAAATCAAATATTTAAAGATCAGTATTTCTACCGCACATTGTGGGTTCCAAGACAGCAAAGGTTCACTTATTCAGACTCAAGCCATCCATCCATGGAAGCTTCTCCCTTGTTTAATGCAACTAATGCTGCTGAAATTGTGGACGAGCTAAAAAAGGAAAGCTCAGTTGTATTGCTTCGGGAACTTTCTATTAAATACGTAGTTATTCCGAGCGATCCGCTTTCTGAAATTTTTCTTAAAGATAGGAAATATAGTCCTGAAGAGAGGCTAAAAACTGAGAAGTTACTTGATAGCGTTTCTTATCTGAAAAAAATAAAGCAAGGAAAGTTAACCATATACCAAACGCCAAACAATAACGGTTTGTTCTCAGTTAACAATGAAAGTGTAGAATTTGAAAGAATTTCGTCTGCTGTATTTAGCTTATCAACCAATTTTTCAAAACCTGAGAAGGTTGTATTTTCGCAAAAGTTTGATCCGAGCTGGGTTGTTTATCATGGAAAATCTCAATTAAAGACTGAACCCTCCAAAAATGGGTTACAGCAATTTACTGTGCCTAGTGGTTCCCGGGATATCCTCATTGAATTTTCGGAGCAGAGAAACTACAATGTAGGTTGGATTATCAGCCTTATTACTCTTCTTAGTGTAGTTGTATATCCTATCATTAGAAAAAAATGGAAGCAAAAAGAATAAATGTATTAATTACCGGTGGTGCGGGGTTTATAGGTTCATTCCTGACGGATAAATTGATAGATCAGGGATACTCGGTCACAATCTACGATAATCTATTGGAGCAGGTACATCAAGGAAAAATTCCGACGTATTTAAATAAAAAAGCAAAATTTGTTAAAGCAGACCTTAAGGACTATGAGACCTTAAAAAAGCATGTTTTGAAAGCCGACTACATATTCCCCCTTGCAGCAAGAGTTGGCGTTCAGCAAAGTAACTACGAGATCAAGGATTTTTCTGACGTTAATATCGGAGGTATGGCAAATATTCTGGATATTCTCGTTAACAATAAGCACCATGTTAGAAAAGTTATTATGACAGCGTCGATGACAAGTTACGGAGAAGGGAATTATAAATGTAAAAATCATGGCAGGGTCAAGCCGGAACTTCGTTCTCAAAAACAAATGGATGAAAAAGATTGGGAGTTGAAATGTCCTTCATGTGGGGAAAAAGTAAATCCCATTGCAACAAATGAAGAGGCAGCAGTAAATAACAACAGCATTTACGCTTTAACGAAGAACGTGCAGGAAGCACTTTTGCTCAAGATAGGAAGACTTTATGATATTCCCGTTGTCTCGCTTCGATGTTTTAATGTGTATGGGCCAAGGCAGAGCCTTTCAAATCCATATACCGGGGTTACTGCAATATTTATAAGTAGACTTAAGAACGGAAATGCACCAGTTGTTTATGAGGATGGATTACAAACTAGAGATTTTATATCAGTTCATGATGTTGTTGACGCTTTGGTGAAGGCTATGAAAAATAAGAAAGCAGATCATAATATTTTTAATCTAGGTTCCGGAAATCCTATTTCGATAAAAGAAGCCGCGATTCTACTCGCCAAATTGTTGAAAAAAGATATAAAGCCGGAAGTTTCGCAATTAGCTAGAAAAGACGATATTAGAAATTGTTTTGCCGATAATTCTAAGGCTAAAAAATTGCTCAAGTGGGAACCAAAAGTTACACTTGAAAAGGGGTTCAAAGAATTAATTGAATGGTCTAAGAACGAGAAAGCCGAAGATATATTCGAAAGGGCACAAAAAGAATTAAAGGAAAGAAATCTTCTTGAAAAATGAAATTAACTTCCCGTTCAAAGGTATTGATTGCTACTTTTTCTCCATGGAAAAACGGGATAAGACTTCCTATAAATGGTAACGTTGAGCCGATGGTGGATTTTTTTACGAAGCGCGTTGCCGAAACTGTTTTGATAGACCAGCCCTATCCGGAAAGTGATTTTCTACTGCCTAGAATAGAGAATTATAAAGGAAAAAAGTTAATTAAAATTGAAAATGTTTCTTGGTATCTCTATTTAATCTATCCTTTCTTAAAATTTTCCAATAATAACAAGACCCATATCTCATTTAAATTGAGAGACTTATTATCTGTCTTGGATGTAGGGATGAGGGGTGGAGGATGGGATTATTTCGTAGGTTTTGAATCTATTAATGCAATAGGGGGAATATTGCTCAAAAAAATCGGTAAGGTAAAAAAAGTAATTTATTATGTTTCGGATTATTCCCCGAGTAGGTATGGTAATGCTATTTTTAATTCACTATATTTATGGCTTGATAGGTATGCAGCAAGAAATTCAGATGTTATTTGGGATGTGTCTCCGGCAATGCACGTTGCACGTATCAAAGCAGGAGCAGGTGAAAAAGAATGTGCTCCGGTTCTTATAGTTCCAAATGCACTGTATCCTGAACAAATTAAATTTGAATCAATCGATAAAATAGAACCGTTAAGCATGGTTTTTATGGGGACTTTAGGACCTGAAAATGGTCCAGATTTGGCAATTGAAGCTTTGCCGCATGTTTTAAAAAAATTTCCCCGTGCAAAATTGCATATCGTTGGAGGAGGAAGAGAGAAGGAGTTGCAAAAATTAGCAAAGAAACTAAAAGTTGAATCAAATATTGTATTTCACGGGTTTATTGCAAGTCGCGAGGAAGTATCCAAAACTATACGAAAATTTATGATAGGTCTTGCTCCGTATATCCATTTTGAGGGGTCGCCGAGGTTATATGGGGATGCAACAAAGATACGTGCATATTTGGCCTCAGGATTACCGGTAGTTACAACCACAGTTCCACCACTGGGAAGAGAGGTGCTTAAAAAGGGTGCAGCCATTATTGTGAATGACAAAAAGGGTGAAATAGCTGATGCAATAATAACTCTTTTTAGAGATGAAAAAAGATACTTAGAAATGAGAAAAAATGCTATGAAATTTGCAAAGAATAATACTTGGGAAAATGAATATGAGCTGGCCTTTAGAAAGATGGAATCACTATGATAAATATTTACAAAAAAATAAAAAAAAAGAATAGTATTTGGAAGTTTGGATTGTTGAGGCCTTACTTAGTAGACGGAGAGAGAATATTGGATTTTGGATGCGGAGACATGGAATTATCCCGGCAGATTGCTTCTCGTTATAAAAAAACACAAATAACCGGTGTTGACGTTATTCCTCTAATGAGAAAACCAACAAACAAAAAGCTTGAATTTGTTCAATACGATGGCAAGAAATTGCCTTTCAAAGATGAATTTTTTGATACGACTATCGCCTTCTATGTATTACACCATTGTGATAATCCTCAGGCGATTATTAGGGAGTGTGTCCGGGTTAGCAAGGGGAGAGTAATTATTGTCGAGTCGATTCCTCACTCAAAACTCGAAATTCCTTTCATGCGGTTTTTTGATTGGTTTTTTAATATTTTGAAGTTCGATAACACACCTTTGCCTTATAATTTTAAAACGATTAAGCAGTGGAAGAATGTATTTCAAAAATTTGGTCTTAAAAATACTATTTCTTATCACCCTGCAGGATACGAGGATTTGTTACCCTTTGGAAAAATGTATATTTTAGAATTTGCGAAGTAAATTATTTTAAAAGTTGTTTATAAATCTTCTTATAGTAATACTCTTTTGAAAGTCTAATTGCATTTTTCGAAAATTCTTCGTTTCTTTTAATCACAGTATTGATAGCAGAGAATAATGCATTTTTATCGTAGGGGATGACCAATCCGGCATGGTTTATTTTTAATTGATGTGAAAATTCCGGAACTGATGTTGTTACAACGGGAACACCATTGGCAATATAAGCCTTGATTTTGGAGGGATCTCCCCAATAATGCTCACTCCATGTGGTAGGGATGTACGTTGCTAAGCCAACTTTCCATTTGCAAATAAGTGCATCAATTGTGTCGGCTTGTTCCATAAATCCATAAAATTTAATTCTGTCATAATATTTTTTTGATTGTCTTATATATTTTTCAACCTCTGGTCCCGTTCCTATTATCTCAATAGTATAGTCAGGGAATTTCTTAAAGAATTCCTCAAGATTGTCAAAAAGGATTGCAAGTCCCTGGCTTTCCTTTATGAGGCCCATGTGACCCACGATATTTCTTTTTTCACTCACAAAGCTTCTAGGATCTGTACCGATAGGAATAATAGAATTTTTGTTGCCGAGGGAGGATGCTTTTACCCGTCTTGATTTTCTCAAGAAATTATTTAGGTAGACAACCTTATCGGAGAATTCTAAAGCAGCCTTGTCAAAGTATAGGTATACAATTCTAATTAGCTTCATTCTCCAGTCGGGAAAATTTGTAGGAAAATAATCCCACACCCAAAAAACGGTCCGTTTCACAATTCCCAGCTTTTTGAGTATTATTCCGGTCACCGCGGGGAATGCATTGACCGTAAGATAAGTGTCAAATTTACCAATTTGCTTACTGATAAGATATGAGTACCAAAATGTTTCGACAAACATTGCTATGGCAACAATTGGAAGAGAGGGAAATAATAGAATGGGGTGGGTTTTTAGCCATGAAAGATTTTGTTGGCCAACACATTTACCTTTTACATATATCGACAGATGCGCACGCCGGTCATTTTTAAGCCTTAAATGGTCAAATGAAAAATGTGCAACGAAAGAGTAATTTTCGATTAAGAAATCAAGCGTTCTTCCTGTATTGTCATACGGAGAAAAATTAACATAGATAACACTTTTGTCTGACATTATAAAAATTATTACTTTTTCTTGTTTTTCACACCAATCATATACATTCCATTCGAGAAAGGGAAAAATCTACCATAGTAGCCAACTTTCTCTACCTTTATGCCGTATTTATTGAGGTATTTAGTCAAACTGTTTTTTGTGTACAACCTGATATGAGGTGTTGACGGTTCAAAAATGAATTCAAAAAAGAAAAGAGCTACCAGGGTCCTTTTTATCATGCCGTTATAGGGAACTGATATAAGAATTTTTCCTTTATTTTTCAGGACTCTTGAAAGTTCAAAAAAAGCGTTTTCAGTGTCGTAAACATGTTCTAAGACGTCTGAGGCAATTATGAAATCGAATGAATTATCTTGGAATGGCATACTTCCTCCATCCAGAATTTTGCGTAATATTGTTTTTTTGTCTTTTTTCTTTATAAAATTCAGTGCTTTTTGGGATACATCAACGGCAGTAAAATATGCGTGAGGATTTATTTTTTGCATCTCGGTCAGAATAGTTCCCTTGCCACACCCAAAATCGAGAATGTGAATATTTCTTTTTGTTGGAATAAATTTTTTTATGACCGGCCATTTGTAGTGAAAATCTTCAAGTATTTCCTTTTTTTGCCAATACCTTTCATAATAGGTTTTCATTTGCAAAGTATAGCAAATAAATGTTGATTTTAAAGCGCATTCTATACATAATCAAATTGTGAAGATTCAAGACTTGGCCTTTATTGCATTGTTGGCAGGGTTGCTGTATATCAGAAAACCTAAATTATTTGTTGTTACGGCGATTATACTTCTTATTTTATCGATGCCGTTATTTCAATTTTGGGTTTTCTTTACAGCTCAAAGATTTGTTGAGTA
Organism: Candidatus Levyibacteriota bacterium; assembly: GCA_030645455.1. Classification (GTDB taxonomy): domain Bacteria; phylum Patescibacteriota; class Microgenomatia; order Levybacterales; family GWA1-39-11; genus JAUSNA01. The sequence continues at coordinate 42,142 of JAUSNA010000016.1, read as the reverse complement.
CGCCTTCTTCCTTCTACTTATAGCTACACTTCTTTTCCTTTTTAAAAAAAAGTAGAATAGTATTATGACCAACTCTGAAGTCGCAATAATAGGAATTGTATATCAGCCCAAATGGTATAAGGGAAAGCTCAAAAGCATCAAACATACAGATAAAATTAGAGGGGACCTTATTTTATATTCCGTACGTTTTGCAATAGGAGTGGGATATAAAATGGTTCTTGTTGACGGAGGGAGCTCCAAAACTTTCTTCTCTGAACTTAAAAAGATACCGGGTGTGACGATTTTTCAATCAAAAATTCACAAACGTTCTCCTGGAAGACGGAAAGCTCTTTTTGCTGCATCAAAGATACCCGGAGTAAGGGCAATAGTTATGACGGAGATTGAGAAGGTTTCGTTTATTACTGACTGCCTGGCGCAATCAATCGAGCCTATTTTAAGCGAAGAAGCAGATATTGTAATCCCAAAAAGAGAAAACTCTTTATTTCAAAAATCATACCCAAAATACATGTACGAATCGGAAATTGAGGGCAACCTTCTTTACAATGAAGCCCTAAGGTCATATGGTTTGCTATCCGCACAGCACGAAGGGTTTGATACGTTCTTCGGTGCAAGAGTTTTTGCAAATGACCACGTAATGCTAAAGAAAATTTTTTCCAAATATGACGGACACCCATTTAACGGGATTCTTACGAGTAGGCTTTTTGATCTGGAAGAATATTCTAATGGGCAATTTTTTCCGATTGTAAAGGCGTTATTCCAAGGATACAGAGTAAAATCTGTAACAGTACCTTTTGTTTATCCTGAGAAACAGAAAGAAAACGAGGAAAAAGGAGAGCGTGAGCAATTCATTTTGAAGCGCCGTTATCAGAGGTTGACAATAATTGTTGAATTAATGCACTTTTTAGGTTATCTGGAGCATAAGAAAACAAGAAAAATTAAAAAAACATAATGAGAATAGCTATAGATATAAGCCAGCTTGCATATCCAAATACCGGTGTTGCCAATTATCTTGAAAATCTGGTTAATAAATTGGTGGCAAATGAATCTCACGAATTTATTTTGTTTTTTTCAAGCCTACGGGGAAAGTTGCCCGAGTCCATTAAAAAATTGGAAAATAAAAAAAATGTGACCACTGTCTTAAAAAAAATTCCGCCATCAGGACTTCATCTTTTGTGGAACGTCGTACATCAAGTCCCGATAGAATTTTTTGTTGGTGATATTGATATTTTTGTTTCGTCCGATTGGACTGAAGCTCCGGTGAGAAAGGCCATAAAGGCAACAATATTATATGATCTAATAGTATATAAATATCCTGCTGAGACTCATGAAAAAATAATAAAAGTCCAAAAGAAAAAACTTGCATGGGTTAAAAAAGAATGCGATTTAATTTTTTGTATTTCTGAGGCGACAAAAAATGATGCAATTAAAATTTTAGGATTTGATCAATCAAAATTGAAGGTTATTTATCCCGGAATAACAATATAGCCGGATTATTTACAGAAAAAATAATAAATATGAGTATGATTATAGGAATAGACGCCAATGAGGCAAATGTTGAAAGGAGGGTGGGGATTTCGGAATATGCTTATCAAATTCTTTTAAATCTTTACGAATTTAGAAAGCATAAAAAAAATAATTACACATTCGTAATTTATTTGAAATCAAATCCTCTCGGAGAATTGCCCGAAGAGACTGAATGGTGGAAGTATAAAGTTGTCAAACCGGCAAAATTGTGGACTCAAATTGGGCTTCCTTTCCACCTTGTAACAACGCTAAAAAGACCGGATGTTTTTCTCACGCTTACCCATTATGCTCCCCGCATAGCGCCGGTTCCGACTATTGTTTCGGTCATGGATCTTTCATTTCTTCATTTTCCGGAGACTTTTAGAAAGAATGATTTATTTCAGCTTACAAGGTGGACTGAGTATTCAGTCAAGAAGGCAAGTCGGATCATAACCATTAGTAAAAGCACTAAAGATGATATAATTAAGTACTATAAAATCCCCGATGACAAAATATCTGTTGTTCATCTTGGATTAAAGATGCTATCTATGGAACAAACGCCCTCCGATCTGAAAGATTTTGGCATAACAAAAAAATTCATTCTTTTTGTTGGAACCCTTCAGCCGAGAAAAAATATTTCACGCCTTATTGAAGCATTTTCTATACTTCCCCGGAAGATCCAAGAGGAATATCAGCTAGTTATTGTTGGAAAAAAAGGTTGGTTGTATGAAGATATTTTAAATGCTCCAAAAAAATATGGAGTAGAAAAAGATACACTTTTTTTGGACTATGTTAAAGACCATGATCTACCACAATTCTATAGAAAAGCTGAGGTTTTCGTATTGCCAAGTTTGTATGAGGGATTCGGACTACCCGTACTTGAAGCGATGCGATATGGGTGTCCTGTAATCACGAGTAATATTTCAAGTCTTCCGGAAGCCGGAGGAGATGCCGCTTTGTATGTTGATCCTGAAAATACACAAGAAATTGCAGACAAAATAAGTGAAGTTCTTAAAGATAATACCTTGAGACAATCAATGATAGATAAGGGGAACATTCATTATAAAAAATTTACGTGGGAAAAGGCAGCCAGTGAAGTGCTTGCAGCTGTTGAAAAAGTAGTATCTGCGAAATAATATGGATAAAATCGGAAGAAGAATGGGAGCAGTTTGGAACGAGTTGGTTTGTGCAAAACTCAGGTTTGCGGGATACGTGCCGTTTCATCATTATAGGAGATTTATTTACCGTTTGTTTGGTGTAGCTATTGGGAAAGGTTCAACTATACACATGTTTGCTTCTTTTTATAACCCGACAAATATATCAATTGGGAAGGACACAATAATAGGTGAGTGGGCGGTTTTGGATGGAAGAGCACGCCTTCAAATTGGAGATCACGTTGATATTGCCTCAAATGTAATGATTTACAACGCAGAGCACGATATCCATTCTCAAGAATTTACGAAGGCAAGAATGGATAAGGTTGTTATCGAGGATTACGTATTTATAGGACCTCGGGCGATAATTTTGCCCGGTGTAACTTTGGGTCGAGGGGCTGTTGTTGCTGCCGGAGCAGTTGTTGTGAAAGATGTTGCCGCTTTGACAATAGTTGGAGGAGTACCTGCAAAAGAAATTGGGACACGGGAGGAAAAAAGTCTTAACTACCGGTTAGGAAGGGCTGCTTGGTTCCGTTAATACTATGCCCACAATCTCATTTCTTATCCTCACATATAATTCCTCACATTATTTTAAGAATTTGTTTTCATCTATTGAGAAAGAAGTTGGAAGTGAGATAAAAAACGGATTATATGAGGTTATAATCGTTGATAATGCATCTACCGATGGCAGCAGCGAAGAGATCAAAAAATACGTAACAAGTAATATCTATTTTTTCCAAAATGACAAAAATTGCGGTTACGCAAAGGGCATAAATGTTGCCGCATCCCATGCGACAGGCGAGATACTAATAGTCATTAATCCGGATGCAACGCTTGCGACTTCTGACTTTGAAAAGGTAATAGGTGCTTTTCATGCTAACAAAAAATTGGCAATTGCGGGTCTGGTAATTGAGAAAGAAGAAGGAAAGAGAGAAAAGACCGCAGGTAAATTTTATAACCTATTTACGATTTTGCTTTTTTGCTTAGGAGTGGAGGATGCATTTGGGTTGCGTTTTTCACCTAAAAAGGAAAGGCAGGTTGATTATGTGAGCGGAGGGTTTGTGGCATTTCGCACCGAGGCTTACAAAAAACTCAAAGGTTTTGATGAGGACTATTTTATGTATGTTGAGGATATGGATATTTGCTATCGGGCACGACAGATGGGGTATGAGACCCGTTTTATACCGTTTGCAAAAATCATCCACAAAGGGCAAGGAAGCTCCAGCCGTGAATTTGCAATAGTAAATATCTACAAAGGTCTTATTACATTTTATGAAAAACACGCCTCATTCTTAATGGTCCAATGCGTTAAGAACTTGCTTAGTATAAAGGCGGCGTCTATAATTTTTCTTGGGAGTGTACTGGATAAAAAAGACTTAGTTAGTACATATACAAAGGCTCTCAAGACTATATCATGAAGTTTTTCGATAAGATCAAAAAGTACATTCTTCCGTCGTTGGTGTTATTTTTACTTGCTTTTATTCCGCTATATCCCAAGCTTCCATTAGTCGATATACAAAATACCTGGGTATATATAAGGGTAGAGGATTTTCTTGTTTTTCTTGTTTTGGGTATATGGTTCTATTTGTTGTTGAAAAAAGAGGTAACCTTAAAGACTCCGCTGACTATACCGATCCTTGCTTTCTGGACTATCGGTGCCGTTGCGACTATTCATGGGGTTGTCGTTATTTTCCCTACAATTTCAAATGTTTTTCCCAATGTTGCACTTCTTGCTTATTTGCGGCACATTGAATATCTAAGTCTATTTTTTGTTGCCTATTCTGCTGTCAAAAGTAAGAAGTTCGCACTTGCTGCGGTATGGACTGTTGTTGCGACACTTTTAGGCGTAGTAGCATATGGCTTTGGACAAAAATATCTTTCTCTTCCCGCATATCTTACGATGAACGAAGAGTATGCAAAGGGGATTCCGATCATCATATCTCCGTTAAATAGAATTTCATCAACTTTTGCCGGACATTATGATTTGGCTGCGTATCTTGTGCTTGTCATTCCAATACTTGTTAGTCTTTTCTTCGGGTTCAAAAATATCTTTTTAAGGCTGATAGTGCTTATCTCTTCACTTTTAGGATTTGCATTACTTTTTATGACTGTTTCAAGAGTATCGTTTTTTGTTCTTTTTATAGCGCTCTTTTTTGTTTTTTTGTTTCACAAGCGTAAAACATTTCTAATGCTTGCGCCCATAATTTGTATTGGCGGAGCACTATTTTTGCTCTCTCAGCAGTCTCTCCTTGCACGGTTTGGAAATACAGTAAAGGAAGTAGATGTATTAGTTGAGGCAAATAGTGGCGTTGCAATCGGTCATGTCACTTTTTTCCCAAGGGATTATCTTTATGACAAAATTATTGTAAAAGATGAGATTGCTGTTGGGAAGGAAATTGTAATATCAAATCTCGAGAGGGAACGCGCCATTAAAGAAGGAGTCCCAATCCACCTTATTCCATTGCGTCTTCCCCGAGAGGCAGCAATTGTTCCCGCAGAAATTACCTCAACCGGTGAGACTTTGCCCCAAGGGAGTGGATATATCAACCTTTCGCTTTCCCCCGTGACTAAAAGACTCACTAATTTTTTCTATGAATATCCTCCGAAAGGATCAACAACTGCGGCGACAGTAAAGCGAATTCCGGGTGATTATTTAGTAAAGCGCGCCAGTGCTTACGACCTTTCATTTACAACACGTTTTCAAGGGGAATGGCCAAATGCCCTTTTGGCTTTTGGTAGAAATCTATTTTTGGGTAGCGGATATGGATCGGTGAGTCTTGCGGTTGACAATAATTATTACCGGATGCTTGGTGAGACAGGACTTTTTGGGACACTATCTTTTGTATTGATATTTTTGATTTTAGGAATTTATATAAAAAAAACATTGCCGAATGTTGAGTCGCGAGTGCTTCGGAGTTTTGTCTTGGGTTTTACCGCAGGAGTAATTGGTCTTTCACTTAATGCAATTCTTATTGATGTATTTGAGGCATCAAAAGTCGCGTTTCAATTATGGCTTCTTGTCGGCATTGTCATAGGTATACTTTCTTTGTACCAAACAAAACACTTTAATTTATATAGAGAGATTTTCTCAGCGCTTACATCTTCTTACGCCGTTATTGTTTATTTATTGTTACTTACCGTAACAGTATTCTCAACAAGTCTTAGCGCCTATTTTATAGGAGATGATTTTACATGGTTCCGTTGGGCTGCCGATTGTAAATTGCCGGGAAATTCGTGCTCATCGGTACCATCGATTATTTCCCAGTATTTCTTTAATTCTGAAGGATTTTTCTACAGGCCGGGTACAAAAACATACTTCTTATTGATGTATCCACTCTTTTGGTTAAATCAGATCGTATACCATTTTGTTTCTGTTGCTCTCCATTTTATCGTGGCTGTTTTGCTTTACCTTATTGCACGCAAAATTCTTAAAAAAAATCTGCTGGCCTCTGCTTCAAGTTTCATTTTTCTTATTGCAAGCGGGTATTTGGAGATAGTTTTGTGGATATCCTCAACGGGTCATCTTTTTAGTGCAGTTTTTATACTTTCTTCTTTGCTGTTATTTATTCAATGGTATGAAAAGAGAAAAATCTATTATCTTGTATTTTCATTACTCTCATCTTTGTTCTCACTCGCTTTTTATGAGCAGGGAATTATTTCCCCGTTCTTAATGATTGCATATGCTTTATTCGCGCAAGAGAATTTAGGTTATAGAAAAGTACTAAACGTTTTGAAGCAAAAAGTGAACCTGTTGCTTTTTGCTCCGAATATTTTTTATCTTGGAATACGTTATTTTGCCCAAACACATTGGTTTGGTGGTGATTATAGTTATAATTTATTAAAACTTCCCTTAAATATTGCGGGAAATATATTCGGCTATTTACTTATTTCAATCTTTGGGCCTTTAAGCTATCCCTTGTATGAAAAAATTCGGCTTATCACAAAAACAAATATTCCAATGGCAGTTATCATTGGCATAATATTTACCTTTGTGCTGTTCTTTGTTATTAAGACGTTTGTGAAATCGTTGGACAGGCAAGAAAAACGTATCGCGTTGTTTTCAGCATTATTTTTTATCATTTGTCTTATTCCCTTTTTGGGGTTAGGCAATATAACTTTCCGTTACTCATACCTTGCTTCCTTTGGAATAATCATGCTTGTCGTCATGTTGGGCAGTAAAATATTCAGATACATTACATATTATGGAAAAGATGTTGCCATTGCATCGGTTGTCACTCTGTTCTCTGTTTTCAGTCTATTTCATATCATTCAAGCTCAGCAAGCAATGATAGAGTGGAATGGGTCCGGTGAAAAAGTTAAGAATTTTCTAACTTCTATTGATTCCCACTATGCTGATCCGTGGTCAAAAAAAGATACAAAGTCAGATATATATTTTTCCAACGTGCCTGTTAAAAACGGTGACGCTTGGGTATTTCCTGTTGGTTTGAATGACGCGGTGTGGTTTGCATTCAAAAATGAAAATATTCAGATACACCAAGTTAATAACATTGAGGAAGTTTCTCAAGACACTTATAAATCCACAGCTGCTTGGGTATACAAATTCCAGCCCGATGGAAGCTTAAGAAGAATTGTTTGGGGCAAGAAAGGGCCGATAGAAGATGATAAATAAAATTCTAAAATTATCCGGGAGTAAGCTATTTATTGGTTGTGTGATTGGCATTATAATGTTTTTTGGATTTTGGTTCAGAACATACAAAATTGATAACCCGATAGCAGACTGGCACAGTTGGCGGCAGGCAGACACAGCGGCCGTATCTAGAAATTTTATTAAAGACGGATTCAATCCGCTTTATCCTCAATATGATGCTCTCAATCCCCTCAACGAAACAGGTGAGCCAAATCCCAACCGTTACTTTTTTGCGGAATTTCCTTTATATAACATCATTACCTATTATGTTTATCTCAATTTTGGCATCCACGAGCATTATGCACGGATGATTAGTGTAATCTTTTCAACACTAACAATATTATTCATGTATCTTTTGGTTCAAAGATACTCATCCAGATGGGTAGCACTGGGGGCAGCGGCATTGTTTGCTTTTCTTCCGTACAACGTCTATTACGGAAGGGTAACGATGGCAGACCCTCTGTATATATTTTTTAGCGTTGCTTCATTGTATTTAATTACCAAATGGCTTGAGAAGGAAAATATTTTATTAATGCTTATTGCGGCAGTATCTTTCTCCCTGGCAGTCTTGACCAAACCGTATGCATTAGTCTTGTTGCTTCCGATCTCCTACCTTTTTTATAGGAAATGGGGAGTAAAGATGATCGGAAGAGTAGGAATGTATGCATTTCTTGTTGTTGCCCTTGCCCCCTTTATGTTATGGAGATACCATATTTACCAGCATCCGGAGGGGATGTTTGGGACAACATGGCTTTATAACGAGGGAAATATTCGTTTTACCGGTGCTTATTTCCGGTGGCTTGTTTACGATAGGATGAGTAGGTTAATTTTTGCAACAGGCGGATTTGTACTTTTTTGGATCGGGATAGTAAAGGGATTTTCAAAAAAATCTGGGTATTTTTACTATTTTTGGCTTGCATCTATTTTTGCTTTTTTTGTTGTTATAGCCAAGGGTAACGTAACTCACGATTATTACCAAATGCCACTTGTTCCAATTGGGTGTATTTTTATAGCCCTTGGCTTTGAATACCTTTTAAAGTCTGGTCAGGGAATAGTTATGCGCGGGATAAATAGCATTGTTGCGGTGGCACTTGTATTATTTATGTTTTCATTTGGTTGGTATGAGGTAAGGGGATATTACAATATCAATCACCCGGAAATAGTTGAAGCAGGCAAAGCAGTTGATAGATTGTTGCCTAAAGAAGCACTAGTGATCGCCCCGTATGACAATGACTCGGCTTTTCTTTATCAAACCAATAGGCATGGATTTACATACGGAGGAGATAAAATACCTAAATATATTAGTGAAGGTGCGACGCATTTAGTGTCTGTTAATTTTGATGACGCAACCAATTACTGGATGCAGCAATGTGAAATACTTGAGAAGACAGATACTTATGTCATTGTAGATCTCAAACTTTGCGTAATGGATAGGATCGTTCTTCGGAAGTAGTTTTTTTAAAACATGAATGTTTTATTCATAACATATGATTTTCCGTATCCGATGACTTCCGGTGGAAAAAATAGGGCATATCATCTATTAAAATATACTGCTAAAAAAGCCAATGTTTTTTTGTACTCTTTCGTCCGGGAAGATTACAATCCGGAACTGAACGATGAAATTTTGAAATTAGGAGTAAAAAATATAAAAGTATATAAAAGGAAAAAGTTGGCTTCTCCGCTAAATATTCCAAGCACAATAATTCATAATTCTTCAATATTTAAAACACTGTATTTTGAAAAAGCGGTCATAGAAGAGTTGAGGGATATTATCCATAACGAAAAAATAGATATTGTTCATTATGAATCGACATATACCGGTTATTACATCGACGCGCTTAGAACAACAAGAGTTAAAAGTGTTCTCGGAACAGAAAATATTGAGTATCTTCTCTATTACGATTACGCAAAATACATGAAGAGATTTTATCTCAAGCCATTTGTTAAACAACAAGCAGCGCGTCTAAAAGAAGAAGAATTGTTAATGGCAAAACGTGCAGATAGTGTGACTGTTATAACAAACGATGAAGCGGATTTGCTGGAACGTGAGATAGGAATAAAAAGTGAAATAGTCGCAAACGGGATTGAACCGGATAATTTTACATTTTCGTACGATCCAAAAATTAAAAAGAATATTTTGTTTGTAGGGAATTTTACTTATTTTCCCAATGTTGATGCGGTAAATTATTTCTATTCCAATGTATTCAAAAAATTAAAAAAGGATCTCACATTTACGATTATTGGAAAGCAAAGCGGAGCTAAATTTAAATTTGAAGACGAGAAAGTAATAACGAAGGACTTTGTTGAAGATATAATTTCCGAATACAGAAGTGCGGACATATTGATATTTCCGATAAGAATTGGCGGCGGAACTAATTTTAAGGTGCTTGAAGCGATGTCTCTTGGGTTGCCGATTGTTGCCCAGCCCGAAAGACTGTCAGGTCTTGGTGCAATAGCAGGTGAGCATTTTTTGAAAGCAGGAAGTCCAGATGAATATATTGAGCAAATTAATCTTATATATAATGACGGGACCTTGAGGAAAAGGTTGGCTGTCAATGCGCGAGCTTTAGTTGAGAAAAGTTATAAATGGGAAAAAATCGGAAACGATTTATTAAACGTATGGAGAAAAATGATATGAAAAAAGATTTATCAATAATAATAGTTACTTATAATTCGGAAGACACGATTACGGGTTGTGTCAATTCAATTTACGAAACTGTTGATAAGCATTTGTTTGAAATTATTGTTTCAGACAATAGTACAAATGACAGAACCGAGACGAAGATCAAGGAAGAGCTTGGTGGAAAAGTTACTTATATTCATAACGCTGAAAATTATGGCTTTTCTAGGGGAAATAATATCGGTATAAAAAAAGCTTTTGGTAAATATGTACTCTTTTTAAATCCCGACACTGTTGTTCATGCAAATACGATTGATTTTATGATTGAATTTATGGAGAAGCATGAAGGTGCAGGTGCCGCAACGTGCAATGTATTGCTTCCCAACGGAGAGCCAGATGACTCTTCACATCGCGGGTTCCCGACTCCCTGGAATGCCCTGAGTCATTTTTCAGGTCTTTCAAAATTGTTTCCAAAGACACGGCTTTTTGGAGGATATAACATGTCTTATTTAACGCTTGATAGTGTTCACGAGATAGACTCTTTGGCGGGTTCATTTATGATAGTTCCTTTTAAGTTGGGAGAGGAGCTTGGATGGTGGGACGAGGATTATTTCTTCTATGGTGAGGATATCGACTTTTGTTACAGGCTTAAAGAGAAAGGTTACAAAATATATTTTGTTCCCAATGTAACAGCGCTTCATTTGAAGGGTATATCAAGCGGGATAAAAAAAGTTTCAAAAAATTTTACTAAGGCCAGTAATGATACTAAGAAATTTGCAACCTATCACAGGTTTAAGGCTATGGAAATTTTTTATAACAAACATTACAAAGGGAAATATTCACCTCTTGTTACGTCACTTGTTATGTTGGGAATTAAAGCGAAGCGGTTGTTAGCATAATCCGTTTGTAAAAATTTAATTGACATTTATGAAGATTGGAATTGATGCACGATTATGGTATGAAAGCGGGGTAGGCCGTTATATCCGAAATTTGGTTTTGGGGTTGGACAAAAGGGTATTAACACATTCATTTACTGTATTTCTCAATTCAAAAGCTTATTCCGAAGTTTCTTTCAAGAACAAGAACATAAAAAAGGTGATAGCCGATACAAAATGGCATACACTTTCCGAGCAATGGGAATTTAAAAAGACTATTGAGCGGGAAAATCTTGATCTCATGCACTTTCCGTACTTTTCATACCCAGTTTTTTACAAGAAACCTTTTATTATTACGATTCATGATCTTATTATTGACCATTATCCGACAGGCGTTTCAAGTTCTCATGCTTTACCCGTTTATTACGCTAAATATCTTGCATACAAACAAATAACAGGAAGGGCGGTTAGAAATGCAAAGAAAATAATTGTACCTTCTGTAGCAACAAAAGAAGAGCTAGCAAAACATTACAAAGCCGATATCAAGAAAATAGAAGTTATATATGAAGGATTTGACCCCCTTATAAAAGGCGTTAAGTCAGGTAAAAAACTAGTTTCAAAAAACTATATCTTATATGTTGGCAACGCTTATCCGCATAAAAACCTAAAGTCTCTTGTATCTGCTTATCTTAAGTTGCGGGTAGAAGTTGATATAGATCTTGTCTGTATCGGTAGACAGGATTTTTTCTACGAGAAGCTGGAGCGTAACTTTTCGCGAGTTCATTTTCTGCATAATATTGATGATTCCGAACTTTTCGATTATTATACAAATGCACAGCTTGTTGTTGCTCCTTCTCTTATGGAGGGATTTGGATTGCCGGTTCTTGAGGCAATGAGTCTTTCCTGCCCCGTGGTTTGCTCAGACACTAAAGCTTTTGCTGAGATTGGTAGGGACGCAGTCTTGTATTTTGATCCAGAGGATACTGACGATCTTTGTAAGAAAATCAAAACTGTTCTTCAAAACAATGAAGTGCGGAACAGTCTAATCAAAAGGGGAAAAATACGAAGCGAGAAGTTCTCATGGGAAGAATGTGTAGATCAGACATTAAATATATATGAAAGTTGCAATAGTGTATGACAGGGTAAATAAGATCGGGGGGGCCGAGCGTGTCCTTGAAAGTCTTGCCGAATTATTTCCCAAATCAATTCTTTTCACCTCGGTCTATAATGAAAAGACAACTCCTTGGGCAAAAAAATTCCAAATAAGAACGTCTTATTTGCAGAAAATTCCAATTATTAACAGGAGACATGAGTTTATTCCATACCTCATGCCATTTGCATTCGAATCCTTTAAATTTGAATCTTTTGACTTGGTGATTTCGGTTACAAGCGAGGCTGCGAAGGGAATTATTGTTCCGATTAACGTACCACATGTGTGTATTTGCTTAACTCCGACAAGATATTTATGGAGTGGTTATGAAGAATACTTCAAAAACATTATCTTGAGATTTTTTTCCTATCCACTTGTATGGTACTTAAAAAGGTGGGATTTAGCGGCTTCAAAAAGGCCGGACAAATTTATTGCGATATCTGCGAATGTCAAAAAAAGAATTCAAAAATATTATAAAAGAGAAAGTATTGTTATCTATCCGCCGGCAGACAGATTGTACAAAAAGAAAGTTAGGACGGTAGAAATTAGGGAAAAAAATTATTTTTTGGTTGTTTCCCGCCTTGTTGACTACAAGAGGATTGATCTTGCGGTCCGTGCTTGTACCAGACTCAAGTTGCCGCTTGTAGTAATTGGAGAGGGTAGTGAATACGAAAAATTGGATTCTATTGCCGGGGATACAATTATTTTCAAAGGGAGGGTAAGTGACGAAGAACTAATTTCATATTATAGAAATTGTAGGGCCCTGATTTTTCCCGGAGAAGAAGATTTTGGCATAACAATGGTTGAAGTACAACTGGCCGGAAAGCCAGTCGTAGCGTATGGAGCGGGTGGGGCATTGGAGATTGTCGATGAAGGTATTACTGGGATATTTTTTAAAAGACAATCGGTGCAAGCTCTGTGCGATGTATTGCTAAATTTCAAAGACAGCCGTTATAATGAAAAGGATTGTAAGATAAATGCAAAGCGTTTTTCTGAAGATAAGTTCAAGAAAGCGCTTTCTGCTTTTTTGAAGACACAACATTATTTATGAAAGTAGTAATTTTTGCAGGCGGTGTTGGAACAAGGCTCTGGCCATTGTCAAGAAAACATACTCCAAAACAATTCGAAAAAATTATAGGTGAAAGATCTACCCTACAATTGGCTTATGATAGGGTGAGTCCAATTTTTAAACCGGAGGACGTTTTCATTTCGTCAGGAGATAGATATAGGGATATCCTTTTTTCGCAACTACCCGAAATTCCTCGTGAGAACTTTATCTTGGAGCCTGAGATGAGGGATGTCGGTGCAGCAGTTGGATTAGTAGCTTCAATTTTCCAAAAGATCTCACCGTCAGAACCCTTTATTATCTTATGGAGTGATCATTTAGTCAAAAATGAAGCTCTTTTTAGAAGTATATTAACCGCTGCGGGTAAGGTTTTGACTGAAGAAGAGAATAAGATTGTTTTTATCGGACAGCGTTCCCGTTTTGCAAGTCAAAATTTGGGATGGATTGAATTCGGAGAAAAGCTAAAGAATATTAACGGTATTGATCTGTTTGAATTCAAAAGTCTTCATTACCGTCCGGAAATTGAAAAGGCAGAGATATTTCACAATAGCGCCAGCCATGCATGGAACCCTGGATATTTCGGAACTACGCCAAATTTTTTGATGAGTTTATATAAAAAGCACGCACCTGATATGCACGAAGCTCTTCTTCGCATACAGGAGGCGTGGGGAACCGATAGGTACGAGCATGTTCTGAAAGAAGTTTTTCCGACCCTTGAAAAAGTCTCATTTGATAATTTAATTCTGGAAAAAATAGAGGGGACTGACGGGTTTGTTATTGGCGCGGATCTTGGATGGAGTGATATTGGTGCTTGGGAGGCTCTGAAAGAGGCTTTGTCTGAGAGAGAAGACGAGAATGTAACCCGCGGAAAGGTTATGCTTGAAAGCTCAACCGATAGCTTGGTATTCAATTATACGGACCAAATGGTTGTTGGAATTGATCTAAATGACTATCTAATTATTAATACGGAGGATGTTGTGCTCATTTGTCCTAAAGAATCAGTTCCCAAAATCAAAAAGCTCGTTGAGAGTCTTTCAGGCACAGAACACGAGTCCCTTACATAACTATGCTTTATGACGCATCAAAACGCCTGCTTGATATCCTTATTTCAGTAGTTGCGTTGATAGTTTTTTCTCCGATTATTGCAGTGACTGCAATCGCTATAAAAGTAAATTCTAAGGGTCCGCTTCTCGCTGATACGCCGCCCCGCATCGGTGAAGGTGGGCGTTCTTTCAGAATGTATAAATTCAGATCAATGGTAGCAAACGCGCATGAGATATTGGTTAAAGACCCCGAGTACAAAGAACTTTTAAATGAATATAAAAAAGGTGGGTATAAATTAAAGGACGACCCCCGTATTACGAGTGTTGGACGTTTTATCCGAAAGTACTCTTTTGATGAAATCCCTCAATTTTTAAATGTACTTAAGGGGGAAATGAGTGTGGTGGGTCCCCGGGCATATTATCCGGATGAGCTTCGGGATCAGCAAAAGAAATACCCTTACACAAAGGATGCTGTAAAAGTTGTGTTGTCTGTTAAGCCCGGTATTACCGGCGTGTGGCAAGTAACAGGAAGAAGTCAAATAAATTTTGACAAGCGCATTCAACTTGATGCACAGTACGCCAAAAGAAGGTCCATTGTTTACGACATGTATATTATTATAAAAACTCCTATAGCCATGTTTTCGGGCAAGGGAGCGATGTAAAAGTGGTTTGCGATAAAGGCTCAAAAGTTGCAATAAAACTTTCAAATGTGGTTAAATATACTATTGAACTCCGCCTATGGAAGAAAAAGGATTCCAAAAAATTGATCTAACAAGCACTGAAGACACAATAACACCAAGTCCTATGGAAAGTAGAAATGCTAGAAAAAAAAGAAAGTTCCGTATAAATTTTAAGAATAAAAAAGTACTGACTTATGGAGGAATAGCTCTTGTCGTTATACTTTTAGTTACTCTATTTGTTGGATTTCGAGCCTTTGCCGTTTACAAGCAGGCAATGAAAGTAAAAGCGCAGGCGAGTATTGCATTTACTCAGCTCAAGCAACAAGACATAGCACTTGCCCGAGAAGAACTGGCCAAAACCCAAACTGAAATAACAGGACTTAAAAAAGAAATGACCGGATTGTCCTTCTTAAAGTTTGTCCCTCTTATCTCAGGATATTATAATGATGCCGATCACATGGTAAAAGCATCATCATTCGGGGTAAATGCCGGAATTATTACGGCTGACGCATTGATACCATACGTAGATGTATTGGGACTCAAAGGAAAGGGAACATTTACAGGTGGAACCGCACAGGACAGGATCAGAACTGCAGTCAAGACGATGGGTAAAGTTGTACCGCAAATAGATAAGATCGAGAAGGAATTGATTCAGGCGAAGGGTGAAATAGACCAGGTGAACCCTGGGCATTACCCTGCAATCGGTAAGTTAAAAGCGGTCAGAGAACAGCTTACACAGCTTCAAAATATTACCGATGGTGCTGTAGTTGCTGTAGGACAAGGTAAGCCGCTTATCAAAGCGCTACCTACACTTCTTGGTGAAAAAGAAGGAAAGAAGTATCTTCTGCTTTTCCAGAATGATGCGGAATTGCGTCCGACCGGAGGATTTTTGACGTACTATGCGATTTTCCGCGTTGAGGAAGGGGATATTAAGGTGGATAGTTCTTCCGATATTTATAACTTGGATAATAGTATTTCTTCTCATCCAGCACCGTCCCCCATTATCCGCAAATACTTTCCAAGCGTAAAGCAAGCTTTTATCAGAGATAGTAATTTGTCTCCGGATTTTGTTGAGTCTATGAAGAGTTTTAATGAATTGTATGAACTTTCAAGCCAGAAGAATGAGGTTGATGGAATAATTGCAATTAATACTCACTTTTTTGTAAATATCATAAGAATTCTTGGTGAGGTTGAAGCCTCGGGTTTGAAATTCACAGCCGATAATGACCCCCGTTGTGACTGTCCGCAAGTTGTTTATACGTTGGAGGATGAAATTTCCCGTCCTGTGAATTATGTAAAAACAAATAGAAAAGGTCTGGTTGGAGATTTGATGCTCGCGACCCTTGATAAGGCGCTTAAGTCCTCACCCAAGCTTTATTGGGGTCAGCTCTTCCAGCAATTCATTGTTGATGCCAACGAAAAAAATATACTATTTTATCTTTACGATAAAGATGCCCAAAATGGCATAGAGGCTCTTAATTGGGCAGGAAAAGTCAGAGAATTTACCGGTGATTATCAATACATCAATGATGCTAACTTCGGCGGTCAAAAGTCCAATCTATTTGTGGACAAGACACTTGCTATCGACTATTCTGTCGGGAAAAACGGAGAAATAAAGAAGAAAGTTACGATTGAATACAAAAATCCAAAACCCCACTCCGACTGTAATTTGGAAAGAGGAGGCCTGTGTCTTAACGCGACGCTTCGAAATTACCAGAGGATGTTGGTTCCAAAGGGAAGCGTTTTGGATAGCTCAAAGGGTTCACAGGTAAAGGTAGAAACATTTGAGGATCTTGGAAAGACTGTGTTTGATGCATTCTTTACTGTTAACCCTCAGGGAAAAGCTACGATGACATACGAGTACTCTCTCCCGTTCAAAGTTACAGAAAAGGAACTGCCTCTTTATATTCAAAAACAACCGGGAGTGGATAGTATGCCGACGGTTATTACCGTCAATGGCAAAAAAGTACAGGAATTCGATTTGCGGTCTGACATGCAACTCAAGTTAAGTGGTTTTTAGTCTCTTTCATGACATATCTCAACGACATAGGTTTTGTGGTCAAGCGGGTTAATTTGGGAGAAGCGGATCGGTTTGTTACACTTTTTACGAAAAATTACGGCAAAGTTGAGGTGCTGGCAAAAGGTGTTAGAAAAATCACAAGCCGGCGTTCTTCTCATATTGAGCTTCTAAATCTTATTAGATTTCATTCGCTTAAAACGTCCAAGAATTTTATTTTGACGGAAATAGAACTGGTCAATTCCTTTGAGGAAAGAAAAAACACGCTCAAGCAATGCGAAATTGCATTTCTTGTTTGTGAACTCGTTGATAATTTATGTCCTTTTGGACAAGTAAATAAAGAACTATTTACCCATGTGTTTGAATTTTTGAGTAAAGGAGAACACAGCGAAGAAGCGTTATTAGGATTTGAAATGAAAACATTGACGCATTTGGGCTATTGGGATGTGGAGAATAAATTTGCTACAGAAATCGAATCAAGAAGTTATATTGAAAGTCTTATTGAGAGAAAACTTAAGTCGAGAGTAATTGGAAATCTTAGTTAAAAAAGATTTGTCCTTGCCCGACTGTTTTGCTTTTTCATAAGCTGAAATTATAACTTTGCGGTTGCAATTTACAGCAAGAAAAGTATATACTAGCCTCAAATGGAAAACATCTCACTTGCAAAAATTGTAGCACTCGCCAAAAGACGCGGATTTATCTATCCCGGGTCCGAACTTTACGGTGGAGTTGCGAATACTTATGATTACGGACCTGTTGGCGCTGAACTTTTGAGAAATATCAAGAATTTATGGTGGGAGGCGTTTGTTCACAGACGAGAAGATATCGTGGGACTTGAAGCTTCCTTAATTTCACACCAGGAGATTTGGAAAGCATCTGGTCACGTTGGTGGGTTTGCTGACGCGTTGGTTGATTGTCGCAACTGCAAACTCCGCATGCGAGCCGATCACCTACTGGAAGACTTTATAGAAACACTTCAAGCAGAGCTACGAGAAAACCCCCCAAAAACCGAGAAAATCTCAAGTGAAGAGCTTTTGATGGCTTTAAAAACTGCAAAAGTTGAGGGGTGGAGTGAAGAAAAAATGGACGAATTTATAAATGTTTTCAAAATAGGTTGCCCTAATTGCAGTGAAAATAAGGGAGACAAATGGACTGCGGTTAGAAAATTTAACCTTCTATTCCCCGTACATATGGGAATTGTAGAGGGCGACCAAAGCCTTGCGTACCTTCGGGGAGAGACAGCGCAGGGAATGTTTGTTAATTTTAAAAATGTTTTGGAATCCAATAGAGTCAAGCTTCCCTTTGGAATTGCGCAGCTGGGGAAAAGTTTTCGGAATGAAATTACTCCGGGAAATTCTGTTTTTAGGACTTTGGAATTTGAGCAGGGAGAAATAGAATTTTTCTTTGATCCTGAAGAATCTGACTGGGAAGAGTTATACGAGACGTGGAAAAAGGACATGTGGGAATTTGTCACAAAGACAATCGGTATTAAGGACGAGAATTTACGATGGAGAACTCACAGCGATGAAGAGCGATCATTTTACAGCAAGAGAACGGAGGATCTGGAGTATAGATTTCCATTTGGATTCAAGGAGTTATGGGGACTTGCTTATAGGACCGACTATGATCTTTCTCAGCATGAGAAGGGGGCAAGTAAAGACTTAAAAGTTGTGGACAGTCAAACGGGGAAAAAAGTGCTCCCTCACGTCATAGAACCCGCTGTTGGTATCAATAGAATATTTCTAATGGCTTTGTCTGATGCATATGTCGAGGAAGAAGGAAGAACCGTTCTTAAGCTTTCGCCAAAGATTGCACCATTCAAGGCAGCTGTTTTTCCGCTTCTTGCCAACAAGCCCGAGCTTATGCAAAAGGCGCGCGAAATTTACAAAGATCTTTCTCAAAATTATTATATAAATTTCGATGCTAGGGGAAATATCGGAAAAAGATATCTTGCACAAGACGAAATAGGAACACCGTACTGTATAACTGTTGATTTTGATACGTTGGAAGACGATGCTGTCACCGTTAGGGATCGTGACACTATGGAGCAGCAACGGATAAAAATTTCCGAACTTCGTAATTTTCTTGCACAAAAACTCGTATAGTGTACTATCTTTTATTTCTAATTTTTGTTTGCAAAACTTCCACCCGTTGCATATAGTTATAATAAGCTCATTATCTAAGTTAAGGTCTACATAGATTTCATTTAATCTAAAAAAGTATGAACAAGAAGAGGCTAGGTATCATTATTTTATCGATTGCTTTGATTTCTTTTGTTCTAATTGTTGCGGGAAAATCTATTACATCTACTCGTGAAAAGAGTGCGGTTGTTAATAATGAAGAGGAAAAGACGCAAGATTATTCATTTGTAATTGAGTCAAAAGACTATGACATTACAATAACAGATAAGGATGCCCTGCTAAAGGTTTTGAAAGAGGACTTCCGTTTGTTTGACGCAATAAATAACAAAAGGGTAAAGATAATTGTTAATAGGATGGTTGTTACTGAAGATCCAAAAAATAAAGTGACATATTTTGATGTGACTGACCGTAAGAATAATTCAGCATATACATTAGAATTTAATATTCCATATTTTTATTTGGAAGATAATACAAAATCTGGGAGAAAATTAAGGGAAGAGTCATTACAGGATATAATATTTTCAAATTTACCTTCATTGGCAAAAGAGCGCTCACCAGAATTAAGCAGAAAAATTCTTATACAAGGAAAAATATTTCTTGGCTTAGAACAAAAGAACTAGTATGTTGCAAGCAAATAATAAAAAGGATGAGGGATTTTCATATACTTCACAAGAAAAGCAGCAAAAAAATGCTTTAAAAATTCTTTCGGTAGAAATTATTGGATTGATTGTACTCGTTGCTGGAATAATCGTTGCGTTTAATTATCTGAACATTGTTTCTTTGGAAAAAATATTTCCCGGCTTTTTTGGATGGCTACCGACTAGATATCAACAAAAACCAGTAAGTCAATTAACGCCAAGTAATGTAAAAAAGATCGAGAAAGCTCTTGATGCTGACCTGTATTTGGTTGATGCGAGTGTGATTCCACAAATTGAGGTAGTTTCAGATGTACCATTGGTAAAGATATCAATTAGAGATAAAAAAGTCTTGACTCAATTTGCTAATCAATTTGGAGTTTTTGGGAGGAAGTATTACCTAGAACCTGGGAAATATACTCAGGTTCTTAAAAAATTAGTAATTCATCTGACGGATCAAGAGCAGCCAAATAATAAGTATTTTTTGCTCAAAAAAATTCCGGTTTCGTCCAGCGGATTATCTTTTGATGGCAACACTTTTCACCTTTATATTTTTCTTTCAGACGAGGCTTATTCAAATAAAAATACCTCTTCTGAAGATTTTTTTCTGCAAAATCTTATGACGACAACATTCCGCATGTCTTATAATCCAATAGGGGGAAAGATGAATCCTGATAAGGAAAATGAGCTCATTTCCTTGCTTAAAAAAATAGATGACTACACTATAAACTCAATCGAAATCAAAGAGACTACTAATGATGAGTAGATAACTTGATGCCCTATAGCAAATAGGGGTATAATATGGCTGAAAACAGCATGAGTGCCGAAAACGGTTCGCAACCACCAGAACAGATTTTACCCCAGGCTCAGGAGTTTGGCTCTCAGCCTTTAAATTTTGCGGCTGAGGGGGTAGGATTTGGTAATAAACCCAACATTTTGCAGGCGACTTTTGGTGAAGTTCCGGCAAATACTATTCCACCTGCACCGGGACGTGGTCCTTCAATTGAGCACAATCCCAATAAGAATCCTTTTGGAGGAATCAAGGGGAAAATTGCCGCCGGACTTGCCGCAATAGGAATTGCAGGAGGAGGTGCTTTTATGGCCAGTCAAGTTCTTAATTCGGATGGAGAAGATGATCCTAAAGGTGTTGCAGCTGCAAATGTAACACCAATACTAGAACCTACAAATAATCCAACAGTTGAGGCAACACCTACAGTGGAATCAAAAAAGATTGAAAAATATCCCTTGGAATTAGGTTTTATACAGGACTTTGGCAACACGACAATTTCTATCCAAAAACAATTGCAAGAAGTTGGTGTTGTTGATGATCCTAATCAGGGTAAAGATGGTGTTCGAAAGGATGGTATTAAGGTTAACGAAGTCTACTTGAATAAGAAAGATTATTCAGATGCAGAAATAAAATTAAATCAAGGTATTCTATACGGTCATTATTTGGCTTGGAAAACTGAAGGCATTAATGGTCGCAATGATATTGATTTCGAACTGTTTAAGGAAAAGGTTGCCCATGGTGAAGATATGACATATAAAATTCAGGGATACAAAGGGGAAAGCATTTTAGATTATGGAGAGATAACTATTGATCCCAAAAAACGTACCAATATTGTACTTTTATCATCCCCAACGGCTTTACTATCACCCTTTGCGGGATATAAATACGGTCACCGTTTGATTAATGGTGAGCTGTACCTCGAAATATTTGACTATAACGGATTTGATATAAATGATAAGAGTGAATATAAAAAAAGTGAATCTACTTTAGCATATGATATCCAATGGGCCTTAGCTTTGTTGAGTGACAGAGAGTCTCAGGATGCAAGGGTAGTAACATTGGATGGATATAAAAAGAATCAGCCAATTGTTTATGAGTTTGACAAATTCTTAATACCTTCCAAATCCTCCACTCGATGGAATAGCATATTGCGAGTCAAATAATTGAGTTGTATTTTGCTTTTTTGTAATTTTCTTGTGCTGGAGTATTGTTTGACATAAGATAATTATATATCTTATTTAATTTATGCGAAAAGTTATTTTTCTGCTACTTGTTTTATCTTTAATTATCTCTGGTTTCTTTGTAAGAGTTATCACTGTTCAAGCACAGAGCTGTAGCGGCACATTTGCTTGCGGTGATTCGGTAACTGGTTGTTTTGATTCCGGTGGAAATTTATGTCCTTGCGGTAGTCTTGGTTGTGGCGCTTCTGAAACTAGGTGTCAGGCGCCGGTTGGAGCACTTGATAGATCTTGTTCCGGCAGCGGAGGAATATCTTCCTGTGGGGCGTATGGATGTGGTTATGGTGGAGGCGGGGGGAGTTGTCTTTTGTATGATGGATGCACAAGTGGAGGAGGATCATCATGTGGGCCTTCAAACTGTTTTAACCGAGCATGTACCGATGGAAGTGGAAATGCCTGTGAGTGTTATGGTGTATGCAGTGGTAGCTCTTGCACAACCGGAGGGATAGTGCCTGGAACATGTAGCTCTCCTTCACCAACCTCACCCCCAGGAGGAAGTTGTACTCCCGGTTCATACTGCTCGGGAACGGCATGCACCGGTTGTGGTGTGGGTACCGATACGTATTGTGGTGCAGGCGGCACATGCAATGATGTGCGTACTGTAAGTGGTAATTTCTGCAATGATTGTACTTATTGCGCACCTGGGTCGGGGATATGCCCTGTTCCCTCTCCAGGTGGTGGCGGAGGGCCTCCACCACCTCCACCACCAGGTGGTGGCGGAGGATGTAGTCTGTGTGGATATGTTGAGTTTGGGCAAGTTTGTTGCGCCTCTGGAGACATTTGCTATGGTGGACCGCCAGCGGCATGTATCCCTGGAGGAGGATTTGGCGGCGGACCTGCACCTGCAACTGATATTTCGGGAATGGTTTTTTATGACCTAAATGGAGACGGTATTCAAAATGGAAGCGATTCGCCTGCCTCAGGCATTTTGATTTTGTCTTATGCCAATTCAGCATTCGATACGCAGGTCGTCACAACAGGTGGAGGAGGTGCTTATTCGGTGCCCGTACTTTGGGGAACTACAAGTTACACGTTGTCTCCAATTGGACTTACCGGGTACATTTCAATTCCATCTTCACGCACTGCTTCAAAGGGCGATTCGGGCATTAATTTTGGATTGTGGACCGGAAATACTATCAGTGGTGCTGTATTTATCGATACCAATTCAAACGGCACAAAAGACATTGGAGAAAGTGGACATGGGGGTGCAGCCATTGTTCTTGGTGGTGCGGCAAGTGCAAATACTACTTCAAGTGGCACTGGTGCTTATTCATTTGGAGCTCTTGCAAATGGTAGTTATACGGTGACACTTACTGTCCCCTCTGGTTATATCCTAACAAATCCTCCCGCCGGAAAGTCGACAGTGCTCAATAATTCTAGCCCAACAATAAATTTTGGAATAAGGCAGAACCTCCCCGTGTGCACCGGTGGACTTTCGGCTATTCCTGCTTTTGTAAGTCCTGGTGGGACATCAACGCTATCGGTTACATCTTGCACAGATGTCGAAAATCCCAACAATGGAGTTCCTCCTCCTCCATTTAGTTGGAACCCGGATATAAATGGAAATAATCCGCCACCCACATTGGGTGTGCAGACGGATACTCCAACTAGCAGCACCACCAACTGGACGGCTCCAAATTGTCCAAGCACACTCACTACCTATAGGCCTCAAGTAACAGTAGGAGGGGCGGGGGGTACTACAAGCTACAATACATCAATTACTGTTCCGGCAACAGTAGGCGTTACAGCTCATGTAAGAAGCGTAACAAGCGTTGGTGCGTGCAATACCTCAAGCGGCAATCCCTATAGTGGTATCGGTGGCACAGGGGCGACTCTTAATATAAACAATAGTGGATCGGTCAATCTAAATCAGACGACGAATGGGGGATCAGGTTCAACTGCATTTACATGTCTTCCTCAAGGGAATTATCAACTAACTCTACAGGTTCCTGCCGGATACAGTGTGCTCGGAACCGATGTATCACCTGCAGTTGAGTCGGCAATTGGAACTAATAGATTGTCATTTGCAACAGGAAGTACAAGTCAAACAGCGGTATTTTGTATTGCGCCGATTGATCCCTGGTTCCAAACAGATCTAGGAGACGTTAGATTTGTCAATCTTACAAATCCTATACCTGCAGGTAAATATGGCTCTTTGGGTGAGAACGTGAATACTCCTCAGGCGTCAGCTTTTCCCGGGATATTTTATTCATCTAGTAGTAATGTGGATTTAGGTAGTGGTGGGGATGCATCTGCATCAATCAAGCAATGGGTTGTTAACAATGAGTATTTATTTAACTCAAATACTGTGAATAGAAATGGTGGAATGTCATACGACTTTTATAAGGCAAAGGCCTATCAGGATGGGGTAACGGTAACACCTCTAGTCCCTGGAATTCTTGAACAAGATCAGATTGTAGGTAACGGTGTATACGAATCAAATGGAGACCTTGTCATAAATTCATATAATCATGTGAATGGAAGAAGGGTGGTAATTTTGGTTAATGGCAATGTCACAATTACTACACCAATTTCTGTACCAATTAATCAGGGTATATTTATTGTTGCGGCAAAGAGGAACATAACAATCGTTGGTGAAATTGGAGCTGCGGTTGTTACTTCTACGGCAAGCAATTTGGATGGGTATTACACTGCCCAGGGAAGTATTTATATCAATGGTGGAGGATGCGCTGACGGGGAAAATCCTGATAAAAGGCTCAACATTGGTGGAGCATTGGTTGCAAATAGCCTTAAGCCTTTTGCGGCTTCGGGTACTGGAATTATCCATAATGATAGAAGTTTGTGCATCGAAAATCTCAATTATCCTTCTCTGTATGTCGTGTCCAGGCCGGACTTTCTTATACAATTAACAGATTTTTATAAGACTACTTACACAAAATGGCGGGAAGTAAATCCATAATGACCTTATCGCCTTGACTATTGTTTTTTTATATTGTTAGAATATAAATCATGAAAGGAATATTACAAAATAAAATTGCACTTCTTGGTATTGGGGCAGTTGTTATTGTGGTTGGTATTGCCATTTTTATATTCGTACAAAATTCCAAGAAAGCATCAGTTGTTGAGGGACCTGAAGAAACCGTTGAGGAGCAAGCTATTCAGATGAGTCCTGAAGATATCGGTTTGAAGCTTACTGCTAACAGTAATAATACGGAGGTTACCATGGAAATTACTGATGTCAGCAAATTCAATTCATTTGAGTATGAAATGAATTATGATGCAGAGATTGATGGCGAGATGGTGCCAAGGGGTGCTATTGGTTCAGGTGACGTGGAAGTTGGTGAAACAACCATTAGAAAAGAAATAACCATTGGCACTTGCAGCTCAGGTAAGTGTAAATACGATACGGGAGTTGCCAAAGTATCATTTGTTATACGTCTCAACCTCAAAGACGGACAAACGGGAATTGTAAAAGACGAACTTGTCCTGGAGTAAGCGTTAGCGCCACTTTTCATGCGCATTTATTTTTTTTATTTTTCTTCTTAATTCTTATTTAATTCTCACATTTTAGCCTCAAATTATTATTCTAAGCGAACACTCATACTCTTGACTTTCCGTGAAAAGTCTACTATAACTAGTAAGTACCTTAAAAAGTGGCGATAAGTGGCGGAAATGATATTTTAATATATAGTAATGAAGCGTGATGCGGATTATAATAGCTTCATGTTTCTTGGAGTACATAAAGTTCAGGTAAGAGCAAAAAATAGGATAGCATTTCCTGCAAAGTTGAGAAAACAAACAGGAGATTTACTATTTGTCACCAATTGGTTTGAGAATTCGTTGTTGGTATTGCCGAAAGCAAAGTGGGACATTGTAATAAAGGAAGTATTTGATAAGGCTTCTTTTCTACTTCCTGAGGTGAGGGATTTGGATCGTTTTATATTTGGAGGGACATTTGAAGTCGAGTTGGACCAAGAAGGGAGATTTATACTTCCAAAATATCTTAAAGAATACGCCAAGATTAAAAAAAATGCCGTATTTGTTGGAGGTATGTGGTATATACAGCTTTGGGATGAGAAGCTTTTTGAAAACCACAGAATTATGAATCAGTTACAAATTAAGCAGAAGGCAATATCACTGTTCAAAATATTAAAGGAAAAAAATGACTAATTTCAATCACACCCCGGTTTTACTAGAAGAGGTTATAGCATACCTCAACATTAAACCCGGTAAAAAATATATTGATGCAACTATTGGTGGGGGAGGACATACCAAGCGGATAATTGATGCCGGAGGTCTGGTTTTGGGAATTGATCAAGATGAGGATGCCCTAGAGTTTGTGAAACAAACTCAAGTATTAAACATTAAGAATAAGGCATTAAAAATTATTAAAGGTAACTTCAAAGATATTGAGGAAATAGCAGCGGAAAATGGGTTTGACGCAGTTGACGGAATATTGTTGGACCTTGGTGTATCAAGCTATCAGTTGGATAGTTCGGGAAGGGGATTTAGTATCAGGCACGATGAAAAGCTTGATATGAGGATGGATAAGGAAAAAGAGTTGAGTGCGTTAGACGTGGTCAATACGTATTCCTTGCAAAAGTTGACAGATATTTTTTACTTTTTTGGCGAGGAGCACAATGCGAGGCAAATTGCCGATGAGATTGTGCGTTTACGAAAAAAGAAGGAAATTACAACAACTAAGGAATTGGCGGGATTGATTGAGCGGCTACCTCACAGAAGTGAAGAAATACACCCGGCAACCCGGGTTTTTCAGGCGATCAGAATTGAAGTAAATAATGAACTTGAGGTGTTAAGAAATGTACTTGAAAAAGGAGTACAACTCCTGGCCCCCCAAGGAAGAATTCTTGTTATAAGTTTTCATTCTCTTGAGGACAGAATCGTTAAGCAAGCATTTGAAAAATTAAAAAAAGAAGGGAAGGGCACCGTTATTACAAAAAAACCACTTACAGCTACTAATGAAGAATTATCTAAAAACAAGCGTAGCCGGAGTGCGAAGATGAGAGTTTTTGAGAAAGGAAATTAGTTTATGCATAAAAAATTATATCTGCCAGTTATTTTACTATTGCTTTTAACTGTTGGTCTTGAGCTTCTTAACATCCACCTTTCCGGTATATTGGCCTCAAACAGTACGGTAGTAAGACAATTGCAGACCAATATCGCGAAATTAGATGAAGAAAACCAAATATTAAATTCAAAAGTACTGGCTCAAACTTCTTTTGAAACAGTTGCCTCAAAAGCTGCTCAACTGGGTTTTATTGGAAATCATAGCTATATTTCACTCCGTCAGACAAATCTAACGTATTCGAGATGAGAAGAGACCAAGGTCGTCTCCTAACAATATCAATATTTTTTGCAATTTTTTTTGTTGCGGTTATTATCCGTCTTTTTTATTGGCAGATAATAATGTCTGACACTTTGCGTCTTGCCGGAAGATCCCAAAGTACTCTGACTCTTGCGAGCAACGCAAAACGTGGAGACGTTCTTTTTAAAGACAATTTCCCAATTTCCACCAATAGAATTAGTTATCTTTTATATGCAAATCCTAAGAAAGTTGATTCGGTAACAAATTACGCACAGTTACTCGCCCCTATGCTGGGGGCAGATCCTGCTTCTATTTCAGCAAGACTTGAACAGGATCTTTTTTGGGTAAGCCTCAGAAGCCGACTACCGTATGATACCAAGGTAAAAATTGATAACTTGAAGTTGTCCGCTTTGGGATTTGAGCAGGAAACAGAGCGCTATTATCCTGAAGCATCGATGGCAGCTCATCTTATCGGTTTTGTGGGGAAAAATCAGGAGGGACAAGATCAAGGATATTTCGGACTTGAAGGGTTTTACGACAGGCAATTGAGAGGCAGGCCGGGTAGCACATACCTTATAAAGGATGCTTTGGGGAATCCGATTCTGACTGACGTACGCGAAGATAAAAAGATTGATGGCAGAACTATTGTTACCAGTATCGACCGAGCCGTTCAATATTTAGCTGACGTTGAGTTGAAAAAAGGAGTTGAGCGGTATGGTGCAGACGGCGGGACTGTTATTGCAATGGAGACAAAAACGGGAAGGATCTTGGCAACATCCTCATACCCTAAATTCGACCCGGCCAAATACTGGGAATACGATGGAAAGTACTATACGAGTCCAATCGTGTCACATCTTTTTGAACCGGGTTCTACATTTAAGGTCCTGGTTATGGCTGCTGCAATTGATAGCGGACTGGTTACACCCGAGACCAGGTGTCCCGACTGCGATGGGCCGGTTGAACTTGCCGGGTACGAAATTAAAACATGGGATGGAAAATATTACCCCAACAATACTATGACTGAGGTTATCCAGCATTCGGATAATACAGGCATGGTATATATTGCAAGAAAAATGGGGATTGAAAGGTTTTTGATCTACTTGAAGAAATTTGGGGTAGGAAGTCTCACGGGGATAGACATTCAAGGTGAAGTGATGGAGGAATTAAGGCTGCCAAAAAAATGGCTAGAAATTGACCTTGCAACCGCAAGCTTTGGTCAAGGTATTTCCGTTACTCCAATACAGCTTGTGACAGCTGTTAATGCAATAGCAAATGGAGGAAAGCTTATGAAACCGACAGTAGTTGAAAAAATTATCACACCCGATGACAAAATAATAACGATTGAGCCAAAGGTTGTCGGGCAACCGATAAGCTATGCGACCTCTAAAGTTATGACCTGGATGATGGTGAATGCCGTTGAAAAGGGAGAAGCAAAATTTACGGCAATCCCAAATTATAGTGTCGCCGGCAAAACAGGTACTGCACAAATCGCTGTTGAGGGACATTATGATCCCACAAATACTAATGCGTCTTTTGTCGGATTTTTTCCTGCCGAGGATCCTAAGGTTACTATGCTAGTGGTTATTAATAAGCCTCGTACTTCAATTTATGGATCTGAAACTGCCGCTCCCATATTTTTTTCAATAGCGCGTGATCTCATACAGTATTACAATATTGAACCGTCACGTTAGCGCCCCAAAAACGGTATAATTAATTATGTCATTTTTAAGGAAGGCAAAAAATTATGCACATCTTTTTCTTGCAGGGATTGCCTCGACTATTTATTTTTTCCCGGGAAGAAAACTTACAATCATTGGTGTGACAGGAACCGATGGTAAAACCACAACGGCAAACCTTATCTATCATATCCTTAAAAATTCCGGGAAAAAGGCGGCAGTTATTTCAACAATTGGAGCTGTTATTGACGGTGTGAATTACGATACGGGATTTCATGTAACAACACCTTCTCCTTTTGCAATTCAAAAATATCTAAATATAGCCCGCAAGAAAGGGTGCACGCATGCAGTTCTTGAAGTAACCTCACACGCTCTTGATCAAAATAGAGTTTGGGGAATTGAATTTACGGTTGGTGTGCTAACAAATATTACCCACGAGCATTTAGATTATCACAAAAATTACCAAAAGTACGTGGATACGAAGTTACGTCTATTCAAACATTCTAAAATCAGCGTTATTAACAGCAATGGAGAGTGGTTCCCGCAGGTTATTCAAAAAGTTCCAAGCGACAAATTAATAAGTTACTCTCTTCACGGCAACAATACAAATGATCTTACATTGCTAAATACACCTTTTTCTATAAAAACAAAGCTTATTGGGGATTTTAATTTGGAGAATATTTTGGCGGCGACTGCCGTAGCAAAAGCATTAGGTATCGATCCTTCCTCAATAGATCGGGCAATCAGGACATACGAGGTCCCGGTTGGAAGACAGGAAATAGTACACAATAAAGATTTTATGGTCATGGTTGATTTTGCGCACACGGCAAATTCCTTTGATCAAATACTCCCTGAGTTGCGAAAAAGAACGACCGGTAGGCTTATCCATGTTTTTGGAGCAGCTGGGGAAAGGGACCATGCAAAAAGGCCGGATATGGGAAAGGCGGCTTCTTTTTATGACGATATCATTATTCTGACCTCTGAAGATCCGCGCTCGGAAAAAATAGAAAAAATTAACAGCGATATAAAAGAAGGGATACAGGGGTTTACCAAGCGCACTAGAGATGAGGACGAAAATACCAAGGCACTTTATGAAATACCGGATAGAAAAGAGGCAATTGAGAAGGCTCTTTCGATGGCTAGCAAGCATGATACCATAGTAATTACCGGTAAAGGTCATGAGAGGTCGATCAACTACGGGCACGGGGAAGAGGAGTGGAGCGACCAGGCAACCGTCAAAAATTATTTCCGTAACAATACATGAAATACGATTTAAAAATATTGCCTACTTTTCAAAATATTCAGAAAATATTTTTTGTCGGAATTAAAGGAGTGGGTGTTGCTCCATTAGCTCTTATAGCCAAGGGATGCGGCTTTGAAATTGAGGGTTCAGATATTGGTGAAGAATTTATAACGGACCATTATCTTCTTAAAAATAACATAAAGATTAATACCGGATTTAGTGAGGTTATTATATCGGATTTTTTCGGATAAACAGATAAGAATAAGTGTCTCGTTGTGAAAACAGGTGCACATAAAGGTTTTGATAACCCTCAAGTAAAATGGGCAAAGGAAAATGGGATAGCGTATCTATCTCAGGGACAGGCACTGGCTATCTTTATGGAAGGTGAAATTATTGGAAAATCATTTAAGTCAATAGCAGTAGCTGGATCACATGGAAAGACAACTATTTCTTCTCTTCTCGCAACCACACTCAAAGCCATGGGTCTTGATCCCTCTTACAGCGTTGGTACAGGCGAAGTTTTTCCTTTGGGTGCCCCGGGACATCTAGGGAATGGGGAATTTTTTGTTGTGGAATCCGATGAATACGCTTCGGAACCTACGCACGACCGGATCCCAAAATTTCTTTATCAGCAACCAACATACGCAATATTTAATAATATTGATTTTGACCATCCGGATCTTTTCGAGAATATAGACCAAATTGTAAGTGCTTTTGAAGAATTAGCACACAATATAAAAAGCGGTGGCAAACTTTTAGTAAATGGTGACGATCAATATCTTTCAAAATTCAAAGATCAAATTGGAAAAGACATATCGGTAATTACATATGGTGAGAAACCGCATAACGACTATACAATTTCTCAGATAGTTTCACATGGTTTGTCATCAAGATTTAATGTACTAAGAAAAGGAAAAGAACTGGGGCATTTTGAGCTTTCGATCCCGGGTGCTCACAATGCAAAAAATGCCTTATCGGTTATCGTACTTCTTACCGAATTAGGATTTGAATCGGAGAAAATAAGAATATGTTTGCGTGAATTTAGGGGGACAAAAAGAAGGACAGAAATTGTAGGGAAAACTTCAGGAGGAGCGCTCGTTATTGATGACTATGGACATCATCCATTAGAGATTGAAACGACCGTAGAATCCATCCAGCAGGCATATCCTGAAAAAAAACTTGTTTGTATTTTTCAACCCCATACCTATTCACGAACAAAAGCTCTACTTCCCGAGTTTGGAAACGCTTTTCGGAAAGTACATAAGCTCCTACTTCTTCCCGTCTTCAAATCAGCACGTGATACCGAAAAAGATAACCTCTCAGTTGAAGAATATGTTAATGCTCATAGGGAAAAAGTAGATACAGAATTTTTTGAAAAGTTTTCCGATGTGGTAGAATACGTAGGGCAAAACTTCACCTCAGATGACTATATAATTGTCACAATGGGTGCTGGGGATGTGTATAAAATAGCCTACAATTTAAAAAAATGACCAGAAAATACTTAATTAAAGGTGGTAAGTCATTGTCGGGGACAATACGAATTTCCGGTTCTAAAAATGTTGTCACTAAGGCCGTTATTGCAGCATGTCTTACGGATGAGCCGGTTACGCTTAAGAATGTCCCTGAGATCACTGATAACCAAGCATTGCTTGAGATAATCGAATCAATTGGCGGGACAGTCGAGCGGGGAGAGGGACAGGTTACAATAACCGTTAAGGAGGTAAAGAATCATGAGCTAACCCTTGCTGAAGGTGCACGGGTAAGAACCTCATCAATGTTTTTGGCCCCCCTTCTTTTAAGAGTAAAGAAGGCTATTGTGCCAAATCCGGAGGGCTGCAGGCTCGGAGCACGTTCGATCGAGAGACATATTGAGGGTTTGGAGAAGATGGGGGCCGTAATTGAGTATAGATCTGAAGATGGATACTTTCACGCTTCAACGGAAGGATTGATCGGGACTAACTACCGTTTTGAAAAAAACACACATACGGGTACCGAAACTATGATTATGGCAGCGACACTTGCAAAAGGCATAACAACAATTGAAAATGCAGCCGAAGAACATGAGATTGATGACCTTATCTCTCTACTCAATAGCATGGGAGCAAAAATCCAACGGGTTGAGAGTAGAAAAATTGTAATTGAAGGGGTAGAGAGGCTTCACGGCACCACGTATGAGATAGTTTCCGATGCCAATGAGCTTGTTACTTTTGCAGTGCTATCCGTTCTTTCAGGGGGGAATATTACATTATCAAATGTAAATCTTGATAATGTAGAAATTTTTCTGCAGGAGCTTGGCAAAAGTGGTGTAGAGTACGAAAAAACCGATGATTGTGTGAGATTTTTTGCATCAAATGGGCTAAATCCATCATCAATTGTTACTGCCCCAGAGCCGGGGTTTAAAACGGATTGGCAAGGACCATGGGCAATTCTTATGACCCAAGCACGAGGTGAATCCGTTATCCACGAAACGATTTACGAAAATAGATTTGGATATGTATCCGAGCTTAAAAAAATGGGAGCGAAGATTGATTATATTAATCCACAGGTTGAGAATCCCGAATCCTTTTATAACTTTAACTATAATCCAAAGACATCTTATCGGCAGGCAATAAAAATAACAGGTCCCCAAAAACTCCACGACGCAGTTTTAAAAGTTAGTGACCTTCGGGCTGGAGCAACGGTCGTAATAGGAGCGCTTCTGGCAAATGGGCAGAGTATTGTTTATGGAATTGAGCATATCGAGCGTGGCTACGAAAAGTTTGCTCAACGTTTAAGGGATATCGGAGCTGACATAGTTGAAGAGGAAGAAGATTATTGATGGAAAATCTAACAGCAATTATTTTGGCTGCGGGTCGAGGTTCCCGCATGCAATCGACCGACACCAATAAGGTGGCATTGGAAGTTAGTGGTGAGCCAATGCTTGTCAGAACGATTAAAATTCTCAATCAAGCCGGTATTTCAAATATCGTGGTTGTTGTGGGATTTGCCAAAGAATCAGTTATTCCATTGCTTGCTCAGGATATAATTATAGCTGAGCAAACCGAGCAGCTCGGGACAGGACACGCGGTTCAGTCTGCTTTATCATGCGTTCCTATCAACACTCATGATGTTCTCATAGTATACGGGGATGACTCATTCCTCCATACTCCCCAGACTTTCCAAAAGCTTTATGAAACCCACCGCGAAAAAGAAGCAAAAATTACGTTTATTACTATGCAAATGGAAAATCCGTCGGGTTTTGGAAGGATTATTAGAGATGAAAAAGATGAAGTTGTAGGAATTGTTGAGGAAAAAAACGCATCGGAAGAGCAGAGGAAAATAACGGAAATAAATCTGGGTTGCTATATTATTGATAAAAAATATCTGGAGGAAAATATAAAAAACATTGCAAAGAACCTTGTTACAGGAGAATATTATATAACCGATATCATTGATATTATTGCAGGACACAATGGAAAAATTGCCGCGTACAAATTAACCGGAGGTAATTGGAGAGGTGTAAACACAAGGGAAGACCTTATCCAAGCGGAGCAAATGGTTCAATATGAAAACTGATTCGCCATTTCATTATTCTCAGTTTTTCAAAACAGTAGGGATTTTTAATGATCTTTTTTCTTCGTGTGAGTATCCCTGGGAAGTTCTGCCTAAGATATCTGATTTTATTTCCGATTTTAAAAACACAAATTACGCCGCAGAGTACAAGCAGATAAGTGAAAATGTGTTTGTCGGACGCAACGTTACCATAGATGATACTGCAAGGATCAAGGGGAGTGCTATTATCGGTCATAATTCAACCATTGGCCATGCAGCATTCTTACGGGGAGATGTTCTTGTGGGTGAAAATGTGAATGTCGGTCATGCGACGGAGGTAAAGCATTCGACAATTTTAGGAGATACTGCTCTTGCGCATCTTAACTACATAGGGGATAGTATTGTTGGAAGTAATTGCAATATATCGGGTGGAGCCACGCTTGCGAATTGGCGGTTTGATAGACAAAATGTAGTAATAAAGAATGGCGAAGAAAGAATTCCAACAAATATGGAGAAAATGGGGAGCATAATTGGAGACAAGACCTTTATTGGGGTCAGTGCTGTTATTAACCCCGGAACAGTTTTAGCTTGCGAATCATTGGTTTTTCCCCTGATTTCCGTCAAAGGTACATATCTTTCCAAGACGACCTTAAAGTAACCATAACATTTACTTCCTATTCGCCTTAGATTCGTTGTAAAATATAAGGATAGACTGTATAATTCAGCCTTGTTGCTCATTCAATTGAGCGTGTCAACCAATATGGATAAAGTATTTGGATTTGTAATTCTTTCACTTTTTATAACCTCAATTTTAATAGTCCCCTTTATCGACTTTTTGTACCGTATGAAAATGCAACGCCAAAAGCAAAAAACGAGGGACATTTTTAATAATAGAACTTATGTTTTTGATAAATTGCATGAATGGAAAGTAGGAACGCCAATCGGCGGTGGGCTACTTATAATTTTTGTTGTCACCCTTTTGACCTTGTGGGCTTATGGACTTTTTAGTGTACAGGTAAGACTGTGGGAGATATTTGTGCTCCTTTTTACTTTTATCGGTTTTGGCGCGTTAGGTTTTTATGACGACCTTAAAAAAATTCTTAATGTTGAGAGGACCGGATTTTTTGGTCTGCGCTTTAAGCATAAATTTGTTATTCAGTGGGTACTAGCATTGATAGTCGGGTGGGTTATGTACGCCAACGGCTACACTTTTGTACACATCCCTGCTATGGGGGAAATCATGCTCGGGCCCCTCTATATCCTTTTTGCGGCATTTGTTATCGTCAGCTTTACTAATGCTTTCAATATTACGGATGGACTTGATGGATTGGCAAGCGGTGTGCTCCTTATTTGTCTTTGTGCATTTCTAGTTATTTCAAAGTCATTACTTAATGAATTTCTTGCTATCTATATAGCAATTTTACTGGGTTCCGTCGGGGCATTTCTTTATTTTAATATTTACAAAGCACGTCTTTGGCTCGGGGACGTAGGGTCTCTATCTTTAGGAGCGGCGCTTGCCGTAATAGGGCTTCTAACCGGAAAAGAAATTGCCGTTGCCGTAATTGGCGGAGTATATGTAGTTGAAGTCGGTTCTTCTTTGATTCAAATACTTTCTAAAAAGTTCCTCAAGAGAAAAGCTTTTCCCATTGCACCTCTCCATCTGTATTTTCTCAAGAAGGGTTGGGAAGAGCCAAAAGTTGTTATGCGCGGTTGGCTTATGGGATTTGCTTTTGCAATGGTTGGTCTTTATCTTGCTTTCATAAATTAAATGAACAGACTCGTCCTGTCCCTGCTTGTCTTAATTTGTATTCTCACAACTCTTGGACTTTTTATTCTTTACGATAGTTCTTCTTACACCGCACAGCTAGATTTGAAAGATAAATATTACTTTATCAAAAACCAAAGTATTTGGATCGCACTTGGGATGGTTGCTGCTCTTTTTGTATCCCGTCTTAAGGAAAGTTTTTTATACAATTTATCCCTACCGCTTCTTTTGACAACTTTAGGGTTTCTTGTTTTGGTTTTTCTGCCGGGGATTGGACTTGAGCTCAACGGATCCCGCAGGTGGATCAATCTTGGTATTTCAGTATTTCAGCCTTCCGAGCTATTAAAAATTACTTTGTCTTTATATCTTGCGTCGTGGTTGAGCGTCAAAGAAAAAGGAAGACTGCCCGCGCTACTGCTACTGATTGGTGTTGCGTGCGGTCTTGTTTTGCTCCAGCCCGATCTTAAAACTTCCATTATTATCGGTGCAACTTCATTTATCGTATATTTTGTCTCAGGTGCCTCTATACGTGAGATAGCACCGATTTTACTGGTGGGAATATTGGGTGTGGTGCTAGTTGCAGGGGCATCGCCATACCGAGTGCAAAGGATGACGGCTTTTCAAAATGTTGATGTAAATAACTTGGACACTACCTCATATCACACCAAGCAAATTGTAATTGCCCTTGGGTCGGGGGGATTAAGCGGCGTTGGGTTTGGAAATTCAGTACAGAAGTACGCGTATTTGCCTGAGCACACGACAGATTCAATTTTTGCAATTTTTGCTGAAGAAGCCGGATATATCGGTAGTGTAATTTTGGTTGGTCTATACATGAGCTTATCGGCAATAGGGATCATGATTGCGATGAATGCAAAGACTCAATTTGGGAAGCTTATGGCAACAGGAATTACGGTTTTTCTGACCATTCAAACGCTCATAAATCTTGCATCGCAGGCGATTCTTATTCCTTTGACCGGTGTACCGTTGCCATTTATTTCGTATGGTGGAAGCTCAATGCTTATAAATTTCGTTGCAATAGGATTACTGCTTAATATTGCCCTTGATAAAAGTGTTACGCCGAGAAAAAATAGTTCACTTCACCGAATTTAAAGAGGGACACTTGGGAGACTCAGAAGGAGGAGATCATGAGAATTGTTATTACGGGAGGGCATTTCAGTCCTGCGTATTCGGTTATTCAAAAAATAAAAAGTGATAATGATATTTTGGTAGTAGGAAGAAAATATGCCTTTGAAGGAGAAGTTAATGAAACTTATGAGTATAAAGTCTGTCAGAGAGAAAGAATTTCATTTAAGGAAATAAATGCGGGTAGGCTACAGCGGAAATTTACCCTACATTCCGTTCCCCCACTCCTGCGTTTTCCGAGAGGGATATATAGTGCATATAAAATACTTATGGAGTTCAAACCTGATGTTATAGTTACATTTGGCGGCTACGTTGGTCTTCCGGTAGCCGTTGCCGCATCATTACTTCGCATACCGGTCGTTCTTCATGAACAAACTCAACGAGCAGGACTGGCATCAAAAGCAATTGCGCGTATTGCGCGAGTTGTCTGTCTGTCTTATGAAGCATCAAGGGAATACTTCAAAAATGCAAATACTGTTTTGACAGGAAACCCATTGCGCAGTGAAATTTTTGAGGATAATGCTCTTCCTCTAGCCATCACAAAACCTTTTATATACATAACGGGCGGTAGTACTGGGGCGCATTTTATTAATGAAACGATATATTCTATTTTACCCGA
Source organism: Candidatus Levyibacteriota bacterium (assembly GCA_030645455.1). Classification (GTDB taxonomy): domain Bacteria; phylum Patescibacteriota; class Microgenomatia; order Levybacterales; family GWA1-39-11; genus JAUSNA01. Next base: position 5,318 of record JAUSNA010000016.1, on the reverse strand, counting down.
ATTGCTTAATAAGTACTCCGTTGTTCACCAGACAGGTAATGCTGCTGAATTTAATGATTTTGCAACGTTGACACAATTTAAAAAGACTTTGTCTCTCGAATATTCAAAAAAATATACTGTTTCCGAATTTTTTTCACCTCAAGAAGTTGCATCTTTTTTTCAAAACGCAGTTCTTGTAATTTCGCGGTCAGGTGCAAATACTGTTTTGGAGCTTATGGCAACAGGCGCTGTTGGTCTTCTTATTCCCTTGCCGCATGGTCAAAAAAGTGAGCAAAAAGACAATGCCAAGCTTTATGTAAATACGGGTATGGGTGAATTTCTTGAGCAAAAAGACGTAACAAGAGAGGGTCTTGTCGCGCTAATACATGCTATGATAAATAATAGAGAAAAATATGCCAAAAAAGCTGCGGATGCATCAAAATATGTACACCAAGATGCGGCCGACAAGATAATTGAACAAATAGAATTATATGGAAAAAGAGGAAGTAGTGGCGTCCGCCCCACATAAAAGACGAAAGGTATCATTATTTAGAAGAAGAAAAAAGGCCGAGATTCGTCCATTCGTCAAAGCAAAAAAGCACAGGGAATATAAAAAAATAATCAGAACATTTTTGATATTTCTTGCAGTAATAGCTACGCTTTCAGCTTTTCTTTATTTGATTAGATTTTATGTAATAGAGTTTTTTGTTGCAAAAAACGAAGAGCTTATAACTCCACAAGGAACAGTAATTATTGACGACAACCGGGCAAAAGAGATCATCGAGGAAAGCCGGTTACCTATTACGGGTATTACATTTGCAACCGAAGCGGCACTTATCAGCTTTACCCTTAATGGGAAAACAAAAGTAATTGTTACAAAATATAAGGATATAGGGATCCAAATGGATTTGGTTGAGGCTATAGACAGGCAGGTTACACTGGACGGTAAACAAGCAATTTCCATCGATTTGAGGTACAATAAGCCTATTGTAAAATTTTAGAGCTTCTACTAAACTTGTTTATATGAAAAATGCTGATATTGTCGTGGGGATTGATATTGGATCCTCAAAAATCGCAACTCTTATCGGCCGCATTGATGAAGACATCATAAATATTCTGGGAGTATCAGAATCTCTTTCAAAAGGTGTTAAAAAAGGCCAAATTGTAAATATTGAAGAGGCATCCGATGCAATTAATACCTCATTAGATAGCGCGGAACGGATGGCCGGTCACTCAATTGACCGTGTTTTTGTTTCAGTTTCGGGGGTAAATATCGAGTCTCAAAATTCAAAAGGGGTAGTTGCAGTCAGTCAGCCTGACGGTGAAATCTCCGAATACGACGTTGAAAGAGTATTGGAGGCAGCAGGAGCTGTGAGTCTTCCCTCAACCAGAGAAATTATCCACGTTATACCAAAAACATTTACGGTTGACGGTGAGGGGGGAATAAAGGATCCGGTTGGTATGTCAGGCGTAAGACTTGAGGTTGACACTCATATTATCACAGCTAATTCCGCAGGTGTTAAAAATGTAGAGAAAATTTTATCCTCTGAGGCTGGAGTCAACGTCCAAAGTCTTGTTTTTGCGGGGCTTGCGTCCTCACTATCTGTTCTTTCGGATACTGAAAAAGAATTGGGAGTAGTTTTGGCTGATATCGGTGCCGGGGTTACCAATATAGCAATTTATGTCGACGGGTCACTTTCCTACACAAGCGTTGTGCCGATCGGAGCACGGCATATAACAAATGACTTGGCGATTGGACTTAAGATTTCCCTCGAAAGTGCTGAAAAAATAAAGCTTTATCTCTCAAAACACTACACAAAAAGAGTGAGAATGCCCGAACTTGAGCCCGGCCAGAGAAGGAACAGACAAGAGGAAGACGAGTTGGATCTAAATGAGTTGCATTTGCCGGAGGACGTAAAAAAAGTTTCATCAAAAACTCTGGTTGAAGGTATCATCAAGCCAAGACTTAACGAATTATTTACAATGATTGCACTGGAAATCAAAAAAAGCGGATTTGCAACCCAAACACCGGCAGGACTCGTTATTACAGGCGGTGGAGCAAAGACAGTTGGCGCTGAGGATAGTGCAAAGAGGATGTTGTCAATGACGGTTAGGGTCGGAGTTCCTCAAAACATCGCAGGACTTATTGATGACGTCGAGTCACCTACTTTTGCAACTGCAGTAGGTCTTTTGGAATACTCGAGAAATTTTAGAGGAGAGGGAGTTGCTGGCCCCGGTCTTTCTAGCATGATCACAGGATTTAAATTTGACTTTAAAGGAATATCTTCAATTACCAAGCTGCTCAAAAAATTCCTCCCAAAGCGCTAAATTTACCACTTTTCTATTTCGTTGAAAATTGATTTAACGTGTGATAGTATTGGTCATACTTCTATATGTTAATTAAGCCTCAAACAGCAAGTTTCGCAAAAATAAGAGTCATGGGAATTGGCGGAGGCGGAGGAAATGCTACGAATTCGATGGTCTTAGACGGACAAATCGACGGAGTAGATTTTATATCGGTTAATACAGACGCACAAGCACTTCTCAATTCACAAGCTGCATCAAAACTTCAGATTGGTGAAAATATTACACGCGGACTAGGATCAGGAGGCAATCCAGAAGTTGGGAGAGCAGCTGCTGAGGAAAGCGCAGAGAGGATAAAGCAATTTTTAGAAGGATCTGATATGGTGTTTCTTACGGCCGGAATGGGTGGAGGAACCGGAACAGGTGCAACCCCCATCATTGCAAGGATTGCCAAGGAGCTTGGTGCATTGACTGTTGCTGTTGTTACAAAACCTTTTAATTTCGAAGGTACAAGAAGAATGGTCGCAGCAGAGGAGGGAATTGAAGAGCTTAAGGAATTTGTAGATACCCTTATCGTTGTTCCCAATCAGAGAATTTTGGATAGTGTGGACAAGAAATTGTCTCTTCTTGAGGCATTCCGTGTTGCCGACTCGGTATTAGGACACGGGGTAAAGGGAATTTCAGATCTTATTACTCAAAGCGGATACGTTAATGTCGACTTTGCCGATGTAAAGGCGATTATGAACGATGCAGGTACGGCTCTAATGGGACTTGGAGTTGGAGTTGGAGAAAACAGAGCGCAAATTGCAGCAAGACAAGCTATATCATCACCTCTTCTTGAGGTCAGTATGGATGGAGCACGGGGAGTACTATTTAATATCGCGGGAGGAGAGGATCTTTCTCTTCAAGAGGTTGAGGAGGCTTCAAGAATTATTACCCAAGCTGCAGATCCTGATGCAAATATCATCTTCGGAGCAACTATTGATAAAGGTGCTTTTGATAGCATTCGAATCACGCTTATTGCAACAGGATTTGATGAGTCAAGAAAGAGGCTTCAGCAAATGGTTCAAAGTACTATGGAAGACCAGAATCAGGATTACAACCAGCAGCAACCAACCAATTCCCCATTTGTAAATCAACCCCCCACAAATCAAGGGTATCAGGCAGAAGAACCTTCAAGAAATAATAACGACGACGAAGAGTCCGTCTTTGACATCCCCGCATTTCTAAGACAAAAAAACTAATCAGACCTTATTAGTCTCAAGTAACCTTTTTTCTCCATGTGCAAGAGTCGCGGCATATACTGCAAGTGGACCACAGTTCCAGGCATCTGTTTGTAAACCGCCAAGTTGTTGAAGTGGCTCTTCAGGTAATGAGTAATTGTCTTCCAACAACCTTCCAAAATTCCAAAAACCATCTTTACTAAGTCTCATTAGCCCCTTACTCATTGAATAATAAATATGTTTATTAGTGTCGGTTGAAACATCTTGTACGCCAGACACTGGGTCATATACACGCATTTGTTCTGTCCCAGGAGTTACAACAAGCGTCCAGTGGTTTCCTGGGTTGAAGAAAGCGGTTGGAGGTAAGCCTAATTTATCTACCAGTTGATGTATTTCGTCTCCAAAAAGTCCGTGTTTTTCGTCAATTCCCAATAGATTTCTACAAAACCGAGCGAACGCCTCAGGGCTAGAAGGTGCATCTATACTACCAGCTGCTTTTATTGCGTAGTCCAGTATTTGTGCCTTCTCGCCATGCGGGATGATTCTTGCTTTTGCTTCATGAGACATATTCATCTCGCATTATATCACTTGATATTTTCTAAACCTTACAATCAAAAAATAAAATCAGCTTTCAAGATGCAATCTGATTTTTTTAACATCCCCGCATTTCTCAAATAGAAGAATTGATTGTTGATAATTATTTTTTTAATTCACGTGCAAGCTGAAGGCCAATATATTTGGAGTAAATGCTAGCCCCCTTGATGTTGAGGTGTGTCAAGTCAAAAAATATTAGATCATTCGTATTGTTGTATTCACGATGATCTAAAAGTGTAAGGTTATATTTTTTTGCAGTTTTATTTACAAAATCCATAAATATTGTTTGGTGCTCGTCAAATGCCTCAACATAATCCTTATGCTGAGGCATAACGACAAGAATGACCTTTATATTATTTTTCTTTGCTAGATTTAAGAACTTATGGAAGAACAATTGAGTTACACCGCCAACTTGGTAATTTGACAATTCATCACGTCCATAAGACATTGAAATTCTTTTTTTCTTTTCATCCATGTACTCCGGATATGCGTACTGTTCCTGAGCATCAATAAATTCCGGTTCGTAGTTATCTTCTTGAGTTAGATTGAGCAGTTTATAGATCTTGTTTTCTACAAAACTTAATATTCTACCTTTTGTGAAAGGTAATCTTAACAGTAATTCCAGGCGCAAGGATTCAAGGTATTGTTTGTAATACGGATCAAGCAGTGATGCTTCAAGAAGAGCACTATCAATCTCATTATCAGGAAAATATAGATTCTGAATTCCGCCAAGAGTTGATTCTTTCCAAAGCCAGATCTCATTCTTCTTAACCGCAATATCGGTTATTTGAAAAATAATCGTTTTGGGACATTTTTTACACGTCTTAAGAATTCTTTTAAGCGTAAGATATTCATGCGACATTGAGCTTGCGTTGTGAGAGATATTTCCAATACTTATGGATAAATCTTGCTTGTTGATTTCGTTTTGCAGTATAGACATGTTCAGGTCTTGTCTTGCCACAGAACTGCCTATGATTAAAGCATCAGGCCAGTAATTTATGCGCGGCGCTGCTTGCTTCCAGTAATTAATATACGAATTTCCCAAAAGTATTTGTGAAAAAAAGTCAGCATTAATATGAAGTAATAATTCCAATCCGACAATTGGCAGAAATAACAGCGTAAATAGAAAGACTTTTTGTGACATCAGAATTGAAAATAAATAAAGGGAAGACCTTTTAGGGACATAAAGATCATAGTCAAGGCAATAGAATACGATCC
>JAUSNA010000006.1 GCA_030645455.1 Candidatus Levyibacteriota bacterium | reverse complement strand
AGCATAAAAGGAGCGACTCTCCAAAATCCGAATTCAAGCAGAAAAAGTAATTCGATAACAAGGGTCAGAATAAGAATTGACTCAAAAAGTGACCCCGTAAGAAAGCTTATATACCAAAATAACGCTGACAAAGACATTTTTTGAGGCTTTTCCCGCGGAATAAGCGGGATTTTATGTTGGTCGTTGATAGAACCTTTTCTTACCATTAGCGTAGTGCTTCTGTAGCCTTTTTTACTCACAATTATCTTAAGGTTATTTTCCGAATTTATTTTCGCAAAGAATTCACCGTCAACATTTGTGGTTACTCGGGTTAGGATTTTTCCAGTTTGAAGACAGATATACACAATCGCATCAGCAATAACATCATCAACACCAATTGCTGTTACTTTTCCATGAACTAAAAAATTATCGGTAGGTTTTTTTATAAAACTTAAAAGATGATAAAGAGCAAAATACGGGAGATGACGTATAGGTACGCTCATCCGTCTTGAGGAGGAGATAAGAAGTAAAGCGCTCATGATAGTAATTCCAATAAATGCGGTCAGGTCAAAAAAGCGGTTGCTTGTCCTAAGTGCATGGAGAAATTTTTGAAAGATATCCAGAGCATCATTTATTGTTGAGAGGGTATATTTGAGGTACGTAAGAGCATCGGGAGGAAGCGAGTCAAGTTCTATGAGTGGATAATTGGAGGATCCCGGCGAAATGGTAAATTCAACCGTTTTTGATTTATATCCCAAAACTTCAACTTCTGCCCGGTATTTTCCCTCCGGCAGAACAACTGTGGTTGTTCCATCGGGTTCGGTAAACGTAGGGTTTTTTATAGGCGTTACAGCCGATGATAGAAGCTCGAAAGTCTTTTGCCTTTCGTTATAGTAGAAAAGCGTTATTTTTGCATTTTCTATTCCCTGATTGTTTTCTGAGGATACAACACGCAATGAATCAACCACCGTAATTGTCGTTGCCAGTTGTTCTGAAATATTTCCTGAATAGTCACTTATTTGAAGAATGAGTTCGTATGTTCCTCCTGCCGGATTGGTAGTCAGTCTTCCGATATATTGGCCTGGTGATATCTCGGTAATAGTAAGTCCTTGCGTGGAAGCGTACGCAATATTGCTGCTGAGTCCCAACACGTTGTTATTGCGAAGTACTGCTTGAATGGATTTTACATTTTTAAAGTTTGTGACGGCGAATTTAAAAGCATATGGAGTGTTCTGGGGAATAACAATTCTTGGAATATTGCCCAAATTTCTTAAAGGGTCTGTAAGTATTACGTCGTTACTGGTAACAATGAGAGAATCTATGTTGGCTTCAGCCGGAACCGACTGAGCTGCCGTATCGATGATGTAAAGGTCTGAGGTCAGAACTCTTTTATACTCATCTGTCAGGATAATTCTGAAATAATAACGCGTTTGGGCGTCAAGTTCATCAAGCTTTATCAGGTGTGAATTTAAAAGAGTCGGAAATGATAGAGTCTCGTTGAGGTTATTTTTTGATGTACCGTAAAGAACTTTTGCCTTGGTTTTATTATTTGAGGTAACAGATATTGTTGCGTCTGTTGAACTTATTGTTCTTACATCAATTTCGTCAATGACAGTTGCCTTTGGTACCGGAGTTGGCGTCGGTGTTGCACTGGGGATTGGTGTGGGGCAGGCGGAGGGGACACACGTTGGCGTCGGGGTAGGCGTAATATAGGCAGAATATCTATATGTTGAGGTGACAGTTGAGTCTGCCGTCTGGGTACCGGGGCCAAGCACTCTGCCATTAACTGCAAATGATACAAGCAGTGATCCGGTATAGTCGTTGTAGGTTTTCAACTTAAAGCTTACAGATTTCCCTGTAGTATTTGCGGGAAATGAAGTAATTTCCCAAGAAATAGTGCGGTTAACAGTATCAATTACGGGTTCGGTATTATTGTGGGCATTACTTGCGCTACCCACTACGTAACTTAAGACACTCTCTGTTGGTGTATTGTTGCCCTGGATGGTGCCCAGGTCCCAGCCTGCCTGCACAGTGATACTTGTTGCATTTGTTAAATATGATCCATAGTTAAGCGTGTAAGTTAGGGTTGTTTCCTCACGTAGATACCCATTTTCAGGGTTTGAGAGCGCAAGTAGTGATACAAAATCGGTAGGGCTTGCAGGGACAGTTGCTGTTACGGTAATCCGGTCATTTGAGATGATCGCAATTCCAAAATTTCTTGTGTCGATAGTCGTATTTGATGCGTTTCTTGTCCTGAGCGTTCCTTCATAATTACCGGTGGATGAAGGCGTAGTAAGTGTATTAGTTGATGAAAATTTAAAGCAATACTGTGTGCCGGTTGAAAGATCTGAGATTGGAAAAGTAACCGCTTGGCCCGAAACGGCCGTTGCGGTTGTAACTCCGGGCATAGCTGTTGAACCGTCCGGTATATCTGAGGTATCAATAGTCCAATTTGAAGCTGTGGAGTTGACTGTCATACCTGTTGGAAATATTACTTGAATGGAGGTCTCGGTGCCGGCCGATTCGGGGGTTGCGCAAATTGTTCCGCCGGTGGTTGTGCTTCTTGTTAACCGGTCAAGTCTTACGAGTGCGCCAAGCTCACCGGAGTACGCTTCTTTTGGAAGTCGGGAATAGGCAAAAGCAAGTACAGTAAGTGCTATCAAAAATAGAGCTGACTTTCTCATAAATTTATACTACGTATTAAGTATTGCTTATTAAGTATAGAGGATCAAGTGTTTTTGCTAATCTTTATCAGGTTATATATGCAAAATACTTGATACCTGATGCGTAATTCTTCATAATGAACTTATGACTTACAAAAGTAGTGAGAGATCCTTTTTTGAAAAAGAACGCGAAGAATTGGATAAAATAGAACAGAAGGGCGCTAAAAAAGCACTAAAAATATATGATTTTGGTGCGTCTAAATTACGTGCTGAGATAAAAAAACACCCTGCCCAATACTTTTTTCTATTTATTTCTACATTCTTAGGATCGGTTATTACTTCGTCTGTTGCTCTTTTCGGTTTTTCCGGAACAATTATTGCCCAATTTACAGCTCCCAAGTTCCAAGCAAGAGCCGAACCGTCGGCTATAGAAACTGCTCCAAGGGTGGTTGAAACAAATAAGTACGACCATTTACTGCTTGCTTCAAAATTGCGCAAAAATGAGGATGATATTATATTGATTGATATCAGAAGCGCTGAAGAATTTAAGAAGGGGCACATTGTGACTGCAATTAATGTTCCTGTTTATGAGAGCGGTATGGTGACAAAAGAAGGAGATCTTGAGGTGGAAAGCATAATGAAAGCATTCTCCAAGTTAAAGGGTGAAGAGTTAATAGTTCTTTATGGTCCGAATTCGTACTCGTCTCTTCCCGGGGATATCGCTTTTGTTCTCGAAAAGGCTGGTCTTAAGGTGAAGGCTTTGGCAGTCGGATGGGAAGAATGGTCTCATTTGCAAAAGAATTAGCCTCAAAACCCCCAAAATAGGCCTATATTTATTTAGAATTTTTTGCAGCACTTCTTCTTCACATGTTATCCACATTTATTTTTGTTGTATTTTATTATCGAGGTCGATAAATCCATTTGTCTGCTATAGCTTCAAAAAAAAGTTATAAGATAGTTTGTTTTGCTAATAATTGTTATAATACGATCATGTCACAAGAATTGTCACCTCAACAAAGAGAAGCATTGAATATAAATCACGCGCGTATTTATGAAGTAGAGAGTTTGGTTTCTCGCTTAGTCAAGGAAGGTCTTGGGACAGCCGAAGAAAAAGAAGCAGAAAAGCTTTTTTGCAATTTTGTTCAGGAAGCTGAAGCTGAGGATGCTCGGATAGTGCCTTTAACTGCTGAGGCTGACAGATTGTGCTGTGAGGCGATTATCCAATTTTCTCGTAGAAATGTATCTATTGATGCATTGAAAAATCTCATGTTAAAAGTTTCTCTAATGCCAAAAGATAAGGTGCCTGTTATTTTGACAGACAAAAAATATAAAAAAAATGTGTCGGATATAGTCAAAAATACAGTTGAGCCCAGGCTAGCACACATAAATGCAGCTGAAGAGGGAAATAGGCGTGGAATTCAGGATGTATTAAATCTTTTGCAGGGTGAGAAGGAGCTTATGATCTACCGGAGAGACCTTATTGAGCTTGTTGCTGTGCCTGACTATGTGGAAGATGGGACTGTTTTTGAGCTTCCAACACGGATTGAGGGTATAAACGTGAACTATTTTTACGCAGATACAGATCCGGCTCCTCGAATTAGTCTCGTTATTGAGCCGGCGATGGCTCTTATGGAATAACAAGTTAGATTGTGCTTTCTATTTTGCCTCTTTTTTTGTAAAATATGCTACGTGTCGAGATGACGGATCACCGCTTAGCGGGACTATGCGGTCAATCGTATCCCGCCAAGGCGGGACGCCCGTGTGTACTATTTGTATATACTTAAAAACCAGACTGGTAAGTATTATATTGGTTCGACAATTAATGTAAGTGAAAGGTTGAAACGACATAATAGTGGAGGTTCAAATTGGACCAGTAAATATAAGCCTTGGGATCTTGTTTATATCGAGGAATTTGGAACAAAAAGTGAGGCAATTAAAAGAGAAAAAGTGGTAAAGTCATATAAGGGAGGTAATGCATTTTTTAAATTGATTAAGTGAAATAAGTTGTTGATTTTGTGCCGAGATGACGGAGCGGTCAATCGTAACAGACTGTAAATCTGTCGCCCGTTTGGGCTACATAGGTTCGAATCCTATTCTCGGCACAAAGTTAACAACCTTTAAATTTGTCAGGCAGTCAATCACCCGCTTGGGCTACATCCCGCTCAGCGGGATTCTCGGCACAAAGTTAACGACCCCATAGTTTATTTTCTGAGCTTGTTAGGATATAATTCACATGTAAAATTGCACTCTTCCTTTTAGCTTGGAATAATGCGGTTGAGCTCATTAATAATTGGTTGCGGAAATATAATTTTGAGCCTGCCATTCTTGTTTTAATTTTTTAAAACCGGGATGGCAAGCTCAAGTAAAAAGAAGCATCATGAGGAGATTGACATGCTACCTAGTGTTGTACCCGCCGACTTTGTGAAGTGGGGACGGGAATGCGAGGCTGAGGCAGCGCGCGAACATTTGGAGAGGAAGGTCATCAGGTTTGCCCACATTGTGGGTAACCAGGGATCTGACTTTGTTGGCGCCTCCTTCACGGAGGCATTGCTCGTCATTTACGAGGGCAAACTCATCAAAAATGACAGTCTTGACAGTCTTCAAGAGGATTGGAAACGGCTTATCCGTCTCTCTTCCCCCTGGGGACGACTCAGAACCCTCAGGTACAGGACAGACCTCTTTAAGCGGGTTTGCCTAACAACATGGATGCTCGAGTCTCAAATCGAGAAGCACGCCAAACAGGCAGATCGGGTTTCGGCCTGATATATCCCTTACGCTCCGCAGATGGCGGACATATTAGGGCTACGGCCCGGGAGACATGGCTTTGCTCATAAAAATAATGGGACTACTCACAGTCGCCTATGTGGTGCTCGCCGTCTATGACGTGCTCACCCGCAAGAGGCAGGACGAGGAGTCAAGGATGTCCTCGCATGACGGACCGTCAGTGCTACACTGAAACCGCAACCAACATCAAATCGAGGGAGATCCGCCAATCTCCCTCATTTTCCAAAACAAGTCCTTTCAATTTACCCTCATTCTTGGTAAAATTTCCTGTTAACAATTTGCCTTCGTGGTCAGTGGTGGCAGAGCACGTTTTTGAAACGCAAAAATGTTAGCCGGCGTGGCTCAGTGGTAGAGCGAGATATTGGTAATATCTAGGTCATGAGTTCGATTCTCATCGCTGGCTCAAGATTATTGATAATTTGAGCGATGTACAGTATAATTTGTACTTGACTCCTGAAAGGAGTTTTAATATGGCAAAAAAATCTAAAGGAACACGACTTACACTTGGGCTTCAATGTACTGTTTGTAAAAACGTAAATTACATAACTGAGCGAAATAAGCTCAATACACCTGAAAAATTGGTGCTCAAAAAATATTGTAACTTTTGTAAGGCTATTCAACCCCACAAAGAGCGCGAAAAACTTAAATAGTTTTGTTAGCGAGTTTCTATTTCCAACTTTTTTTCCCACAGTTTTCCATCCTCATAAATTCTAAATAATTCATAAATATCAAATGCTCCATAGACAAGTCCCAGGGCTGGACCGTGGGTTTGCTGGAGACTTCCTCGGGTCAAATACCTCTCAAGTTCCGGGTTTTCTTCAAATACCTTGTTAACATTAGATTGTGAATTAATTGCAAAGTTCTTAGCTAATGCATCAAAATTTTCCGTTTTATACCCATCCATAAAATCAGACATCATGTCACGAAATGGCTTATTCTCAAAAATCTCAGGACTGCATGCTAAAAGGGCTCCGTGATTTGACTCAACGTCAACCAAGTTGAAAAAATGTGTTCTCATAATATCTTGGGAGGGAGCAGGTTGTTCTTTCCAGAGGGATTCGTACTGTGATTCGAGTGTGTTCAACATGTAAAAAGCTCCATTCCAATAAGCATTTTCAGTAGAAGTACTGTCGTCAAATTGAACAAGGCGTCGTAAAAAACCCATATTGAATGTGTAGAGGTACATTGCAGGATCTCTGTTTTTTAATTTATTTCTTTCAGTGTCTAACATGTCGGGTGAGTGAGTATTTTTTTGAAGCCAGATGGTTCCGTCTTTGAGGGCGCTTTCTCCTATCGGAAATAGAGTAAATGGTGTAGAAGTCCTTCTTTCAGGGGACATGATGCGATTATATATCACACAGTGGCGCAACGGAAACCTGGATTTGTGATTCCCAATCTCCAAAAACGAGTGATGCTCATTTGTGGGGATTGGGAGAGAAGAACAAGTAAAGAAAGTTATGTTTGCAACAGGGGTCCGGGAGCTGTTCCCGGGCCTGTTAGCGCGCGCTTTTTTACCGGGCAAGTGCCCTTCTCTCGGGGGTGGAATTTTGAGTTCAAGCGGGGGGCGTGCCTGTTAGGCTCGCTTGGTCTCGAATCGTTCGGCAAGCTGGCTATCCAGAGCCTTGAGGCCGGTATAGGCCAGTTCTTCCTGCGCTGCCAGCGCAACTCCAAAGGTGCCCTGCTGACGGAACTTGATGGCGAACTCCTGGTTGCGGAGTCGCACGTAGTCCCACCCCGGTCCGCCGAAGCAGTCGATCGGTTGCGAAAGCCTGCCTTCGTGAGAAAGCGAGAACGCCGCCGCCGCCGCGATGGGATGGCAGTAGGGACCGTTAATCGCGGAGTTGAGCGCCACCGGCATGATGGGCATGTTGTGGCTTCCACGGCAGTCACCCGTCACGATCTGGTCGATCATAGCCCAGGGGTGAACCAGTTCTTCAGGTGCCGGGAATACGCCTTGTGTTCGGATGAGCATAGCCGGATCGTCCTTTCCGGAGTAGACCCCGGAGATGTTGTGGAGGCGTGTTGCCGCCACAGAGACGATTTGGTGCTCAGGATACATCCGTGAGTGGATCTCGAGGATGGCGAAGCGGTCAGGGTTCCGCAGCAGTGCGTAGAGCAGCAAGTGCTCTTCTGGAAGGTGGATCGTGATGGTGCGGTCACCGTCGGTGTGGTTCATGTCGAGGACCGTGACGTCGAAGCCCGCAAACATCTCCTTCTTCAGGAGCAACCCTGTGTTGTGCATGGGGTTTGCGAAAACCATCGCAAGCGGGAAGCCGTATGCACCGGGACCGCACTTGTCGGCGGTTACGAGCATGAAGCTTTCGACTTTCCGTTCGGGAGTCCCGAACGTGCATTCGATCTCGGCGACTCCGGGTCCGGCTCCTTTAAGGTTGCCGGATGGCGCATCGACCAGGAGATCCTGGCCGGCTGCATAATAGCCGCGATCTTTGGCTTTCTGGGTCATATCCATGAAGACCTTGTGGGCAAAGTTGTGGACGTCAGGTGCGCCCACGCCTTTTCGGTGGACCATGAGCAGACACGTGTCGTCTCCGGTATGGGAAACCCATCCGTCGACCAGCAGGCCATTCTTGGTGGCGTCCTCTACGGACGTCCGAGCGATTTCGATCATGTCATCTCCGGGCCGCATGTGCCCGCCCGGTGATCCCACGTCCGCTTTAATAGCGGAGACGGTGAATGTAGTCAACGAGAGCCTCTTTCTGTTGTTTGAATTTGGGTGCCCCCCAACCCGGAGACATATAATATCTCAAGATCGGGAGGTCCAAAAAACACAAAAAATTCCAACCCAATTTTTAAAGAACTTGTTGAGATAGGTATTTAACCAAAAATTCAACCTTGTAATGGTATCAGAAGAGTACAGTTATACTTGACAATGCGTTTTGTCCGAAATATGTCAGGTTGCAAAAGAGGCTAATTACAGAAAAAGTAGTGATAAAAAGGCAAAAGAAAGACCCAGAAGTGCTCCTGCAACAACATCAGTAGTCCAATGTTCTCCAAGACTAACCCTGGAGAGTAACATAAGAAATGCGTAAATTCCCATCAATGATATTAAAGAATATTTTAAAAATGCAGGTAATTTTTTCGTCTTCCATATTATAAAAATAACAATTGTGGACAAAAATATTGCACGCAAAGAATGACCCGATGGGTATGATGCGCCTGTATGAATATAAAGACCTGGGAAATTGGATGCCAGTTCTTTTGTCCGCAAGAACATATGTGGAGGACCAGGCTGAGAGAGTATGGACTTGCCTACGAGTTCAATAATATGCGCAAAACCAAAGAGTGCAAAGGGAATTACACCCAGAAGTTTTCTCTTAATAAATAAAATGATAAGAAGTAGGCTAAGGCAAAATTCAAATCTTCCAACCACGCTCAAAAAAGAGAAAAAGTCATCAAATCTTATCGGTATATCGTCCTGAAGTCTTACTGTCGTATTGAAATCGAATGATCGCAAAATGTCACTCCTTACCAAAAATGTCAAAAGCATGAAGAGGAAAAATGCGCCAATTCCGGTAATTAGAAATATTGTTCTTTGCTTTGGGGTAAAGCTTGGTGTTAAATTCTTCTTTAATATTTGGACAGCATTACGCATAGGATATCTATGGTAGCAAATATTATCAAAATTTGAAATTAAAAGTTTTTACGGAACAAATTTAGATTTCGGTTGTTGTAGAATTTGGGTTCAAAATAGCGGTTAAAAATTCTCCCTTTAGTCTGTTATCCTCTATTTGAAGAGCATGTAGTGTGTAGTCCGGTCTATCGTTTGTTTTTGCGATAGGTGGTGCAAACCTTCCCGTTTTTTCAGGAAATCTGCTTTCTGGCGTTCTAAAGCGCGCTTGAATTGCCTCCAGAATATCAATACCAGGTTTGTTGGATGTGCTTTCAGCATTCATGATAAGAGATAGGATACCACGAAATTTACCAACTGCAAACCCTTAATGAAAAAAGGAACAAGTGAGGGTTTTACAAGAGAGTGTGGCCTTGCTCCTCTACGACTTCTTGTCGATTCTGTAGAATTAATATATATCCCATTGACTCTGTATGATATATCGATATATCATACAAATATATGCCGCATGTGTCACAAAGAATATTAGACTCAAAAACAAAAAGACAAATCACGGATACTTTTGAATTGGTTTTGGGAAAAATGAATAAAAATGAAACCAATACTTTCCTTTTTTCTCTACTTTCAGACACCGAAAGATTAATGCTGGCCAAAAGATTGGCAATTGCAGTCCTTTTAAGCGAGGGAGTTAGTCAGTCTTCGATTGCCGAGGTGTTATGTGTTACCAGAGAAACTGTGAATCGTATCGATCTTGCCTTGATGAAGAGATCTCAAGGATTTCAAATTGCTTTCAAAAAGATTAATGATGATCAGGTAATGCAGGGGGTAAAAAATATGCTTGTAAAACTTGCTTCATATTCAATAAAAGCCGCCGGTGGAAGAGTGGATTTATAAATCGTTTGCATTCCTGAGTGTATATTAATAGTGGTGGGCCGGTGTCTGATATATCGATATATCAGACATTAAAGTACAAAAATTGGCTTTTGCAATAGTTGAGGCCTATTTTGTTATCTCAAAAGAGCTTGTCTTGAACGTGTTGAGAGTTAGTGTTTGGTAGATGATTCTATGCGGATTAAGTTAGTAAAAGATCATGATCGGCGCGAAGGACTTCTGCTTGATGCAGGTCAAAATCAGAGATGATGGATTCGCCTACTATCCATTTATCCGCTGCGTAAAGCACTACTCTTTGCTCGGGTGTTAATCCTGCAGTATCCTGATGCGTTTCATGAGCCAAGCGTCGAAGCTCAAGAATCTTAGGATCAGTAGCTTCAAAAGTGTGCAATGCGTATTCCAAACGTTCTCCCATGCATGTATTTTATACCTGCGGAATATTTTATTCAATAACATTTTAAATTGAATTGGGTTCATGATTGAATTATAATTGAGTGACATTTCCATTTAGGGCCGTAGTTTACCGGTCCAGCTGCTCACGAACAGCTGGATAGATAGAATAGGGGTCTCCACCCCGCCTCTCGCGAGAAGCGGGGTCCAAAACCTTATGTATTATGTTTATATTCTCAGAGATATTGACGGCAAAATGTACATAGGTCGTTCCGATGACTTAAAAACGAGAATCAAAGACCATTTAAGTAAAAAAGTTTACACTACAAAACGTATGAAAAATCCAAACCTCTTTTTTACGAAGCTTACTCAGATAAAGAAGCCTTTAAAGAAAGAGAAAGAAAATTAAAAGAATTTGGTTCTTCATATAGTGGACTTGTTAAGCGTTTGAGGTTAAAATAAAACTCTTAGGGATGTGATGAAATGGTATCATGGGGGTCTCCAAAACCCCTCTTCTGGGTTCGAGCCCCGGCATCCCTGCATAACCCCCAGCCTCAAAACGAAATTTTCCAGCTTCAAAAAATGCCTTTTTTTCAAAACAACAGTTAGAACCTCTTTTGATATACTATAAAAATGAAAATTCACTTCATTGGATTATCAAGTTTTTTAATTGAAAATAATCAAGGGTATCGTATTCTTATCGACCCTTTTAACAATGCGCCTGAATGGTCACTGGGGTTATCATTTCCCGATACTTTCGAAGGAAAACCATTGGGGTCGAATTTAGTTTTGATGTCAGAACCAGATGCAGACCATGCTTACGCCCCAGGAGATTGGTTAGAAAAAGCTCCTCCTACAGAACCCAACAGTAATCCATTCCCTGATATCAATCTTTGCGGTACGATAGTTTATGAATGGAATGGAGACTTAAATATAGCTTGGCAATATACAGTTGATGGGGTTCGTATTGCGCAGCTTGCTGACAACGCGCATCTACTTACAGAACAACAATTACACGAGATTGGCAAACCAGATATTCTCTTTATTTCTGCTTCTAAAGCACAAGGTAATGAGGACGGTGAAATAGTAAGAAAAAATATCGAAGCTCTTACCCCTAAAATGATTGTTTGGTCGCATCACATTGTTCCACCAAATTTACCTGATACGGAGAATGTAGACGAATTGCGAAGCTTCTTCCGACAATTTTTCAGTAAAAACGCCTCTATGAGTAAGAATTACAAAGGAGAAGATAGCTTTATGGAACTTTGTTATATTTTAGAGAATGCAATGATTCACAATAAAGAATATGAAGGAACTGTTCTTAATGAAACAAGTATTTCAATAGGTCTAGATGAATTGAATTCTCTCCACAATAAGAAATCTGTGCTCTTCAGAAAAATGCTTGCTAAACCAAAAAGGGAGTGAGGACAATAATTTATTGTATTTCTAGAGATACTTCCCCCTTCTTATTCTCAGTTATTAGATACCCATTCCATTCTTGAAGTTCTGGAATTTGTTCAAAAGAAGCAGGAGAAAACAAAATCTTTGTCTTAAAATTTCTAGTTAGTAAGTGTTCTTTATACGATACCTTTTCTATGTCTCCAGAAATAACAACTTTGTTTTTCTCAAATACTGCATCAAATATAGATTGGTCAAAGAGGTCAATGTTTTTTATGAGTATTACTCTCTCATTTATATCTTCTAATTCTTTAACATTTCGAATGAATTCTGAAGGCTCAGTTCCTTTGACAAAAATGACTTTATCAACTTGTGGTTCTCC
>JAUSNA010000082.1 GCA_030645455.1 Candidatus Levyibacteriota bacterium | reverse complement strand
AAAGGAGAGGTAGATAAATCAGGAGTCGGAGTTGTTCCGGATCTAATTATTGGAAAAATAGCATCAATCTCAAAAAATGAAACCGCACCATTCCAAAGCGCACAAATTACACCGATGATTATATTTGAAAAATTGAGTAATGTTTTTGTTATCTCCCAAATGTGAATAGAATAATTGTTGTAATTTTTATTTTAATTTTCGGATTATTTGCTGTACTTCTTGAAACTACTTTGATTGGAATACCTCTTGTTTATCTCGTGGGATCATTTTGTCTCATTTTCATAAGAAGAATACGAGTATATATTTTGGTATTTATACTTGCTTTTTTCATAGACTCATTGCGGGTTTCTCATTTTGGTTTTACTTCATTTTTTATGCTTGCGATATGCATGATAACCTTTATTTATGAGAAATATTCGGGATCCGATGATGTAATAATATCCTCCTTTTTAATTGCAGTTAGTGGAATAATTTACGCGCATGTGCTTTCTTATTCGGTAGGTAATACAGTAATGTTTATAGGTGTTTTGGCTTTCTTGTGGTATCTATTTAGTTCGCTGCAAAGAAAAGGAAGGCTATTCATATGATAAAAAAAAGAAATGTAGGTCATGCATTTTCGGATCATGTTTTTGAAGAAAGAATAAAGAGAAAAAGAGGATTTTCCAATACAAATTTTTCAGGAGTATTAAGGCTGTTTCCGCTTTTGATATTGTGCGTTGTTTTTATTTTCCTTGTATTGAGGCTCTTTACGTTGCAAGTTGTAAGGGCTTCTTATTATTCACGACTTTCGGATGAAAATAGAATAAGAACTATTTTGCTTCCTGCCCCCAGAGGCATTATTTTGGATAGACAAGGAAATGCACTTGTTAGAAATACACCTGCCTTTAGTATTTTAAGGAACAATAAAATCGAGTGGCTTGGCCAGGATGAGGCATTGAGTCGCGTTTCTAAGGGAGAAAGTATCTTGGCAACTGTAAAGCGTGAGTATATTCATAAAGACATTTTCTCCCATGTCGTAGGGTATGTAGGACAAGTAAATTCTGATGAAATCTTACTTCCTGATTTTAAGAATTATGGCTTGTCGGATTTTACAGGACGCATGGGACTTGAAGAGCAATATGAAAAATTACTCCATGGGCAAAATGGTAGACAATTATATGAAGTAAATGCAAAGGGTGAAAAGATAAGACTTCTTGGTGAACAGGCGCCTATTCCCGGATCGGTTCTTAGAACTACTCTTGATACCGATATTCAAAAAGCAGCAGTTCTTGCGATGAAAGATATAGAGCGCGGTGCCGTTATTGTGAGCGATCCTAGAGATGGCTCAATACTTGCGCTTTTTTCCAAGCCGTCATTTGATCCAAATCTTTTTACTAGAGAGTCATCATACGAGTCAACAGGGGAGTATGTAAAGAAAGAAGATATTTTACTGGATGATGAAAAATTTCCTCTTCTCAATAGGGCTATTGCCGGAATTTATCCCCCCGGTTCTACATATAAAATCATAACCTCTTTGGCCGCACTTTCAGAACGTAAGATTTCCGAAAATACTGAATTCGAAGATACCGGAGTCCTTTCGATTGGAGGTAGTAATTTCGGAACATGGAACTATTTGGAGTCCGGAAGAAAAGAGGGGTCAATGGATGTGAGAAGGGCCTTAACGCGTTCGAATGATATCTTCTTCTATCAAGCCGCACGGAAATTAGGGGTTGATAAATTATCTGAATGGTCACATAAGCTGGGACTTGGAGACAAGACAGGAATTGATATACCAGGCGAAGTTAAAGGAACCGTTCCGAATCCCAAATGGAAAGAAGAGCAAGTAGAGGAGCAATGGTATTTAGGGGACACGATCAATATGAGTATCGGACAGGGATTTTTGCAAACAACTCCAATGCAAGTTAACTGGTATACGCAATTTATCGCAAATGGCGGAAGATTTTATAATCCGCATTTAATTCAAGGGAAAGCAAGAATTGTAAGAGAGGATTTGGCGACAAAGACTAATATTGGAATTATAAAAGATGGGATGCGGGGTGCGTGTCAACCGGGCGGGACCGGATATCCGTTGTTCAATTTTAAAGTTAAAAATTCAAAGTTAAAAGTTGATGATCTGGACTACGAAAAGGATTCATCGGCCGGTGCCAACATGGTGCACGTAACGATGGGGTGCAAGACCGGGACATCCGAGTCTCATGGATACGAAGCAGAACCGCACGCGTGGTTCACGGTCTTTGCTCCTTTTTACAATCCTGAAATTGTAATTACGGTTCTTGCGGAAAATGGGGGAGAGGGGTCAAGAGTTGCCGCCCCCGTTGCCCGCGACATCCTGAAGGCGTATTTTGAAAAAAAGAATTACTAAAATTTTACAGTTGAAATAATATTTTCCAGAAGTTTTGAATTTCCGTCAATCAATAGTGGATCGTCTGAAAGTATTGCAAAGTTATAGATAAAGTTTCCGTTTTGAAAAATATTGTAGGTAAAATAGGCGTCAGATTTTGTCGTAACATTCATAATTCTTACCCCGCTAATTTCTCCCAAAATTATTTTTTGTCTTTTCAAATTTTTAGTCTCTGGCAAATTAGAGTTGAGAAATTTATCAATTGAGTCTCCGAATTTCCATCCGTCAGCTTCAAAAACAACGTTATATGCGTTTGGATCTGTTTCTTCACCAATATTTTCTTTTGAAAAAGCGAGTTGTTTGAGTGTTTGAGTTGTCTTGCCGGTTGAGTTAACTTGAAAATTACTCAAGAGCCCCTCCGGATATTTGAAAGAAAAATGATATTCCTGATTTTTATAGAGTTTCCAATATTGGGTTTCTTTTGTATTTTCTTGTGGAATTGTAATTGGTTTTTCGGGGTTAATTAGTGGTCTAACAAAAAAAACAAAACCAATAATTATAAAAAGAAGTGCTAAATATTTTCTGTTTAAAGCATTTTTTATCATTATTCATTAATTTTATGGGCACCAGCCATTTGCGGGTTCTGGTATCATGCAGCGGGGAGTTGCGTCCAAACACGCCGGCCTTGGCATACAAGTTGGCGTTGGAGTTTGAACACCTGAAAGTGTTGGTGATGGAGTTGCAGTATGATCAATGAATTTGAAAGTGGAGAGGATTTGAACAAAAAGTTGTTCGCGATTCCCTAATTTTTCTGGTGACAATATTGTAATATCAAAAGTTTTACCGTTTTTAAAAATACTTGCTGTTGTATTCCATAGAGCTTCCAACATCCCGTCGGGTCCAGTGACTAGGAATGTTGCTAACCCATCAATTATGAGGTCTTTCTTTTCGTTATTTTTCCAGACATCAAGATTGAATTTCTGATAATCAGTGTTGTCGGAAAAGTTACTGTTCTCGACAATCCGCACGTTGAATGTAACTCCTGATGGATCCTTCAGCTTAATAGTAACTGTTGTGAATGCTTTTTGAGAAACAGAGTTTACTACAGTTTCGCTGGATTCTGTTGCTAACTTAAAACCTTCGGGAAGTTTAACTGAGAACTTTCCGAAATCATTATTGTACGTTTTCCAATCAGCGGTTGGGTCTGGAGTAGGTGTTGGGGGGATTGTAACTGTTGGAGTTAGTGTAGGTTTTGAGACAAGTGACATGATTTGTGGTTTAAAAACTGTAAAACTTGCTGCGGCGCCACCTGCGATGAGAAGAAAAATTATTGTTCCGATGATAGCTTTTATGGAAAATTTACTGACGGGCTTTATTGGGTTGGGGGTTTTTGGATCCTTCACACCACTCAGGATGACGGGGGGAGTCGGGTTTGGAATTTCTGAAACAGGTGGTGTAGGGTTTTGATTTTCTTCCATGTAATTAGTATTTCAGGTTATGAGGTGTGTTTCAAGAGGATTGAGATGCTTTATCTCCTTTCAGAGTTTTTCTTGAGCCAGTCAGAAATTTCTTCCAGTGAAAGATGTTGGTTATCAACGCTTACAGCAAATTCGATTTCTTCGTTATGTGAATTTATCAAACCGTATCCGTTTAATTGTAAAAAAATTGCCGCAGATGATAACGCTGTTCTTTTATTGCCATCCACAAATGGATGGTTTTTCAATAATGATTGGAGTAGGGCTGCCGCTTTATCAAAAATGCTTTCATATAGATCATTCCCATCATATGAGGCTTGAGGTCTGGCTACTGCAGACTCCATCAGGCCAATATCTCTGACTCCATGAGATCCACCAAAACGCTTTACCGCCTGATCATGAATTGCCAAAACCTGTTGAGGAGTTAAATATTTCACCTATTGGAAAGAGCTTGCAAAACATCTTTGTGCTCTTCCATAAAATCATCTACCATTTTTATAAAAGATACATTAACCCCACCTGTAACATCTTTAACAGGAGAGATAGAAATCTTTCTATCTTTTTCTTCAGTGATTTTAACTTTGTCGCCAGGTTTTATTCCGGACGATTTTAGTATTTCTTTAGGTATAATAATTCCTGCAGAATTTCCGATATTTATAATTGTTTGTGTCATATTGTTATAACATGTTATAACGTAAAATTGACTTTGTCAAGGGGTTTTTCTGGAAAACAAGCCGCCCAATAATGTAATTTTCTCACAAAAAAACAATTCAAATTTGATACGACAAATCAATTTGACAAAAAAACTACATGTTCATCGGTGTCATGAGTTGGAAGTAATTCCCATCTGGGTCTTCAAGCGTTGCAAGGGTCATATTACTATCCTCACCGGGCGTGTATGGCTCGGCAATGGCATTTGCACCAAGTTCTTTGATGCGGTCAAATTCACCCTGTACGTTATCGGTTTCAAGATCAAACATGATGCGCTCTGGATTTTGATTTTTGCCTTGAACTTTATCATGTGGTCCAATTGTTATAAAACCGCTTCCTGCTTGAAAACCTGTAAAATCTCCTCCTGTCCAGTCCGGCTCCTTTTCAAATACTTTTTTGTAGAATTCGACAAGTGCTGTTGGGTTTTCAGAAAAAATAATTATTGAGTTAAAATTAAGCATATTTCACCTCCTTTCACGAAAATGCAATAAAGGCCCAAATAAGAAAACCTGTGATAATTGCAAATCCGATGATAATGATTTTGGCTAATGTAGTTTGGAACATTTTTCCAAAGTTCATGCTTTTATAGTAGCGCAACAAAAAAAATATTACAATGAATAAATGGATAAATATGCT
>JAUSNA010000043.1 GCA_030645455.1 Candidatus Levyibacteriota bacterium | reverse complement strand
GGATTTTTTGCTTTTTCGAAAGCTGAATTTTCTCCCGATGACCCCATTGCAAATTCGTCTAAATTTGTTTTGCCAATAACAGATATACCATTTTCAAATAGACGATCCATCACTGTTGCGTAGTATCGTGGTGTGTAATCTTCTAAAATTTTGGAGCCGCAAGTCATCCGCATGCCCGACACAGATATAAGATCTTTAATTGCTACCGGTATTTTGTCGGATTGTTCGTTTACAAATAAGAAGGCATTTAGTTTAGGGTTTAACCTATTTATCCTTTCAATATATGATTTATTAAGTTCTTGTGTCGAAAACTTTTTGTCTTTTAACGATTGGATCGTTTCCGTAAGACTTAACCATGTTATATCGCTCATAATTTATTCACTTTTGACCAGCTTGATGCATTTGATACTTTTTTCGAATCATTCATTCTCAAAAACTCCTTTGCTGACTATATAACCGTCTTTCTTCACAGTAGAATTTGAGATTGCGTCCTCTTGAGTAAGAGATTTACTCGCAGTGTCTCTGCGGGTAACATTTTTGTTCGGTGTCACGTTAAAGGTCGATTCTACGCTATTGGTATCGACAGATTCAACCTGTTCTACATAATCTAGGATTGCGGAAAGTTGTTCTGAGTATAATATTTTTTCGTCTTCGTTTAGCGGTAAATTTGCAAGTTTTGAAATTTGATTTATATTAATTTTTGCGTGTGCCATATATTACTGCATTGCTCTTAGTGCTTTTACTCTATCGGCGATTGGCGGGTGAGTATTAAAGAGGTTGGCAAACAGCGTGATCGCTCCCTTTTGGTTTTTAATAGGATTACTTATATAAAGGTGCGCTGTTGCTTTATTGGCAACTTCCAATGGTTCTTTGTCTGCAGATATTTTTAGCAGGGCGTTGGCCAGAGAATCCGGATCCCTTGTTAAAAGTGCACTCGATGCGTCTGCCAGGAATTCTCTTTTTCTGGAGATAGATAGTTGAATTAGAGTTGCCACAATTGGCGCCAGAATTGCCATTACCAGCCCCAGCACCATAAAAATTGCATTGCCCCCATTGTCTTCGTCTCTGTCCCCTCTTGAAAAGAAAGACATTCTTAGAAAGAAATCGGCAGCAAGGGCTATTGTTCCAACAAGTATTGAAACAATTGTCATAAGACGTGTGTCGTAATTGCCAACATGAGAAAGTTCGTGCGCTGCAACACCTTCAAGCTCCAATTTGCTGAGTTTTGCAAGAATTCCTGATGTAAAAGCAATTGCTGCGTGCTGTGGATCACGGCCTGTTGCAAATGCATTGGGCGCACTATCATCTATTACGTAAACTTTAGGCATCGGTAGACCGGACGCAATACTTAAGTTTTCTATTGTTCTAAACAGCGTTGGGTCATCTTTTTTTTGAATTTGTTTGGCGCCTGAGATTGCCATAACGATTTTATCGCTGTTGTAATAGCTGAAAAAGTTCATAATGCCTGCGATAATCAGTGCAAATCCCGAAAAGCTTAAAGCAGAAGGGTAATCAAAACCCCATGCGAAAGCAAAAATAAAAATAACGGCGGTTAAGAAAGTAGCAAAGAAAAACATAATTAACCATGTTTTGAGCTTGTTTGCAGTTACTTGGGTATAAGCGGTCATAACAAAAGGATTATATCTCAAAAAGAACGTACTGAGCTAGTCGAAGGGGAGACTATTGGTATTTTGTCACTGTGCTAGAATATGAGGGTTGTATTGATGAAAGCTTTTTTAAAAGAGTTGAAGTTCGAATCGAAAGAACCTACTTATTTTCTAGACATTACTGATGATATCAATAAGGCTCTTAAAAAATCAGGCGCAAAACAGGGTTTTGTCTTTGTAAATACAAAACATACGACTCTTGGAATCGTTGTTAACGAGATTGCCGAACCAAATCTACTCCAGGATATCTTGTACCACACCCTTCATTCGATTCCGGAGGACAGACGGTCTACAAAAGTTTCCTCTGACTACAAACATCCAACAACCGATTACAAGCACAGATGCCAGGATAATCCGTATTGCAATGAAATTGATGAGGACTATAACGCCGCTGCACATATTCGGGCTTTGACATTTTCCCATCCTAACGTAGTCGTGCCAATTTTAGAAGGTAAGCTTGAGCTGGGTAAATATCAACAAGTTGCAGCTTTTGAATTTGACGGAAGAGACGGAAAGGGTAAAAATCCGATAAGACAAAGGACTATTCAGATTTGGATTTGTCCTGCCGAAAAAATTACGAAAATCTAAGGTTTTTGTTAAATTAACTTCTTTATTTGTTGAGCCAAAGAGGGATTCCACATCGCTCCTGTTGCGCTCATAACACAATCAGCACCCGCTTTTTTGTACTCAAGGTAATCATTTGCTGTTTGCACACCACCGACTCCCGTGATGCTAAATTTATAATTCCTTTTGTCTTTAATTTTTTTTAATCTTTTTACAGTATCTACTCCCGCCCATTTAATGCCGTAACCACATACGCCGCTTTTTAACCTGTTTGGGCCCGGAAGTGCCTGTTGCCCATTTTTATCAACAACTTCTGCCTGAAGAGTGTTAATACCTGCAACGTCGTTTGCATATTCGTTGGCAATTGCAGATAGTTTTTCAAGATCTTTGTCGTTCTTGTAATACCCTATTTTTAAGACGAGTGGGGTACTTCCGATTACTTTTCTTATCCCTTTTGTGACCTTTTGAGTAACTTCAAGGTTGTAGCACACCAACCCTTCGTCGCCAATATTTGGACAAGAAAGATTTGCTTCCAGGATCTTTGCTCCTGTTTGGTTTGCAAGTTTTGCAGCAAGTACAAAATCCTCTATAAACTCTTTTTGTGTTTGGTCTTTTTTAACGGTTCCCATGAAACTTAGTATCATTACCTGACCTTTACCGGTGTAGGAAATCGCTTTTTTTACATCTTCATGCCAAATTTCGGGTTTCCTGGACGGAACACCGAATGAATTGGTAATAGAA
>JAUSNA010000071.1 GCA_030645455.1 Candidatus Levyibacteriota bacterium | reverse complement strand
CTCAAATTTTGATAAACTCGTATATCAGGTTTTAGATAAGGCGCGGTGGCGAAGTGGTAACGCGGGAGTCTGCAAAACTTTTATGCGAGGGTTCGATTCCCTTCCGCGCCTCAAGAAAAACAACCAAGGCTCAGAACTTCTGTTTTGCCACTCAAGAGACACTTTTGACTTCGTCTAGATTCTCCCACAAGGGGATTTCGCTATGCTCAACCTTCCGCGCCTCAAAAAAAATCTTCCTCAAAATCTTTTGTTACGTTATTGTTATTTTCCTCTCATGCTCAAGCATGTTTTAGGGTGTATTATATTTGCATATGAAAGAAAATTACGTACCAACAAAAGATCTAAAATTTAGTGCTAAATTGCTCAAAGGTGTTGTGGGACACGTTCACGAACAAACAAAACCCATAACCACAATGGTTGCAAATGATTTGGCTGAAAAATTCTTTAAGAAAGTCCTGCGGCAAAAATAATTCTTATTCCGTTGTTCCCGAGGTGGTAGATACCGGTGGAACAAGACTCTCAATATTGGATGGTGTAGGTGTTGCTTTGGTAGGCACTATAATTGTTGGAGTCGGCTGGGAAGCCTGCTGTCTGACATCTTGTTGCTGGGAAAGCTGTTGGATAGTAAGGGGGAGGATAAGTAGAGCGAGACCAAGAGCACCCACAGGCAGTAAATGAGAGATATTTTTTCCCCGAGACGAAGGAATTTTTGGTCCACCCGGTATTGGGTTTCTCATATTATCGTTCAACCCAAATTTTGGGGCTAGAGGCCCTTGAAATGAATTTTGTGGGATTTCTGCCATGGTAAATCTTAGTATTGCGTATTATGTACCAATAAATCAAGGGTTAGGAGGTGTGGTTGGTTTTGTAAGTATAACCTGCAATGGAGTAAAGTTTTTCAGGATAGAATCGGGCACGCTCAGGCTAGTTACAGCCGATTTAGAGAGAAAAGTGATGGCGGAGCTAGCTACGCCCGCAAATTTATTTGCGGTAAAACCGAGCCTTACAACTGTTCCTTTGCCAATTTTTTCATTTCCATCTTGGATTCCTACAGCATATGAAACTCTGCCTTGCGTAGGATCAACGGAATTAATTAAAACTGCAGCATTGGGTCCAAAAAAAGGATTTGCTGCAGGAAGCAGACGGACATTGGTAAATACTTTGGGATCATACGAAAGTTCAACTTGGATTCCGGCAATAGGCTTGTTATCCGTATCTACGACGACATCTACAATTTGAGTAGTGGGTAGGGCCGTCAGGTCAAGAATATCAGTACCAAATGCAAGTGTTGCATACGGCTGCGTTGTTGTTGGAGTTGCCGGAGTGGTATCTGTTGATGTTTTGAAAGTATTTTGAGTCGTGTCATTTCTGACGGCGAGAAAAATAAGTATTCCTGTTATTACGGCAAGAATGACAATTAAAATTGTTGTTTTTCTAGGCATACGTTTAATAGCTAATGGTCAATGGCTAATGGCTAAGTAATTCATTGTATCCTTTTTAATCATTTATCATCAATCATCAATTATTGCGCATGGCGCTTAGTCTCCGTTGCGCGTCCCAAATCCTATTTGCAGCATGGTTACGTCAAGTGCATCAATCTCTCCGTTATCATTAAGGTCTGCAAGGGCTTTGATATCGGCGGTGCAAGCTGGCTTATTTTCATTGCAGGCTATCATATTTGTCCAATCACTTATACTAAGCTTATTATCTTGATTGAGATCTCCTGTAACAAGCTTTATTGTAGCTGTTGGATTGTCGACTCTTCCTTTTGTTATGGTAATAATTCCCGGTAGTAGTTTGTATAATGAGTTGTCGGTGGAAAGTTTGACTAAATAGTCTCCTGTTTCAAGGGTTGTACCAAGGTTGATTTGTCCTTCAAAATTATAATTTGTTCCGTCAAAATGCAGCGAAACTTTTCGCGCGTTGTTACTTGAGTCTACAGCTACAGGGGCATTATTCCTGTCTTTAATGTCTACACTTACTATTCTCGAGCTATTCTTTGGTAAAGGATTGTTGTCAACCGTAGCGGTTCTTTCCCCAATTAGGGGGATTTTAATTGAGAGCTTTAGTCCTGTAGATCCTTCCGGCACAGTGTCTTTTGGACTCTTGGCACATTTTCCGCCTGTACATACACCGCTTCTGCATTGGGTGGCTTCGGTACATACGCAGTCTTCAGCTCTGTACTTTGAAGCCGTGCACACATTGACAGGAACAGTGGTGGGGGCGGGCGAAGGGCTGATGGCAGTAGTGATGGTGGGAGATGGTCTCGTGCCTGACTTTAAGAATGCTTGAAGATGTAAATTCTCAAAGCTGATAGAATTATCAGCTGTTCCAACTTTCGGTTTGAATGTTGTAACTCCGGCATTAATAAATGTTTGAGTTAGCGCGTGTTGCACGATATTCCCCTGGCTATTCGTTGTTGCATAGTAGATCCACTCACCCGGTGTTTTTCCATCGTAAGTTCGTAATTCTACCACGTACCAGACTGTACCATCATACTTGAAATCCATGTTCATCCGCATCTCAATAGTATCTTGCTTCCATTCAGCTTCAAGAGTGGTATAAAGTCCTTTGTCTGCTCCCGGGTCAGATGCGGTTTTTGTAAATGTTGCAGGTGTTTTAAAAGCAGTACCATTCACTTTTATTGCGAAATCATCTGCTGTGAGATTCACATAATCTGTTTTTAGTGAAAGCGGGGTTTTGCCATCTGCTGGCGGAGGGTCGCCGGTTACTGTTCCGACTGTGAAATTTGCCATCAGCGGAAGAGAGGTATTAGTTACAGGTACATTACCTGAGAATCCCGATGCTGAAATTTTAAGAGATTTCGCGCTGTCTCTTGGGTCTGCCCCAAATCCTATTGGTCCAGCTCCATTGGCAAGAGCTTTGAATCTTAGGGTTACCAGGGTTTTTGTATCGCCAGTAACCGCTTGTTGAGTATCGTTATATAAGATGATGCGCTGGACTCCCACATGAATGTTTCCGTCATTCTCTCCGTAGCTTATTGGAGCTATATCAACTTTAGTATATGGTGAACCGGGTGTAACAGATTGTAATTGCAAAATATTATCGTAATATTTGAGATACCCGTCAATTGCAGAAACATCATTTGTATTAGTATTTATATTTAGTGTAACGTCAAATTCGTCGCCAATACTTTTCTGCCCGGAAGAGGGTGAAAAAGAAAGAGTTACAGGATCCCCTGCTGCAGCTCTCTGCCTGTTATCCTGACTTTTTAGAACTTGAGAAATGATAATTGGAATTGAGAGAGCAAGCACGGCAATTCCAGCCATAACAAAATGTTTTTTATGCGTTTTGAATAACGCTGATATCTTTTCAAAAAATCCAATCATATTATTATTGCCATCCATTTGTTTTGCGCATATCCCTTAGCATATTAAAGTCAAATATATCAATTATTTGATCGCTTTTGCAATCTGCACCTTTTGAAGTTTTGGTTCCAAGAAATTCAGCCAGCCAAAAAACAAAATCTGCATTATCGATTTTATTCAGTGAAGCGGATGTTTTGTCAGGATCACAGGTGGGGTTTTGCGTATTCGTATTGTTGTTGGTGTTATTCTGGTCGGCAGGATCAACGATGCCTGTATTGTCACCTGCAGCTGGTTGTCCTCCGTCAAGTGGTTGTCCTGCCGCTGTAGGTGCGCATGCTGTATCTGGTGCAGTAATATACAAGTTTACAGGATTGTTGATATCCATGGCTGATAAAGGGATTATTGCTGTTTTATTCACAAGGTCTGAAGACAGTGTAATAGTAGATCCATTAGCATTTACATAATGAGTAGGCTTATACAGACTTCCTGATGGTAGACCTTCATAGTAGTAGGAAACTTTTGTAGGTTTGCAATTAATATTATTTGAGTCAGCAGTTGGATTCGGATAAGTAGTGATCGGGAGGGATTGGAAATAGCTTGTTGAAACTGGATTGCCACTGCAAGCCTTTAGTGAGTCGTCCAGGTAGTTCATAATTATTCTCACACGGTCTGTAAACGCCTTACGATTTTGGCACGAAATATGGTGAATTGCACCATGCTTTTGGTTGGGATCAGTAGTTTGAGTCTGGGTAGTACATTTATCTATTTGGCATTTCCCATTGCATGCGTAGACACTACTAGTGGGACAACATTTTCCCACACCGCTGTAATAGTCATTAATGCAATTTGGGGTAGAACCACTGCAAGTTGATTGCCCGCAGGTACTACCACCTGTCGGAGTAGCTTTGGGGGTAACTGTGGGGCTTTGTTGGGGACTGGGAGCAATTGTTGCCGTAGCAGTGGGAGCAAGAGTTGGTGTAACGCCCCTACCTAATACAATAGTTGTTTCCGGCATTTCGTATCCCCCTTGACCGACATATGTTGTATTCCCGTCAGTGACACTCATATTGTCAGGGACATGGGGTGGAGATTCAATAGGATCCGAACTTGCTCCCTCATTAGCAACACAGAGAAAGCCAACACCGGAAATAAACTTATATGTGCAGCCTCCTGAGGCTTGCTGACGGATATCCTGCTGCTGCTGGGAGAGAACGAGGGTTACAGGTATGGAGAGCATGACTATTAGGCCACCTATTACAAAAAAAGTTCTTTTTACTGAGTGTAAGAAAAGCTTACGGAATAAATTCTTCACCATAGAAAACACCTGCTCCATTTATACTAGTCAACTTTATAGAGGCTGTCAACCCTGATTAAATCGGGGTCAACGGGGAAGATAGGGGGTTATTTTTTTGGGCGGCGGCTGGTGACTTCGGTAAGTAACTCCAAAAGAAATTCGTCAGATATGTGTGCCTTTGCATTTTCAAAGAATTCGGAAAGATCCTTTCCTTCTTTTTGCTCGTAATATAAGGCCTGAATTGCCATATCCAGCTTATCAAGTTGCCAGAAAATTTTTGTCTCAAGAGTTTCGCGCTCAATCATTTCCGAGAAAAGGTTGACAGCTAGATTTGATTTATCCGTTTCTTTGAATAATTTTTTAATTCCCCTTTTTTCCCGTTCTTCTTTGACGGTCCGCAGTTGAAGATCAATTTTGGAACCGCGCGATACTACGATGTCTCCTGTTTCTATCTCCCCAAAATCGTGAAGTATAGCCATCTTGACTAATTTATTTACATTGAGCGGGTAGTTGAGTCTGTCTGAAAGAATAGGGGAGAGCTGAAGAGTCAAAAAGCTCAAGCTGTATGTGTGTTCCGCGACGCTTTCGGGATCGTGAATTCCATGCATTCCCCAACCCGTGCGGGGTATTTCTTTTGACTCATTTGCTCGTAGAAAGAGACTGATAAATGAGGAGGGAGTAACTGTGCTATTGTTGGGGGTAGCCATTAATAGATTAAATTGTACTATTCTTGTTAAGAAAGTCAATAATAAGTCAGGAAAGAAAAAGAGGACAGAATGAAGTATTAGGGAAGGGGGAAGTCTATAGGGTAGCTTTGCTTTAGTGTTTATTAAAGTAACGTATATCACGTAATTTATTAAAGTCAAAAATATCAATAACTTGATCATTCTTGCAGTCTGCTTCTTTAGTCTGTTTGTTTCCCGTTAACTCTGCGATCCACCAGATAAAATCAAGGTTGTTGACAATACTGATTGACCCAGTAGTTTTATCAGGATTGCAAAATGGTGTAAGTGTTGGCGTTGTTGTCAGAGTTGGTGTTAGTGAAACAGAAAGCTGTTGTCTTGGGCATAGGTTTGGTAGCAATATGCAGTAAAACGGATTATCAGATGTAATGGTGGGTGTTGGTGGAACAGGGGTAGCAGTTACTAAGGCACCGCAAATCATATGACCTACGCATTTGTTAAGTGCTACAGTCCTAAAAGTGTTTTCGCTTGCGCAGCCCGAATCATTTAGGATTCCTCTAAGTCCATCAGGACATGTATATGTTACTGAGGTGTAGCCGGAGCCGGAATTTGAATGACAAGCCCGACTTTTGCCTTTGACCGTTAAGGTGCCATTACATGCAACATAAGTGTTGGCTATTTGGGCTGTTTTAGTGGGAGTGGCTGTTGGTTGTGCGTAAACCACAACTGGTTGTTGTGGTACTGGTGTTGGAATTTTGCCACAACTCGAACAATTTGTATAAGTAGTGCATCCTACTCCGGGACAATAATTGGTACCATATGGACAACAAAATACAGAACCCCCACCAAACCCATAGTTGCATTGTTCAGTAGTAGAACACATGCCAGCACCTAGGTTGCAGGACTTCCCTTCGGTTGGGCCACTACCGTTATCGCATGGAGTGGTTGGAGCGGAAGGTGCCCCGCCATCACCTCCTGCGCAGGTACTCATATCGCAAAATTTCCCTCCGGTTGCTCCCGCAAGATCGATACATGCTGCGCAAGCTGGACAGCATCCGCCTCCTCCGCAAACAAAACATGAGCCGCCGCTTTTTGCGGGCGCACTAGTGGGCGAAGGATTAGAAGTTCGCCCCATTTGACTTTCTCTACTGGAGCTTAGAGCTGTGTCACAACTACTTTTAACCTCAACTGTGCTGTAGGAATATGGTCCCGTATTGCTTCCCAAGTATGCACGTATCTTAAAATTAACAATTCCAGGGGTAAATCCATAGATCATTTCCGTTTCGCTTGTTTCTCCATAGGTTTGAGTTTCTGTATATGCACCATTTACACCCCAACTTACTTCATAATTCAATCCTGACTGTTGACGAGTCCAGCCAAATCTTACGCCAGATGGATCTAACCGATCTTGACAAGTAAATGCAGTAATAGTTGCAACAGAAGGCAATCCAGGAGTAGGGGTTGGTAGTAGCGCAGTGGTTGGGTTGACAGACGTTGAGTTTGTTCCGCAACAATATGCGGTAATTCCGGCAGACGCACAAGATGTATTAGCAGCTGATTTTGAATTACCTGATGGGCAGTTATATATGTTTGTTTCACAGTGAAAGGTAGACCCATGCGTTGTTTCACAGGTTTGCAGCGGGGTGGGTGTAGGAATACTGTTGCGAGTATCGCAGCAGACGTAGTCGGGAAATTCAGAGCATACTGTTTCTGCTGCGTTAAATGAGACATTTGGATATGCGCAGTCAGTTGACCTTTTGCATGAAAATGTTCCGAGACCGTGCACTTCATTGCAAGATTTAAGGGTTGAATTACAACTGATGCTTCCACTATATTGGTCACCTACGGGAATGCATACCTTTGTTGCAGGGCAAGTCAAATATTCAATCTCAGTTGTAAAATTTGATACTCTACTATATTCATTCTTGTTATCAAGGTCGCAAATATATCTGAAAGCATAATTTTTCGTGGTTGTCGTAAGATCCCCAAAAGTTGCGCAACCATTATTATTTGTGATGCATACAGATCCGGTAGGTGCATCTTTCTTTTGGACAGCTATGCTACGACCTTCTTTATAGGCGTGTACTTCTATTGCATGAGTTTTGTCTTGACTGCACCCATAAAAGAATTTTGATTGTCCAGGTGCAAGAGGCATTTTGTTGCTCTCGTCAAAGGCGTAACCAGCGATATAGTCCCATTTATTTGCAGATAATACAGTATTTTTTATCACTTGCAAAAATCTTCCAGATTTAGTTAATGTCAAAGACCTTTCCATTCCATCAAAAATTTGCCCTATGTTTCTAGCCTCAATATGTCTTTCGCGAAGATTTGCAAGGACTCCCTTTGCATTTATCTTATACTCTTCCAGCGTGATTTTAGTGAATGGTTTGCTTGAGTCAATAACATAAAGCATTCTGTATGAACCGTCCCCGAGTGGGTCAATTCTAAAAAGATATGATGTGTCGGCCACTCTTAAGAAGTCTTCAAGTTGAACAGAAATTTTTTGAAGAGCTTTTGAGTAATCAGATAATTGACTATTTATATCGGCAATGCTTCCGCCATTGTTAATTAAATTATCAAGCTGGTCAAAAGTATTTTGAAGCTGTGTTTCCTTTATTAAAGTTCTTAGTGATAGACTTTGTTCGAAATTCTGCTTAGCACTATTTTCAAACATATCCATTTCGGTCTGGGATGAAAATTCTTGGTAATGACCAGCAATTGTTGTTAAATAATATCTACCATTTGCTTGAGTGGTTGCAATAACCGGTAACGTATTAAGTATATTTCCCATCCCAACGTATTTGAGATGTTCTTCACGAAGAATTTTAAGCTTTGCTTTTGCAATATCTCTATATACTATGTCTAGATCAACGCCACCCTTACCGGTGAGGGGATCAATAGAATTCCCTTCATCAAATAGGTGAGATTCATCAATAAATACAAAAGCTCGTTTCATATCACCATCATAAAATGGAAACGTACGAATATCTTCACCGCAGATTTGATTAGAGGTAGAAAGAGAATCAAAATGACCTATTTCAAGTGCTGCATTTTGTCTTATGTCCTGTTGTTGTTTTATCAAGATTAGAGATATTGGGAGTGAGGTAATGATAATCAGGGTACCCAAGATAGAAAAAGTTCTTTTAAAAGAATGGAAGAATAATATGCGAGGAATTTCCCAAAATAAATGCATTTATCTCTACAAAGTGACTAAAATTAGTCTAGCACACTTTTTATCTGAAAATAACTTATGGCATGGGGAAGTCTTTCAGGTATTTTTTTACTTCAAGCGCAATTTTTTTTATTGTTTTATTTTCTGATATATCTTTTTTAAATTGTTTGAAAAATGGTCCCCGTTCCTCTTTGGTGGTGAGCTTGTCGAATCCATTTCCTTTGCATTCAACGATTACTTCATTGATCCATTTGGCGAGCATCACCATATCTTTTTCGCGCATTCCGCGGGTTGTGGCACCCGGTGTACCTATTCTGACACCCGACGGGTAGAAAGGTGGTAGAGTGTCATATGGAATAGTATTTTTATTTGTAATTATTCCGGCCAGTTCTAGAGCGTAGGCGGCGAGCGCCCCATTAACATTTTTTGACATTGTATCAATTACTATTAAATGATTTTCCGTTCCATTTGTTGTGAGTTTGAATCCGTAATTGAGCAATTCCTGACTTAATGCTTTTGCATTTGCTACTATTTGCTTTGCGTATTTTCCAAACTCAATAGTTGTGGCTTCGTGAAGGGCTACTGCAATTGCTGCAGTTTGGTTGTCATGTGGTCCGCCCTGAAGACCCGGAAATACTGCTTTGTCAATTTTTGCCGGTAGTTCAGGGTCTTTTTCGATCCCTTTTTGAGTTATCATAAGCATCGCGCCACGGGGACCACGCAAAGACTTATGAGTTGTAGTCATTATGATATGAGCATGTTTTGCGGGTGAGGGGTGCGCGCCTCCTGCGATAAGTCCTGCAATATGTGAGATATCGGCGAGTAGATAGGCATCTACTTTATCTGCAATTTTTCCAAATCTTTCAAAATCAATGATCCGGGGGTAGGCGGTAAATCCGCAAACAATTATTTTTGGCTTTTCAGTTATGGCCAATTTTTCAATAGCATCGTAGTCAAGTACTCCGTCTTTTGTAACCGGAAAGCTTATCGTTTTGAAATACTTTCCCGAAAAGCTGACCGGAGACCCATGCGTTAGGTGGCCTCCTGAGGAGAGAGCAAGCCCCATAATTTTGTCTTCCAGAGGTTTTAAGAGCGCAAAGTAGACTGCAGTATTTGCAGGAGACCCAGAGTAGGGTTGGACATTAACATGGACTACGTTAAATAATTTTTTTGCCCGCGCAATAGCCAAAAGCTCAATATCATCTGCATTGGCATTTCCCTGGTAGTATCTTTTTTTGGGATAGCCTTCGGAATATTTATTTGTAAAAACGGATGATAAAGTTGCACGCACCTCAAGAGAACTATAATTTTCTGAGGGAATTAGAGTCAAAGTATCTCTTTGTCTTTTGTCTTCTTTTTGAAGAATTGCGTATACTTCCGGATCTTTTTGGGACAACATGGGATTAGTATAAAGTAGCAAGTAGTTGGTAGCAAGTAGTTGGTAGCAGGAATCAAGAATCAAGAATTAAGAATCATGAGTCAAGAATTATGAATTAAGTTTAGAGAGTAGAATTAATTTTTTGAAAAAACCTACTGCTTAATACTTTATTCTTATATCTTAATTCTAATCTCCAATAACTCCTCCCCATTCTATGGCGGTGAAGCCAATGCGTTTTGGCGTAGGGGGTAGAATGAGTGGTTCAACCGTTTCATTTTCAGCAAGCGGGGAAAAATATACGATAAATTCTATAAATGTATCAGGTTGAGGGTTAATAAATACCTGGTCAAGCCTTTTCTTTTCATCCTTTTCCAAAATTGAAACAAAAAGCTTTTCTGATGATAGGTTCTTGAGTTGTGGAACCCACCAATCTAAAAATTCCTGCTGCTCATCATTTTTTGTGAGACCGAGTTGCGTAATAAATGTCAGCAAGTCTTTTTCAAGTGTTGTTTTCTCAATTACAATTCCTTTTTGAGGGCGCTTGACGTCTTTTGTTATTGATTCGTAAAATAATTCACGGTACGTTTTGCCTTGATGCAAAAGCGTTCCACCGGGAAGGGCCAGAACATTTTTCCAGCCACCTTTTGTCATATCGGTCGTTGTATATGTGATGGGTGGGTCACTTACAAAGACTTCACCTTCTGTAGCAACAGCCACGTTAACAAGTGTCGGCACTTCAGGATAGAGATAAATAACCGGTTTGCCTATGCAGTACCATCCATCCCCTTCTTTAGCAAATAATTTACACCAACCCGCAGCATCAACTTCCTTGCATGTGTAAGATGTCCCGGCGCCGGATTTGCTATAGTTGATCTCTTTACAAACATCTCCTTCGCAGTGAATAAGCCATGCGCCTGTGCAAAAGCATTTTAATGGGTCGGATTTTTTGAACATATCGTGGTTGCAGACATCGGCAGCAGGAGTTGGAACAACGGGAGTGGGCGTATTTTGAACCAGGTCTAACGTTCCTAGCTGAACATTTTCTTTTTGAGAATAATTAGTTTCTTTCTGGATAATGTAGCTTTCGGTTGTGTCTGTGGCCGATTTGAGATCAAGTGTTGTTGACAGTACATAGGAAGCAGAAAGCAGTAGACCAATAAATAGAAGAGGCGGCCATATACCACCGCGGGATAGTTTTTTTCTTTTTCTCATACCTTTATTTAACCGTTTTATGAGGAGTTTCTCAAGTGCTAGGGTTAATTGACACATCAGTTATTTTTTGCCACACTATTTGGGATGGATGAATTAATTTCAAAGTACGGGTGGAAGAAGGTAGCAGGGGTTTTGGTGGGGGTATCCGTACTATTTCTTCTATTTGTAATTGTTTCTTTTGCCGATATTGATAAGGAAGCAAACGAAACGCAAAAGAAAAAAGATTCATCAAAAACGACCCAATCTGAGACGCGGATAAATAGAATCCGAGAAGGTCGTGAGAAATATTATTCACACAAAACAAATTATTACGATCTTTCTTATCCGGAAAGCTATACATTGGCAATCCTCAATACTGCGAGCGCTCTCAGTTCTGTAAAATTTACTGATTCGGCAAGTAGTGCAGTTATTGAAGTTGTAGTTTTTGAAAATTCGGGGGGTAGGCTTTCCGAGCTTTCCCTTCCGTATGAAAATTCGATGTTTACCAAAAGTACAGGTACCCATCCGGTTGGGCCAATGGTTGAATTCGCCGGAATATTGGGTGGGACGTTACGCCAAAAAGTTGTTTTGATCACAAAAGGAGATACTGTAATTCGCTTTATTGATACTTATCAGGATGAGAATTTTGATCAAGTGGCTGAGCAGATCTTCTCCGACATGCTCCTGAGTATTAAATAACTATTTAGAGAATTTTATTTCTAGGATATTTCTGTTCCGACATCTCATTAGGCATGATGTAATGTAATTATTAACGGTAATTTTTACACTACTTTTCTTCCCGAGTTATGAGTAATGATTTTGTCATGGGGGCCACTTTTGCATTGCTGCGGTTGATGAGTGCAGAATTTGGGGAAACTGTAATTGTTGTTGAGGCTCCCGGTTGGAGATTTTTCACAGAGAATGTAAAAGTTCCAATGCTTCCCTTCCCTGTTTTTTCAGATACTTCTTTTGGAAGAACTAATGACACTGTTGTTTTGCCGGGTGGTTGTTCTATTCCCAATTGAACAAGCTGAGCATAACTTCCAAAAAAGGAACCCTCGAAATTATTAAGTGAGAATTTCTTTATTTGAACGTATTGGGGATCATATTCAAGGTAAAGTAAAAGTCCTGAAAGTGGGGTTGTCGCGCTCTCTAGAATAAAGTCAATTGTGCGCTCACCCGTTGGAGTTGTAAGATTTACCGAATCGGAAAGAAATGAAAGCCTTGCAGTGGCAGTTGTGGTGGAAGTATTTTGTGTAGGCTTTATTACCTTTGGAGCACTTATTACTACTAGAAAACCTACAAGCAATACAATAAATAAGGCAACGAGTGGTATAAGCAGTTTCTTATTTTTTAGCTTATTTACGAGTGTCGGCTTGGTAACCTCATTTTCAATTGGTTGTATTTTTTCTTCGTTTTCCATATTTAAATTAAAACATTATTTCTAGCAATATTGGACCTTACAAAAAATTAGAATTATCTGCAATTATATTTGTATGTCCATGGATCAGTTTCACATTGACCGGGATCTTTGGTGCTATCCCAGTAGTATGAGCCAACCGTACCATCTGCTTTTCTGCAAGGATTGGTAGGCGTAATTTCTCTATCGCAGACATTAATTGGACCCAGAACGGGAGTTGCGGTAGACACTGCAGGTGCAGGAGTTGCTCCAGTGGTTGGTGTTGCAGTCGGTCCCGATCCCGTGCACATACAGCCTGTCTTTGAATTGACCTCACTTTTACATGTTTTACCCCCCAAGCATCCAGCATAAGTTGTTGAGGAACATTCATATCCTGTAGTTGGAGCGCTAGGATTTGCCGGAGCGCATCCTGTCGTTGCGGGATTAGGGGTAACTGTTGGAATGCTTGCATTGCATGCTACCAGATTAACTTTACAAGTTCCATCGGAGCATGCGTATCGCCTATCATTTGGGCAACAGCGGGCGTCACCACTATAAGTGAAACAACCCCAATTTGTATAGGCAGGCCCTCCGGTGGAGGCGCTACAATTTCCTGTTCCGGGGCATAAGCATGTTTCAACCGGATTTCCGGGCTGGCACGTACCAGCGGCGGGAGCAGCACCTCCAGTTGGTGTTGGGGGTATGCCTGTTATAGTAGGTGTTGGTGTGGGTGTTGCGGCGGGACATTTATAGAAGAAGTCGGACTGGCTGTCATTTTTGCCATAGTTGTCATGGCACCAGGTATTATATGTTGATTCATAGGATATAGAATTCTTTACATCGTTCCATGCTCCGCAACCATTGTTAACTGGGGAGCCAGTACTTGTTTTTGTCGAGTTAGAGCAATAACCAGGAATAAGAGGCGTACTTGCATCTGGGCATTTGTAGAAGAAATCATTTGGGCTTCCTGCTTTTGAGTGACAATAGGATGTTGGGCCAGCAGTGCTTCCATCGCCGTACGTACCTACGTATGGTGAGCTGTCAATATTGCACGTTGCGGCAGTTGCACCGTTGACACTTTGCTTGCTTGCATCCGTAATATTTCTACTGCCATCAGCACACCAGCCTTTAATTGTTGAGGGTGGTGTTGCGTGAGTAGGCGCTGGAGATGTACTAGTTCCCGGCTTGAGAGTGGGCTCGGGGTCTACTAGCAGTTTTACCTCACAGCAGTAAAATCCTTTAGAAGTACCGCCACCGATTCCTGTGCATGATGCGCTGTAGTCCTTGAGTTCCCGATGCCCTATATTTTCACAGATTGAATAACTGCACTCTCCATAGTAATTTTGGCTTCCTCTGTTGCTTTCGTACTCTTCGCAAATTTTGCTTGAAGTGGCGGGAGGGGTAATTCTTTGCTCCGCGCAAGTAGGGGAGGACCGGTCGTCAGTAAGAGATTTGCAGAAATCGGCATTATCTCCAGTTGCACCAGTTTGAATGCAACACTGATCGCTGTAGCAGAATTGTTCAGGATTTCCACTAGCGCTGCTTCTTCCACAACTTACTGTAAGCGCTCCATTGTCGACTACACATCTACTATCTTCTCGATCTCCAGCGTCGTAAAGTTTGCAGTGGCCGCCGTTAGAGCAGGACGACTTACTTTTGCTTTTACAATTAATCACGCATGATGCTTGCCCTGAGCCGTCATCCAGTTCGTTGCATGTTGCACCAGCAATCGTTGTGCAGTCAAGGACCGTCTTACTACCGCTATCTACTAGAATTTGTCCGTCGCAATGATCGGATTTTGTATCACCAACAAGCTTGTAGTATTGAGGATCGAGCGCTGCATCAGCATTTTTTGCATGTAGAATTATAGAAGTAAAAAAAACAGTAAAAAAAGTAAAAACGAATGCGTTAAAAAGGATGTTAAATAGTAGAATAAGCTTGTTGTTATTTGTTGAATGTGCCATCTATGCGTAAATTATATTTATTTAAATGTATTACTTCAAAATATAAATGTCAATCCAGCTAGCATCCTGTCGGTGCTCCGATGTAAGCTTTTTGTAGTGTCCCTCCCGACCAACTTTCACCACTTATACTCCCTCCGGAATATAATTCGACTCGCCATGGTTTGGTGCTGAAGTTAAGTGATTTTAGAAGCGTTGCTTTATTGGTGCTTCTTGGTGCAAGAAATGATGCAGTGGCTATTTGTTTGTATCCACCAGCATCTTCAACGGACAGCTTGATGTATCCATTTGTAGGCCCCTCCGAAAAAATATCCGCTTTTGGAAAACCATCGATATTGCAGCCTTTAAATACACCTGTGATATTCCAAACGCCTGAAGATGAAGGGGTGATTGTTGAACCCGTTGGTCCTGCCGTTGGCGCGGTTGGGTCGGTTGTTGGAGTTGGGGAGACGGGTGAGGCGATATTGCCTGTAAAGAGTGAGCCACCACCCCCCGAGAGCATGATGGCAAAGGTGAGAATAATGACAAATATAATAATATAGACAGATGACATGCCTCGCTGCGAAGCAGCGGATAAATGATAAATGATAAATGATGAATGGTGAAAAAACTTCTTTTGAAACAACAGAAAAAATCTGAGCATATTTCCAGTATAGAATAATTAATGGCTAATGGCTAATGGCTAATGGCTAATGGAATGGAGTTAATTTATTGATTCGAGTTTTACTAATCTCTCCGTGGTCATCAACATCAACCCTTAATTCACGTATTTGATTTGCCCCAATCTCATTTTCTTGCTCCCAAGTTTCAAATTTCTTAAGCAGTTTATCCTGACTTTCCTGAATTTTGTCTATTTTCTCATAAAATAGTTTGGAAATATCCTCGTTGATTTCGTTTAAGCCTTTCTCAAGATCATCCTTTGTAGCAAAGTTCTTCAGATCATCCTTTGTAGCAAAGTTCTTCAGGTCATCTTTTGTGGCAAATCCTTCAAGTTTTTGATCAAGATAGGCTTCGGTTACGAGTCTGTCTTTCTGTCCGACTGTTCTTGTTTTTTTCATTTGGATATTAAGAATATCACTTTAGTCAAAATTTTCAATAATTCAAACTAATACAGTATCTTGATGATTGTACCTATGGGGTTGGGGTGAGTTCTTCGTTGCAGATTTTGTTGCTAATTTGCGTAAGAAGTCTCTTGGTGTCATCAGCGCTTGTAGCTGCATAGTAGTTGGATGGTGTGCTTGCGATACTTTTCAAAAGATCAGAGAGAAACGGTAAATTTTTCTGACCTGCTTCATAGATGCCAAGAGAATACACATTTACCCCGAGCTTTTTTATTTCATCGGCGGGATTGGGTGTATAGAGTCTTGGGTCCTGATCCGGAGTGCTTGGAGTAATATTTCC
Source organism: Candidatus Levyibacteriota bacterium (assembly GCA_030645455.1). Classification (GTDB taxonomy): domain Bacteria; phylum Patescibacteriota; class Microgenomatia; order Levybacterales; family GWA1-39-11; genus JAUSNA01. Next base: position 9,277 of record JAUSNA010000071.1, on the reverse strand, counting down.
GGGGCAATCAATGCCGGGACAAGGAGCTCCATCAGAAATAAATATAAAATTGAATTTTCTATCAGGGAATTTAGGCACAGCTTCTTTCAATATATTATAAGAATATATGAGTGCATCATGAGTGGGAGTGTTTTGACCGGGGCTTAGTGCCGAAATTTTCCCCGGAATAATCGACTTGACATCTTTAAAGTACGAAACAGGAACGTCATTTGTGATGGACATGCTGTCAAATGACTGAATGCCAACTATTGATGTGTCTTTGGCTTTCGAGGTCAGCTCTAGGACTGCCTCCTTGAGCCTATCAATTTTTCTTATGCCGGAAGGAGTGATATTGCGCATAGACCCTGACCTGTCAAGCAACATATCGATTGTTACCGTGTTGCCGCATTCTTTGAATTTCAAGGTCTTTAATTGTAGCCCTCTTTGTCCAGGAATTGGGGTCTCAAGCACTAGTTCTACCTCTGTATCTTTATTCTCGGGTTCTGTCAAAACATCTGCAGGGGTAAAGCCACGGGTAAGAAGTACACCCATGCCTATTGCGAGTGCGATAAAAGCAAGAGTAAATACTGTTCCGGGACCGGTAAGGCTTGATGTGGAAAATCCAAAACCTCCTCCAGCGGCACGACGACGATTGTTAGCCATATAAATAGTATTAAGTATTTAGTATTAAGTATCAAGTATTACAATTTATATGCCTCCATACTCTTGATACTTGATTCTTTCTGCTCGATTCTATATAATTAGCTTCATTACACATGCTTTGGATTACTTCCTGGCTGAAAACGCCCCCGAAGCAGCGGTAAAAAGGAATATGAGACAAATTACACTAGAAGAATTATTGGAAGCCGGATGTCATTTTGGACATCAGGTGAACCGCCGAAATCCAAAGGCTAACCGTTATATTTTTGAAGCACGTAATGGTGTAAATATTATCAATCTTGAGGCAACTCAGGAGGGACTTATTGCGGCTGCCGAATACGTAAAGACTCTTGCTTCAAAAGGCGGGAGCATGGTTGTTGTTGGAACCAAAAGACAGGCACAAAATATCGTAAAAGACGAGGTTGAGCGCGCAAGAGTTGTTACTCCAGACACGATACATTACATTATTTCCCGCTGGATAGGTGGAATTTTTACTAACTTTGAAGAGGTAAAGAAAAATTTTAAAAGACTCGTTGACCTTGAGAAAATTGTTACTTCCGAGGACCGCGGAGGTTATACGAAAAGAGAAGTAGGACTTTTTGAAAAGGATCTTATAAAACTCAAAGATATCTATGGTGGACTATATACCATCAAGCAAGCTCCAGATGCTGTTTTTATAGTCGACACACATGGAGAAAATACCGCAGTCAGAGAAGCAGAAAGAGTAGGACTTACAACAATTGGCATTACAGACACAAATGCCGATCCATCTGAGGTGAATTTCTCAATTCCTGCAAATGATGACGCAGTGGGATCTATAAAGCTTATAACTTCCTATTTAATAGACGCGTGGATAGAAGGATCAAGGGAAAAAGGAAAAAGTGATGCTATTGCAGCTGAAAAAGCAGCAAAAGAAGCAGCAGAACTCAAGAAAAAAGCTGATAAAGAAGCAGAAAAGAAAGGCGAATAGTTTACAATTCTCAATTCACAATTTTCAGTTAATGATCATTGTCATATTGAAAACTAAATGTGAACTGAGAACTGGAAACTGAAAATTAATAATATATGGCAATTAATGCACAACAAATTAAAGAATTAAGAGAGCAGACGCAGGCTGGATTTGCGGATTGTAAAAATGCTCTTGAAGAGGCAGGGGGAGATATCAAAAAAGCAACCGAGATCCTTCGAAAAAAAGGGTTTGAAAAAGCTGCCAAAAAGTCTGACCGAGAAACAGGTCAAGGACTCGTTGAATCATATGTTCATCAAACAGGTAAAGTTGGAGTTTTGGTGTCTTTACTCTGCGAAACGGATTTCGTCGCACGTACAGATGAATTCAAAACTTTGGCTCATGAAATAGCCATGCAGGTAGCAGCTATGAATCCAAAAACCATTGATGACCTATTGAAGCAGGAATATATCAGAGACGGGTCAAAAACAATTGACGATCTCATAAAAGAAACTATCGCAAAATTGGGTGAAAACATCAAATTAAGCGACTTCAAAAGATCAGAGATCTAATTCCTCACAGACTTTTATAGTTTTTTTGGTAGTATTCTAGTATAATTATTTTTCAATGCTCTTAACTCTTCTTTCTTTCATTATAATCCTCTCGGTGCTGGTTCTTATTCACGAATTTGGACACTTTATTCTAGCTAAAAAATTTGGTATTAAAGTCGAAGAATTTGGAGTAGGATTTCCACCAAGGGCTTTTAGTAAAAAGTTTGGAGAAACTGTATATTCAATAAATTGGCTTCCCGTGGGAGGTTTTGTGAAGCTGTATGGTGAAGATAGTGCAGGAGGAGGGAAGATAAAAGTTCAAGGTTCAAAGTTCAAGGTTCAAAGTTCGGATAATGAAGATTTAAGTAGGGCATTTTATGCAAGACCTTTGTGGCAGAGGATGAGCGTTGTTACAGCTGGGGTTGTCATGAATTTCTTGCTTGCCGTTGTTCTTATATCATTTCTTTTCGCTTCCCAAGGAGTTCCATTACCATCAGATAAGGTAATTATTAGTGAGGTTGTGGCCGGTTCACCTGCTGCAACTGCAGGAATTCAAAACGGAGATAAGGTTGTAAGTATCAATCAAATTGAAATTAAAGATACAAAAGCATTCGTTACCGAAACAAAAAAACTTCTTGGTCAAGTAGTTGTGCTAACGCTTCTTAGGGACGGAAAAGAAGTAACGACGAGTCTCACCCCCAGAGTAAATGCTCCAAAAGATCAGGGGGCAATGGGAGTAAGCATCACAAGTATTGAAGTCAAAAAATACTCTTTGTTGGAGGCGCCTTTTTACGGAACAGTGGAGGCTTTGAAATTCTCGGGACTCATTTTGGGCGGGCTTGGGACGATGGTGACAGACCTTGTGACACAGGGGATAAAGCCCGAAGGAGTAGCGGGACCCATTGGTGTTGCGCAGTTGACAGGTGAGGCTGTCCGGGCAGGGTGGTTTGCGGTGCTTTGGTTCACGGCTTTATTGTCGCTTAATTTAGCAGTTCTTAATATCATGCCGATTCCGGCGCTTGACGGGGGACGGTTCTTTTTTATGATAATTGAGCTAGTTTTTCGTAAAAAGGTAAGTCCTAAATACGAGGCATATGCGCATGGAGTTGGATTGGTATTACTTTTGGGACTTATGGCGGTTATAACCCTTGTTGATGTAAGCAGACTTATTCAGGGCAAAAGTATACTGCCGTAAAATTACCCCAATCTAATTCCAAAAGACTCAACAATATCAGCCTCGGCCCAAGATCGATCTGCAGATACGGGGGCGAGAAAAGGATTTTGCTCAAGCCTTATGTCGGAAATAAATTTTTCGGTTGGTAGTGGATGATCAAGATAATTAGGGATGTAAAATCTGGTCATGACACCTGTTAATTCACACGTTGTAGCTTTTTGATCTTCGTAGCCTTTTTTTACAAAGTAGTCATTGCCATTTGAAGTAGACGCATATGTCAGTTTTCCATCTCTGTAAAAAATTGACGTGTTGCCCCAGTCATTTCCTTTAAGAGTGATCTCAACGGTATTGTCTTTCCAGAATTCAACTGATTGCGTTTGGACTTTTTCAAAATCCGTCAGAACAATTCTGGAAAGTCTATAGTCCTTGGGGGGTTTGTGCTGTCCCCATTCACCTTTTTTTTCAAATACGGCAACTTTTTCGGGGAGAAATTTTTGCTGACCCAGGGAGATATGGGGATTGAGATAATGATACTGTCTTGACACATCCTTAAAATTATTATCAATTGCAGCGAAAAGAAGACTTCCTTCAAACCAGTATTTTGCGCCGCTCCAATCAAGTCCTGGCGATAACTTTCTCTCAAAAGCCTCCACGGTTTTTTCGTCACTTTCCAGATCTACGGGTATTCTTTCACCGGTATCTAGGGTAAAGCCGAGTGTTCTTTCAACGATATTGAAGGAGTCTCGCCGTGGAGCTATGGGAGTTGCAATACGCATACCAGTTACCGGATCAAATCCTAAAGTGTCTATAAAATTTTGTTCTTGTTCGTTTTGACCTGTCATTTTATTTGTTATCAGGCTGAATTATATATCTTTTATATTGCCAATACAAAGCATTTCTGGTATTCTAAAGCGTACTTATGGATGGGCAAATTTCACAAAAAACAAAAACCCGTATGCAAAAGGCATACGAGGTATTAAAGGATGACTTTGGAACAGTCAAGACGGGAAAAGCAAATCCCCAGCTTGTTGAAAATATCGTAATTAATGCGTATGGAGGATCAACTAGACTTAAGGTCATGGAGCTTGCGACAATTCACACTCAAGATGCCCAGACAATTCTTATAACTCCTTTTGACCAGTCGGTTTTGGGGGATATCGAGAGGGGAATTTCTGAGAGCCAAATGGGTCTTGGTCTTGCTGTTGACGGAGCAAATATAAGAGTAACGATTCCTCCTTTGACTCAGGAAAGACGTGAGGAATTTGTGAAGCTTATCCATAAAAAAACGGAAAACGGAAAAATAATGATACGCCAAGCCAGAGCAGAATCAAAAGATGAAATAGAAAAACTCAAAAAAGAGGGTCACATTTCCGAGGACGACGTAGAGCGACTTGAAAAGGAAGTGCAAAAAATTACTGATGAGTATATTGCAAAAATTGACGAGACTAGCAAGTTGAAGGAAAAAGAACTACTTACTGTTTGAGTGCTCCATTGCTCTATTGTTCAATTGTTAAATCTCAACAATGAATCAATTCGACAATGAAACAATAATTTACAGATGAAAATTCCAAAAGCGTTAGAGAATGTCATAGAAAGTTTTGAGGCGCTCCCCGGTATTGGACCAAAGTCGGCCCAAAGGCTAGGATTTTACTTGCTTCACGTTCCTCAGTCAGATCTTGATGGATTTGCCCAGGCATTAACAAATCTTAAAAAAAATACCAGAATGTGTTCTATCTGCTTTAATATTGGCACGACTGAGCTTTGTGATGTGTGTGTTGATCCGGAAAGAGACACTGCAACCGTATGTGTCGTTGAAGATGCTTTAGATGTGATAGCTTTTGAGCGTTCCGATAAATTCAAAGGTGTATACCACGTATTGCATGGCGTTGTTGATCCACTCAATTCAATTGGACCTGAGGATATTTATATTCCTCAGTTAATAAAAAGGGTACAGGGTTCAGTTGGCAGCGAACAGATAAAAGAGATTATTATTGCGACAAATCCTACAATGGAAGGGGAGGCAACGGCAATGTATATAGTGAAGCAACTCAAAAATCAAAATTCAAAAGTCAACTCCGATTCTATGGGAGTCAAAATTACCAGAATCGGGCGCGGGTTACCGGTAGGGGCGGACATTGAATACGCGGACGAAGTGACACTCACCAGGGCACTTGAAGGAAGAAGCGAGTATTAGTATGGAGTTATCTGAAACAGGCGAGAAGCCACAAAATATTCCGGAAGTTGAAGTCGATGAGTGGTTTGAACCATTCAGAAAATATGATCTTATACCCTACGTTGGTAAGCCTGAAGAAAAGCGTGGTAAAAAAATTCCATTTGAATTAAAAGACGTAAGCAGGTTTGTTATTGATACTTTTTGGCTGCCCGAACCACAACGTGAGTATGTGCAGACTACTGGCGATAAAATATCTCGGGTAGTTCTTATGTCAATCGCCCAGGATCCTGATGCCGCTGCCATAGCACCTACCAGATTTGGAGTAGAGCTAAAATTAGCCGATGGAAGGATGCTTTTGAACCTATTTACGTCTAATGAAGATCTAGGTGCTCTGGCGGACGCGGGGAATTGGTTTTCTGCCAGTGAGGGCAGGTATGGAACAGTCTTATTTAATGAAACCAATGGTGAATTAAGGGATGCGAAATTAAGAATAGTAGAAATTGATAAACCCCAAAATCAGGCTTAAGCCGCTTGCGGCATAGCAGGAGGGTTTCCCACACCGGAATTTGGGTCATTTTCGGCTCCCTCTGCGGGTACTTCGGTTGGCGGAACTACAGAAAGTGTAGGTGCCATACCTGCAACTGCGGATGCTGGTTCTGCTGGGGTTGGTTCAATAGCTGTATCAGGTCTAATTCCTATGACATTTTCAGGTACTTCTGACACAACTTCTGCAGACGCACTTCCTGCTTCGCCGGCGGATGTTTGAAGAGCAGGTTCTATTGGAGCCGTAGGTGATTCTTCGTGGTCAGGTTCCGGCATCGTTGGTCCGACAACCGCAAGTGGATCAACAATTTCTTCTGCTGATGTTTCCAATCCTTCTGTTGGTGGTACTTCGTTTGCTTGATCCGGTCTCACTTCAAGTGGAAGTGGAGCGCCAGTTGCGCTTGCAGACGGTTGTTCTGCTAGTGCATTTGCGTCAAACGGTGGGGGGGATACCGCCTCAATCTCTTTGTCAGAGGGTGCTTCCGGAGCTGATGCGTCAGCTACTACACCTGTTGCTTCCTGAGATAGTAACGGATTTTCTGCGCCCGGCAATACGGCTCCTGCTGTATTATCCGATACAGCTGCAACAGGTCCTTCAGCCTGAGCAGTTTGGGTCGCTGCAATATCTTCAGTTGCTGCGGGTTTTTGTGTTGCGTTTACGGCATCAACGACTGCTTCGGGTTGAGTGGCGGCAACCCTAAGCTCAAAAGCTGGCGCTACGCTTTCACTCATTGGTCTTGTGGTTTCAGAACCAGGCTCAGGAACATCAGTTTCTGTTGTCATTCCCGGCGTTGTTCCTGCCATTTCGTTCAAGGGTGTTGTAGCTTCGGGAGCTGCAGCAACGTTTGGCATGACAGGTGTTTCTAGGGCTCCACTTGCGGGATTGATTGTTAGATGATCAGGAGTCGGGGCTACTATTGGTGTGGTCGGTGTTTCCGATCCGCCGCCAAATCCAAGTGCTCCTTTAAGAGCTCCAAAAGCTCTTTCATGTAATGGTGGTTGCTTGGGTGGAGGATTTTGTGCTGTTGTCTGAAGAGCGTTGCGTTCATCTTTTTTCTCTCCCCAAGTTGCCGGATCATCAAGCTTTCCGCTTGCTGCAGAAGTGTTTGATGTATCATCAGTTGTGCCGGGTGGAGTTGCATCAAGTGCGGGCATTGCCGGTGCAGCTTCCGCAGGAGGTGTAACTGCGCCTGTTCCCCCAATTCCTGATTCAGATGTTGCAGAGACTTCTCTTCCGGGGGGAACCGGAAAAAGTCCATTACCTGCTTCTTCCACTACCAGTTGTTCCGGAGTTGCTGTTGCTGTAGTTGTTTCTGACATTATCACTCTAAGTTACATGAAATGATATTGTGTTGTCAAGACTTTTCTCCTTTTTGCCATGGTGTGTTTTGTAAAATTGCACCATATACGTCCGTTGCAGGGTCTATATCAAGTAGTTTCAATTCCACATCGGTTGGTGTGTGGTTTTGAAATTGCACAAATGGAATATCCGATATGATCGAAAGAGGGGTCTGTTCTGACCCTTCCCCCATAACTACAGCTGAAGCTGCGGCAAGTCCATCCATCACATTCACTTTAGTCATTTTTAAAATTCTCCCAAAGATGTCAGGTGTTCCCACAAAATCGTTGATTGCTGCAAATCCGCAACATGCAATTCCAATACCTGTTATGCCGTACCGGAGTGGTGTAGTCTTGCTGTCAGTAATTAGGACCCCAACATTTCCCAGATCAAATTTTTCTTTCAGGTGTTTCCATATCAAATTTGCACTTTCCTGCGGATTTTTTGGCCAGAGGACGTATTCATTTTGTGAATTTGACTCATCTATACCTGCATTAACCGCAAGAATATTGTTCTTTATAGTAACAAAAAGATTAAAACTGTTGCTCTCTTTTGGGAGGTATTGATCAGCTTCTGAAATTACAAGCTCGTCTTTGTTGGCTTTAGTCAATGGGATTGTATTTCCCTCACAAATCGAGACGATTTTTGAAGTTATAACGAGAATAGAGTGTTCCTCAATATTCAAAACGTATTTATCGATAACTGAAAGAATGTCTTTGTCTTCGTCTGTAATTTTATGAGTTTTAATAGGAGCGATATTCATGCTGATATTTTACATCAAAACGTATTGACAATCTAATCGGCAAGATTATATTTTGGATATGTCGCTCGAGAAATTATCTTCACCCGATTTATTGTCCCAAGCCGTTGAAATAAAAAAAGGACAAGATCAAGAGAGAGCAAGCATTGAAGAAGCAAAGACAATAATCCCTGAATTGCAGAAAAGCTTCTAGATCTTATTATTGCTTCTTAACCTAAAAATTTTGGGATGATGGTTTTTTGGGTGTTAATAAGATTATATTTATCTAAAATCGCAGAAAGAACCGGAGATTTTGTTGCATAGAGCAGTTCTTGTGGATAGTTTTCGTTGATAAGGTTTTCTATCTCATGAAATCCCAATAAATATGATGCGTCTTTTGGAAAACCCCCCGGCTGTGAGGTGTCAGCCATGCCTCTTTTTACTCTGTAGGTCATGACAAAAGCCCGTTGAGGATTGAGGTTTTCAAGTAAGGTTTGGTATATTTCCCGGAAGCTTTTATGAAGAAGTCTAACGGCCTTTATCCGGCAATAATACATTTCAAATGCACTGGGAGTTATTTTTCTGGTTGTGATCTCATTGTAAATTGCCAGCCCTTCACCGTATAAATGCTGATTTCCATACTTTGTAAATTCGGAAAGAGGGGTAGGAGAATTTTTTGTATTTTCGGTTTGTAGAACATGGCTTTCAATTTCATGAACAACAAGTCTATCTATATTGCATTCAAATCTTCTGATTTCACTCCCGATACTGATGGAATGATAGCCGACATTTATGATATGAGGCGAAAATGAGTCAATTTTGACTTCAAAACTATCAATCCCGTACTTTTTGAGGGTTTGTTCAAACCTTTTTTTGATGTACTCGGCACCTTGAAGTGCGTGTTTTATATGCAATTTGAATTCAACATTGGGTGTATTTGTGAGAAGCAGGTCAAGCCTATCGCTTCCCCAGTCAAATAATCTATGCGCGTTTTTCGAGAAGTCGGTAGATCCCACCGAGAGTTTGGTCAAGTATAGGTTTTTTTGGTCATCAAGAAACTCAAGAATATACTCTTTAAATTCGTCAGGAAGCAGCAGGTTATCGATTCTTAATTTAATTTGATCGATTTGCATATCAAAACGGGGCAGTTCTTGTTTTTTATATATATAGGTA
>JAUSNA010000041.1 GCA_030645455.1 Candidatus Levyibacteriota bacterium | reverse complement strand
AAAAGCTTACGCTCATCAAAAATTGAGGGGGAAACGTTGACATTATTAAGTGAAAACTCCCTCTCAATATCGCTCTTCTCCAAAATTTCCCTGTCATCTTTTGGTGACCAGCCAAGCAACATTAGATAATTTAATAATGCTTCGGGAAGATATCCTTCTTTCTTAAAATCCAATACGCTTTTTGCCCCTCTTCTTTTTGAAAGTTTTTTCCCGTCGGTACCAAGAACATTTGGAACGTGCGCAAATACAGGAGTCTCCCAGCCAAATGCTTGGTAAAGAAGCAGATGCTTGGGAGTTGAGGGAATCCAGTCTTCACCTCGAATAACGTGTGTTATACCCATTAAGTGATCGTCAACAACATTGGCTAGATGATAAGTCGGATATCCATCAGCTTTTAAAATAATGAAGTCCTCCACATTTTGAGTCTCATAAGTTATTGTTTTATCTCCAACGGCATCCGTCCATGAGATGGAGGCAACATCTTTTTGAACAATAAATCTTATTGCTCCATTTTCTTCGCGGGCAATTCCTCTTTCAACAAGCTCATGTGCATATTTTTTGTACTCCGCGAGCCGCTCGGATTGCACCACAAACTCGTCCCAAGAAGCCCCTAACCATAGCAGACTTTCTTTGATAGCTTCCTCTGCCCCCTCAACCTTCCTAGCCTGATCCGTATCTTCCAAACGCAGCATAAAACTTCCCTGATTGGCTTTTGCGAAAAAATAATCAAACAACGCTGTTCTGATATTGCCAACGTGCGGAATACCTGTCGGACTTGGAGCAAATCGTACTTTAACCATATTTGTGCTGACCATAATCGGCCATAGTTGCATTTTAAATGAAAAATTCCATATACTCAATTACCATGGCAAATCTGGTAGCAGTAACTAAAGAAAGCAGGCTCATACTTAAGGTGGGAGGAATATTTTGCGGAGTTATCCTTCTTATTTATATATTTGTCAAAGGTGGCGGTCTGATGCGTGACCTCTTCTTCCCAAAACCCCCTCCGGCACCGGTTCAGGCACTCGGCAAGCTACCACATGTTGCTTTCCCTCAACAGCAAGAACCCTCTGGCTTGGGCACTCAATTTACAATTAATACGATTGATGGACAACTTCCCAATTTCCCTGACAGGGTCAACGTATATAAACTGACAGTTGCAGAACCAAATCTTCTGGCTCTTGAAACCGCAAGAAATACTCTCGATTCAAGTGATTTCGTCGAGAATCAAACAAAGTTAACCGATACTCTCTATAGGTGGACCCAGGCAAGAACAGGAATCGTAATTGAATACGACATTGTATCTAAAAATTTCGCAATTACATCCAACTATATGACAAATCCTTTCCTAACCTCATCAAGCCTGCTTCCGGAAGAAGATAGAATACAATCAGATATGATGGGTTTTCTTAATACAATAGGTTCAAATACCGACAATTTGGATGAGGAAAAAACAAAAGTTGAGTATCTTGAAATGAAAAATGGAGTATTGGTAGCAGCCGAAAACTTGGGGAGCGCGAGATTTGCAAGAATTACAATGGAACAAATAGCAATTGATGAGATTCCAATTATTTATGGCGGGCCTTCCAATTCAATTCTTTCATTTGTTATTTCTTATCCCAACAACAGGTTCAGCGTGGTTGAGGGAGAATTCTACAATCATGTTGTTGACGATGCCAATAAGAGCGATTACCCCATAAAAACTGCCGAGCAAGCACTTACGGATTTAAAAAATGGCAATGCTTACATGATAAATCCGCAAAATCTAACAAATGTTGATATCACAACTGTAGAGCTCCGGTATTTTCTTGGACGCGAAAGTAAAGAATTCCTACTACCCGTTATTGTATTTTCAGGAATTAACTTCACGGGTTATGTTGAGGCCATCCCTGCTACTTCACTAGCCAATTAATTGCTTGGTGCGGAGTACTCTATCTTTTCTGCGATAAAATTCATCAGGTCTTTAGTGTCAGAAAACCTGTTTTGACTCTTTAGAACCGAAACAATAAATATCGAATCACCTTTTCTAATTGCTGTTAAAAGTACGCCTCCCGCCTCATTAGTAAAGCCTGTTTTTATCCCCAATACATTTCCATAAACTAATAATTCATTCAAATTTGATAGATAGAAAGTGTGTGTTTGTGTTCTGTTTTTGACCTCAATTGCTTGCGTTTTTACAATATTTGCCAAATCGCTATTTTCCATTGCATACGCACCTAATCTTGCCAATTCGCTTGCTGTCGTATAGTTGCCGTCTTCGTATCCCGCTGGGTCCACAAAATGGGTGTTGGGAAGCTGAAGAGCATTCGCTTTCTTATTCATCGCGTCAACTAACCCCTTTACCCCATTTGGATAATAATATGCGATAGTATATGCTGCATCGTTACCTGAAGGAAGCATCATTCCATACAACAGATCTCTTACAGTTATTTCCTCTCCCGCTATCAAATTCATTTTTGAACCCAAAACAGTGTATACCTCAAAAGGTACGGTCAAGTATTGATTGAGGTCATAATACTCAAGCGCCAGTATAGCACTCATAACTTTAGCAGTTGACGCAGGAGAAAAACGAAGATTTTGATTTTTCCCGGCAATTACAGTACGGGTTGATGTATCAAAAACTACAAATGCCTCAGCTGAAGCATTGATGCTCGTAAGGTCAGATGACAGGGGAACCGAGGAAACCTCGCGGTACGATTCTTTTATATCTGGTAGTAAATACGCATTTATTCTTTGCAAATAAAATATAACAACAGTTACGGCGGCTATATTCAAAAGAAAAAGAATTATAACCGTATCAAAAAAGTGAGCTTTTGAAAATTTTTTCTTATTTTTTTTGGGCAAGGATTGAGAGTCTTTCATCAATTCGTTCCATATCCCGCGGGAAAAGAGATGCTTCCCTAACATTTGCGAGATTGAGCATATGCATTGTAATTCTTTCAAGACCAAAGGAAAATCCTCCCTCTTGCGGCATGCCGTACTCAAAGGCTTGCAGATATAATTTGAAATTTTCCGGGCTCATTCCTCTTGAAGTAATCGCATCCATCAGTTTTTGATACTCATGTATTCTTTGACTTCCGCTCGAGATCTCTACCCCCCTGAATAAAACGTCAAATGAAAGACTAAGCTCTGGATTTGTTGGATCCGGCATTGTATAAAATGCCCTTTTTTTAGTCGGAAAATGGGTAATAGTAACAAGATCCGAGCCATGATTCTTAAGTGCCCAACTGCATATATCTACCTCGTCTTGCGGTCCCATGTCTTTCTCTCCCCGTACATCCCGTCCATATTCTTTGGTGATAATTTCCTGAGCTTCGGAAAGCTTCAATCGAGGAATTTTCCCAAAAGAAATTTCAGGAATTTGATATTCGTGCAAAATATCTTTCGAGGCATCTTGTGCAAATTTAAGAGTATCAGTAATAACTTGCTCCAAAATATCTAAAAGCTCCGGGAATTCAACAAAGCCAACCTCCATATCCATCTGAGTATTTTCTGAAAGATGACGCGTAGTAACTGACGGTTCTGCCCGATACGCATGCGCAATTGTATATACTCTCTCAAAAACAGGAACCATCATCTGCTTATATAGCTGGGGGCTTTGGGTAAGATACGCCGGATACCCGTAATAATTCACAGGGAATACTTCAGCCCCGCCTTCCGTTGCAGAAGCGGATATGGTAGGCACAACAATCTCAGTTGCGCCTAAGTTCTCGGCAGCACTTCTAAAACCCTTCAGAATTGCGGCTTGTACTTTAAAAATATTAGCAATTTTCCTGTTTCTTAGAGTCAAAGTCCGGAAATCAAGCAATGTTGGTAATTGCAAATTAAGCTCGTTGCCTCCCATGTCAAAAGGCATTTCCGATGCAAGAGATATGATTTCAACAGGTTTGGTTATCTCGACCTCAACAGTTCCTAACGGAATTATGGGATTACTATACCTTTCGCCGCGCTCTTTTATAATTCCTTCTATTTTGACGACTGTCTGAACAGATAGATTTTCGACGGATGCGACGGTTTCGGGACTAGCAGCCACAACTTGCAATACTCCAGTCATGTCCCGGAGATCAAAAAAAGCTATTTTTCCGTGTGACCTAACTCTTTCGATCCACCCACAAAGGATAGCCTGTTCACCGATTTTATTTAGCGTTTCTGAAGTTAAAATCCGATTTTGCATAATAGCTGTATCATACCATATTTTGCTTCAAAATACCGCCTTGACATCGTGAAAAGTAACAAATATAATTACTTTTGTACGTATGAAAACTTTAGCAAACGAAAATAATATTACCTCCCTCAAGGGCTTTGCCGCCTAGGGGAGTTGCGTGAGCAAAAGATACTACGCAAACTCCCTAAACAACGAGGGAGTTTTTTTTGGGCAAAAAATATGGAATCACAAAAAAATATATTTGAAGGAATATCACAACAACACATGGGGAAAATTATCTGTGCTATGAATACTGATGAGCACGTACTACTTCAGCTCATGCAAGCTCGTGCAACAGGTGTACCTATTGAACTTCCAAATGAGGAAGCTAGGGAAAATCTTAGACTTGTAGCCGAATCACCAGCTCTTAACCTACTTGCTCTTTCTGAAAGTCTCACAAGATATCAAAGTCTTTTAAGTCTTGCACAACTGGACGAGGACGAGAGAATAACTAAAGAAGGAGAATTTATGTCTTTACCGATAGACCTACCAACACGGATTAAGCGCCTTGATCTGCTCCATACAACTTTCATGAAAAACCCGGATAATTTTGACGATGTGCAAAAGGCATTTGAATTGCCTGATGGTTTTGAGATAACAATCATATAGAGAATTAAACATAAGCACCACACTTTACTTCAATTACAGACGAACGGTCCAATTCCTCTCATTTTCATAAAGTAAATAAGATATATGATGTGCTTGACTAGAATAGAGTTAGAAATAATAATATATATATGCCAGAAGAAGGAAATGTTGAAAATCATACTCAAGTAATTGTAGAAAGCAGAGAAGGAGCAAATGCTGAAAATAATGTTCAAGTAGTGACAGAAAGCAGAGAAGACAGACGCACACTTAATAAAAAAATGGCTGTATGGAGAAAACTGATGCGAGACGAGGAAGATAGAAATCGTGAATTAGTTTTAACTAAGAGTAGCGAGGAAGCAGCTTAAATTAAAATATCTCTTATCTTTAACTGCAAACTTACCCTTCCATTCCACTCATTTTCATCTACAGTATAAGCAACATCAACGATGTCCCCAGGCGAAACATCAACTTTCTCCGCAAACCTAAACCCTATTGCATCAAATACTTTTCCTTCTTTTTCCAATTTCATTTTCAAATGATTTTGGTCACGTCCTATTTTTCTCACTTCCCCAATAGTCACTCCTTTTGTGGCAAAGACAGGCTCAGAATTTGCCATCCCATACGGCTCCAGTTTTTGTATTTCCGCAACCAATTTTTCATCGATTGATGAAAAAGGGAGAAGCATATCAATATTAAGCGTGCGCTTCAATAAATTGTCTGTAATTATCTCATCTGCCTTTCTTGAAAGGGCTTCAGTAAATTCCTCAATACGATTTGTCGCAACGCTAAATCCCGCCGCCATTGGATGCCCCCCTGCTTCTATAATGGTACTAGAAACCGAACGAATCAGTTCGATTATATTAACTCCAACAATAGACCGCGCCGATCCTTTCGAAATTTTCTCTCCCTTGGCAATAGCAAAAGAGGGTTTGTAATAACTTTCAACCAACCTTGACGCAACCAATCCAATAATTCCTTGGTTATACGATTCATGGGCAACAACTGTAATCCTACTACTTTTCGTACTTTCCAAAGCAAGAAGCTTTGCGTGCTCAACCGCTTCTTCAGTCAAATCTTGCCGATCACGATTTACATCTGAGAGCATGGAAGAAAGCATCTTTGCCTTCTCAATATTGTTTGTACATAGAAGCCTTAAGGCATTCATCGCGCTTTGAATTCTACCTGAAGCATTAATTCTCGGAGCTATTATATGTCCGATTGCGTAAACCCCAATAGAAGACTTATCAATTGCCGCTTCCCTTAGAAGTTCTATCAGTCCCGGCCTTTTAGTTTTTCTTAAAATTTCCAATCCACTTTTTACAATAGCCCTGTTTGGCCCCACTAAAGGCACCAAATCCGCAACTGTTGCAAGAGCTGCAAGTTCTATCTTTTCTTCAATTTTTGACTTTTGCTCAAATTCCAGCAAGCTTGCGACAACCCAAGCTATTCCCGCTCCACAAAGCGCTGTTGTATGTAAAATACAGTATGCATCCGGTAATTTTTCTCCCCTCACGTGATGATCCGTTATCATCACATCTATCCCTTTTGTCTTTGAGTAGGAAACAGCATCGTATGCAACAATTCCATTATCGACAGTAATGATAATTTTTGTTTCGGGAAACTTCTCCAAAACATTATCAATTCCTTTTACTGAAAGTCCGTAGCCCTCATCAACCCTATCGGGAATGTACGGACTAACTTTATCAGTTTTTGCAAATAATGTTTCCCATAAAATGGCAGACGCACATATCCCATCCACATCATAATCTCCGAAAATAATTATTCTTTCTTTATCCTTGATTGCTTTAATAATCCGGGTCGTAAATTTCTGAAATTCAGATTCCTCTATTCCGATAGATTGCAAATTTATGTCGCTTATTTTTGGATTGAAAAAATCGTCACTATTCTTAAAATCTATACCCCTATTCTGAAGTAAAACTTTTACAATATCCACTGGCTTTAGTTCTTTTTTATAGTTAGTATCGTGTAAAATATGCCAACTTTTCATGCTATACTTTGATTAACACAATCCATAATAACACATGTTCAAGTTAATAGATCCCGACGTAATCCAAATCTATAGATCATTAGAAAAAGCAGGCTACGAAGTGTATTTCGTAGGGGGATGTGTCAGAAACCTCTTGATGGATGTACCTGTTAATGATTGGGACCTGACAACCAATGCGACTCCTGATCAAATACAAGAACTCTTTCCTGATTCATTTTGTGACAATCCATACGGTACCGTTGGAGTAAAATTCGAAAATGAAAAAGAGGGGAAGGGGTACGCCGAAATAACAACATTCAGAACCGAAAAAGGCTACAAAGACTTCAGACATCCGGATGAGGTTATCTGGGGAACAACGCTTAAAGAAGATGTCGAAAGACGCGATTTTACAGTTAATGCACTTGCAATAAAAATTGTTGACACAGATAAAACCGAAATAATAGATCTAGTAAATGGGAAGGAAGATCTTGATAACAAACTTATAAAAGCCGTCGGAGATCCTGATGCCAGATTTAAAGAGGACGCTTTAAGACTAATGCGCGCTGTAAGATTTTCCGCACAACTCGGATTTCAAATTGAAGAAAAAACTTTAGAATCAATAATTAAGGACGCACACCTTATCGAGCATGTATCGTCTGAGAGAATACGGGATGAATTATTAAAAATTCTAGAAACTCAAAGAGCATACGAGGGAATGATTCTACTTGACGAAATAGGAATACTGGATATTATCTTTCCTGAATTACTGAAAGGTAAAGGAGTATCCCAAGCGCGCCCAGGAAGGCATCATACTACAGACGTATTCACACACAATATGCTATCACTAAAAGAAACACCTACGTCTGATCCAATAGTAAAACTTTCAGCACTACTTCATGATGTCGGAAAGCCTTATGTTGCATCAAAAGATAACGAAGGATACATAATTTTTTACAATCATGAAGTTGTAGGAGCAAAAATATCAAAAGAAATTGCACTTCGCCTGCACCTATCAAACAAACAGAAAGAAAAAATCTATACCCTTATCCGCTGGCATATGTTCACCGTTGATGAGCATATTACAGACAGTGCAGTGAGAAGATTTATCCGGCGCGTCGGGCTTGAGAACGTAAAAGATATGATGGACTTAAGAATTGGTGACAGACTGGGGGGAGGCACCCAGACAGCCGAATCTTGGCGCCTTAGAAAATTTAAAGAACGGTTGGAAGAACAATTACATCCACCCTTTTCTATCAATGATATGGAAATTGATGGAAACGATATTATGCAAGAATTGAATATTCCACCCGGAAAAAAAGTTGGGGTTATTCTTCAAAAATTATTTGAAGAAGTTGACGAAGATTTATCGAAAAACAATAAAGATTACCTGATTACCCGCCTAAAGGTTATCGAATCAGAGGTATAATTTACGCATAACCTACGTCGCTAAGTGATATAATATAAAAATGCTAAAAGATAATATTCAGGAAGACCTAAAACAAGCAATGCTTTCCAAAGAAGAGGAAAAGCTTTCGACAATTCGTATGCTAAAATCTGCTTTGCAATATTTTGAAATCCAAAAAGGGGGGGCAGGATATTCTGCCACTGATGAAGATGTAATTGAAGTTGTTGGACGGGAAATTAAAAAAAGGCGAGAGTCAATCGAAATGTTTGAGAAAGGCGGACGGCAAGAACTGGCTGACAAAGAAAAAAGAGAGCTTGTAACACTTGAAAAATACCTTCCGGAACAATTGTCTGAGGAAGAAATAAGAACACTTGTTGACGAAGCCATTTCACAAACCGGAGCAACATCAATTCAGGATATGGGAAAAGTCATGGGTAGTCTTATGCCAAAAACAAAAGGCAAAGCCGATGGGCAATTGGTTTCTTCAATAGTAAGAGAAAAATTAGGTGTCTAGGTTGATTTCAGCGTTTCAAAAAATTCTTTTCCTCCAGGCAATGTTTGATACTCATAGTATTTTTCCAATGGAACCCAAGCAATCGACTCTACATGATGATCCTTTTTCCTTTTTTTAGACGATACGTACTCGCACTCAAAACCGAAGATAATTGTGTGCTGCGTACCCCATGGATAATCCCAATATACGGTTTGAACATGGGGAAGAAGTCTCTTAACAGTAGCAATTACTCCCGTTTCTTCTCTTAATTCTCTAACAATTGCCTCCTCGGACGTTTCTCCAAAATCAGCCTTGCCACCCGGAAATTCCCATTTCATGTGAGCACCGGTTACTTCGGGCTCATTTCTTCTAACCAATAATATTTTCCCATCTTTAACAACGAGTCCTACAAAAACAGTGATTTGACGAGTAAGCGAGGCTTTCACTTTTTCTTTATTCTTTTTAGAAGATTTGAGAATTTGAGTCCTTTTAGATCTGCCTTGTTCCACTCGACAAGAATTGCTGATGCTATAAAAATGGAAGAATATGTCCCTGTCACAAGTCCGACAAGAAATGCAATAATAAACCACCTGATAGATTCTCCTCCAAATAAAAGCAGGGCAAACAAAACGAGAACAACAGTCAGGGAGGTGTTGAGTGAACGCGCAAGAGTCTCATTAAAGCTTTTATTCACAATAACATCAAATGGCTCATTGTGAACGTTTCTGATCAAATTTTCCCGTATCCTATCAAAAACAACTATCGTATCATGAACCGAAAAACCCATTATTGTCAAAATTGCCGTTATGAAAAG
>JAUSNA010000061.1 GCA_030645455.1 Candidatus Levyibacteriota bacterium | reverse complement strand
CTTATTGGGACTCTTTTTTTAACATGGATGTTGATGCAAAAAAATAAGAGTCTTAACTTTTTCAAACTTCACCTAAAATACTTTTTAATAATTGGTTTGTCATCAATAGCGGTGTTTTTTATACTTTGGCCAATGCCGTTTTTTAATCTATCTGAGACTATGGCAGTCCAAAAGACAATGTGGGTTGATGCAGTAAAACTTCCACCACCGGAAATGTTCTTTGGCAGAGTAATGCTTGTACCTTTTCCTTACTATTTTTTGATGTTTACTATAACTACACCCCTCCTCTTGTTAATATTGGCTATGCTTGGAGTTTTGAAAATTGATCGCACACGCAGTTTTGTTGCTGTTGCAATTCTTATCTGGTTTCTATTTCCTTTTTTGCAGTCGTTTTATGCTTTTAAACAGCATGGGGTTAGGTATATCATCGAGATTTACGCTCCATTTGCACTTCTTTGCGGTATTGGGCTTTCTTATTTAGCGAATTGGTTCAGGAGTGTAAGGTTTTTTCCATACATCTCATTGCTGTTTATCGTTATATATCTTGGTATCATACTAATTAAGATTTCACCGTACTATCTAGACTACTTCAATGAAGTTGTTGGAGGTAACAGAAATATATATGAGAAAAAGCTTTTTCAAATGGGGTGGTGGGGTCAAGGAATTGGTGAGGCAACGTATTTTGTATCAAAATCCGAAAATAAAACTGTAACAATGGCAGTTGATGGTCCACAGCCTGAAGGAGTGGTGCCTAAGCTTAAGAATATCAAGGTTGTTTACTATCATAAAGATACCGACGCTGATTATGTACTGGTTCCATATTTCAATGTTGTGAGATTGTGGTTTCCGGAACATGAATTACAGGAAAATTATAGTGTTGTTCATTCGGTAGTGATTGACGGTGTTCCACTGGTAAAAATCTACAAAAGAATGCTACGACTGCCTGATTTCTAATAAATCTCACATTAGTACCAGCCCGTGAAAAGAGCTATATTGAAGCGGTAATCTTTGAGCAACACTGCTAAGCCTGTTCTTGATATAATAAACCCCATGAAGAAAGTATCATTATTATTAATTTTATGGGTGGTTTTGGTGACAAGTATTTATATATTTCATTTGATTTGTAGAAAAATATGTTAGCTTTAGGAATTCTAATTGGAATTTACTCGTATGCCATTTTAGTTTTGGGTCTATTTTCAGCACTAGATAAGATTCAAATACTTATCGTAACACTACCGTTTATTGCAGCTCTATTTTTTTTAGTGCGGCGGGTAAACATTCAAAATATTTTTTACGCTATAAAACAAACTTCATTGTTTGAAAAAGCATTGCTATTACTTCTATTTCTTCTTTCTATTATAAATATTATCGGTGCTTTGGGTCCTGAACTTGCGTTTGATGCTTTGTGGTATCACTTAACAATACCAAAATTATTCGTTGTTGCAAAGCAAGTCTATTTCTTAAAAGATAGCCTTTTTTATTATTCGCTGATGCCAAAATTAGTTGAAATGTTATATGTAGTGCCACTATTTTTTTGGAATGAAATAGGTGCAAAAATAATTCATTTCGCATTCGGATTAGCAACTGTCTTTGCAACATATAAGATTGCCAGAATCTATCTGACAAGGCAACAGTCATTATTGGTGGCAATTATTTTTTACGCAAATCCAGTTGTTGGTTGGCTTTCTATTACCGCTTTCTCAGATTTACCTCGGGCTTTTTATGAGTGCCTTGCGTTGTATTTTTTCCTTAGATTTGCAAAGAATAGAAGAACTTTAACGCTCATATCAAGTGCAATAATGCTTGGTTTTGCGGTTTGTGTTAAATTGTTATCTCTAGGTACTATTCCGATATTTCTATTTATGATTTTCTTAGTGCCGGGATTGACAATTTTTCAAAAGATAAAAAAAGGGACAATTTTTTTACTTTTAGCAATAAGTATCCCTCTTCCTTGGTTTATAATTTCCTTTACTAACACAGGCAATCCTTTTTATCCTCTTTTTACGCATCTGGGATTAAGAAATTTTACTACCGAGTTGTTATCGCCCTTTATTTTTATAAGGACTTTTATTGATACGCTCCTTTTTGCTCCTGACCCATTGGTCCCATTTTTATTTATAATTCTTCCGATAGTCGTAGTAAAAATTCCTCTGCTCGTAAGAAAGTATTCATATGTTTTAATTTATTCAATCTTTAGTTACTTAGTGTGGTATTTTACATCCCAATCCGGCGGTACACGTTTTTTGACTGCTTATTTACCGGCTTACACTCTATTGGGAATAATTGCCCTTTATTCTCTGAAAGAAAAGTCACATCAAAAAATCATTGTTATTGCTATTTTTGTGATATGCGTTATAACGGTAATATATCGAGGGGCAGCTAATTACAGGTTTGTTCCTTTTATTTTAGGAATCGAGACCAAACAAGAATTTCTCATGAAAGAATTAAACTTTGGTTTTGGAGATTTTTATGATGAAAATGAAGCAATAAAAAAAATAGTGGGTAAAGAAAAAGTTCTGCTTATGAATATGCATAATCTATTTTATATTGATTTTCCCTATACCTTATCAGATAGCGACCCTTCTTGGAGTAGGAAATACATACTTATTCAAGACGCGCAACTTCCTAAAAAGTTTCAGAAAGCTAAAGAAATTTACCGGAATAAAACTACGCGTGTAATACTGTTTGAAATTTTATGAAAAGAGCAATTTTATTTTTAACATACCTTTTGATTTGCATATTTCCTTTAGGATTGCTATTTAGAGTTAGGTTGGTAAGCGGTGTGCAGATAATTCCTCAGGATATTGTAGTTTTGGGAATAATGTTTTTAACAATAATTTATTACGTAAAAGATCATCGAAAACTCGAATTTAAAGAGTTCTTTTTGTTCCAAGCCTTATTTATTGCCGTTGGCTTGATAAGTCTTGTAGTGAACCACTTTATATACAGGGATATAAATTTGACTGCCTCTTTTCTGTACGTTATCCGTTACGCTTCGTATGTTAGCCTTTTGGCGATAGGTCCTTTATTTGAAAAATCAAAGAGTATAAAGAACACATTGATTTTTTCCGGTGGAGTATTTGTATTATTCGGATTTATTCAATTCATTTTATTTAATGATTTGAGAAAACTTTTCTATTTAGGGTGGGATGAGCATCTATACCGGTTATTTTCAACATTATTTGATCCAAATTTTGCAGGAATTTGGTATGTATTGTTCTTCCTATTACTTTTAAATATTGTCGCAAAAGAAAAGTATGAAAAGAGTTATAAAGCTCTTATTGTGGCTTTCTTTACGATTGTTGCAATATATCTTACTTACTCTCGAACTGCTCTTGTAGCGTTAGTAGCCGGTGTTACGACCATGGGAATAGTGCGAAGGAAATTTAAAGTATTGTTATTAAGTTTTGCCGCATTTATTATATTGCTTGTTACGGTTTCGGATATATCTATTGAAGGCCTTAACCCATTGCGTACCGTATCGACATTTGACAGGATCAAGTCAATGAACGAAGCGGTAGATATAATTCGAAAATCTAACTTTATGGGAGTTGGTTTTAACGCCTTCCGTTATGCGCAAGTACGATATGGAATAAGAAATCCAATCGGTGCTGCTGTCAGTAATTCCGATGCCGGTACCGACAACAGTTTACTTTTTGTTACGGCGACAACAGGAATTGCCGGTGGGGTTTTGTATTTATTAAGCTACGTATTTCTAATAAAAAATTTGGTTTATGAAAGGAATAGTTTTAATTTCACCTTAATTTGCATGTTGGTTAGCATTGGGGTTGGAAGTTTTTTTGTTAACGTTTTATTCTACACACCCGTTCTTGCATGGCTATTCCTTTTAATCGGTTTTCGTCGAAAACTAAATTAAGGAGTGTATGTGACTTTCATTTGTTTTTGAGTTATAACTCCGGCCGGGTTTTTGGCTTCAATTGTGATTTGATTATCACCGTCAGTGAGTTGCAGTAAATAGGAAAACCCTCCATCAGTCTCAACGATTGCTCTAAAAGAATTAACGCTCACAGTATTTTCAGGATCTGTGGTGCCGCTAACCGTAATGCTCTTATCGGCTTTAGTGAAGGTTGCGCTATCACTTGGGGACAAAACTTCAAGCTTCGGTTTATCGGCAATGAATAATACTTCATATTCTTCCGTGAATGCACTTGTTTTATCGTCCCTTACCAACCGGGCTTTCACTGTGTTTTTTCCTTTTGTGAGATCAATCTTTTTAGCTTCAAACTGTGTACTGTCAAGCTTGATTTCGTCTTCCAGTTTGTCATTAACGTAAATTTCAATAATCCCGCTATCGGATGGTGCTATTCCTCCAAATGAAATACGACCACTTTGTGTAGCTTCGGGAATTCCTATAAGGGTTGGAGGCTGTACAACTGCATCACCTTCAATTACAGAATCACTTGTATCCCCACCTCGAAGAGTATATACGACATTTCCAAAAACATTTATGAGTAGTGGACCGAATTGAATTAGAATACCAATTAATATGACTATTCCTAAAGTAAATAGTATTGCTTGTTTTTTATTTTGTCTTTCACTAGTTCTTACTAGTCTTGATGATCTTTCGCGGCGACGGGTCATATTAGGAGTGGTGTTTTATTTTGCCTGCAACTTTAAGTTCGAGAAGTGATTTTTGGAGCTCGCGTTCTGCCATGATAAGGTCGGCTGTGCTTTGTTTGTTAGCGATAAAATCTTCGGCGCGCTTCTTTGCTTCATTTGCGCGGGCGATTTCGATATTTTCTGCCTTTATGGCGTAGTCGGATAGGATAGATACGTGGTCTTTTTTGACTTCTAAAAACCCTCCAACTATAGCAACAATAGTTTTTTTGCCGCCCTTCTTGACTGTAATTGTTCCCTCCTCAAGTTTTGAGAATAGTGTAGTGTGATGCGGTAATATGGAGATTTCTCCTTTATCTGTCGGAAGTGTTACCTCATCAACAGTATCGTTGAATATTTCGCCTACCGGCGATAGGATTTGAAGCTGAAACATAATGGTTATTTAGCGGCTTTTCCTGCTTCATCGATGGTTCCAATCATGTAGAAAGCACTCTCAGGCAATTTGTCATATTTTCCTTCAAGAAGTTCTTTAAAGCCCTTAACCGTATCGCTAATTTTCACATATTTACCAGGTTGTCCGGTGAATATCTCAGCAACGAACATGGGTTGGGTTAAAAATCTTTGGATTTTTCTTGCTCTTGCTACTGTCAAT
Source organism: Candidatus Levyibacteriota bacterium (assembly GCA_030645455.1). Taxonomy (GTDB): domain Bacteria; phylum Patescibacteriota; class Microgenomatia; order Levybacterales; family GWA1-39-11; genus JAUSNA01. Next base: position 24,414 of record JAUSNA010000061.1, on the reverse strand, counting down.
TTGTCTTCATCAGACAATTCATCAATACCAAGAATCGCAATTATATCCTGAAGGTCTTTATATCTTTGTAAGACTCTTTTTACTTCAGATGCAACTTCATAATGCTCTCGACCAACAACATTTGGATCCAAAAGGCGCGAAGATGAAGTCAGCGGATCAACCGCAGGATAGAGTCCTTGTTCTGCAATTGCTCTTTCAAGAGTAACCGTTGCATCAAGGTGCCCAAAAATGGTTGCCGGTGCAGGGTCCGTATAGTCATCTGCGGGGACATATACAGCCTGAACGGACGTAATCGACCCCTTATGGGTAGAAGTAATTCTTTCTTGAAGACCGCCAATATCTGCGGCAAGGGTCGGTTGGTATCCAACTGCTGAGGGAGTACGTCCCAAAAGTGCAGACACCTCGCTTCCGGCCTGCGCAAAACGGAAGACATTGTCTATGAAAAGAAGAACGTCCTCATTTTTTTGATCCCTGAAGTATTCTGCCATTGTAAGTGCTGTAAGACCGATTCTCAGTCTGTTCCCCGGAGGTTCATTCATTTGTCCAAATACCATAACGGTTTTATCCAAAACGTTTGCTTCTTTCATCTCAAGCCAAAGGTCTGTTCCCTCCCTGGTGCGTTCCCCAACACCCGCAAATACCGAATGACCATGGTGAACCATTGCGATGTTGCGGATAAGTTCTTTCACGACTACTGTTTTTCCAACACCTGCTCCTCCAAAAATACCGACCTTACCCCCTTTAGTAAATGGCGAGATGAGATCAATTACCTTAATTCCCGTTTCAAGCATTTCAGGCTTTGTGCTTTGTTCTGAAAGCGGTGGTGCACTGTTGTGTATCGAGGAAGTTTTGGTTTTTGCGGACATTTCCTTTAATCCGTCAATAGGTTCCCCGAGAACATTAAAGATTCTTCCCAATGTTTCCTCACCAATTGGCACTAAAATAGGATTTCCGGTTGCTTCGACCTCTGTTCCGCGTGCGAGTCCTTCAGTCGGTCCCATCGCGATAGTTCTTACTTCGTGGTTACCCATTTCAAATTCAGTTTCAAGAACGAGCGTTTTTCCTTTGCCAAGATTGATTTTCAGAGCTTCGTATATCGCAGGTACGTCTTTTTCAAATCTGACGTCTACGATTGGTCCCTGTATCCTGATGACTACTCCTTTATTTGTCATATTTGTGTGCTATTTGCCAAATCAAGAATTTCATTGGTAATTCTTTCTTGGCGAGACTTATTATAAACAAGGTTGAGGTATTCGGCAATATCGAATGCGTTATTTTTTGCATTTTGCATTGCCACCATTTGTGCGGCTTGTTCGGACGTAAATGCCTGCAGCAGCGAGTTGTAGAGTTGCACTTCAAGGTAGTACGGAAGGAGTGCATCCAAAAGCACCTCTTTGCCGGGTTCAAACAATGTACCGTTTTCACTGGTGACAATTGGTTGATCGGTAAATTGGAGAGGCAGAAGCTGCTTGACAGTAGGTGTTTGTGTAAAAAGTGAGACAAAATCAGCGTATAAAATGTGGACACTGCTAATTTCACCAGCATCCAGCTGTTCATCTATAATAGTTTTTAATTGATATACAAGCGAGTAGTCGGGAAGGGTAGAGCCCATCGGGTAAGATGAGAGTAGTTCAAAGCTCAATTTTGAGGAGAATAGACCAACTTTTTTTCCAACGGTCACAATCTTTATGTCTTTGCTGTCTAGTTCAATTAGTTTCTTGTAGATATTTGTATTAAGAGAGCCACATAGTCCACGGTCGGGACTGATTGCTATTAGGAGTTTTTTTCCGGAAAGTGTGGTTCCTTCCTGCATTTTTGGGTCTAGGTATTTATGTTTGTACGTGGGATTGTTAAGAGATAATAAGATGTCTGTAATAACACCGGTTATTCGGTCTGCATAAGGCTTATTGTTTTGGGAGGCACCTTGGGCTTTCTTAATTTTGGATGCAGCAATCATTTCAAGAGCTTTGGCAATTTGCGCTATATTTTTTGAAGTTCGGATTCTTCTTTTAAGAAGTTGTAAATTTTGGGCCATTATTTAAAGGTTTTTTTAAAGCTTTCGATGATGCTTTTAAGTTCTGAGGTAGTTTTGTCGTCCATTTTTTCGCCCATTTGAAGTTTGTCTATTAACTTTTTATTTTTTACCTTTATAAAACCGACGATTTTTTGCTCAAACTCAAATATTTTTTCAAGAGGGAAGTCGTCTAGAAGCCCTGTTGCTGCCGAATAAATGCTAAGTACTTCTTCAAATTCAGCCATAGGTGCATATTGAGGTTGTTTGAGGATTTCAGCTACTCTTTTACCTCTTTCAATTTTTTTTAGGGTTGCATCGTCAAGGTCGCTTCCAAACTGCGCGAAGGCAGCAAGTTCTCGGTATTGGGCACTCTCAAGTCTTAGGGGCCCTGCAATTTGTTTCATAATTTTTGTCTGTGCAGCTCCTCCAACTCTGGATACAGATTGTCCGGTGTTAATAGCGGGTCTGACTCCGGCGTTGAAAAGATCATTCTCAAGATAAATTTGGCCGTCGGTAATAGATATTACGTTTGTTGGAATATAAGCTGAATTATCAGCTGCTTGTGTTTCGATAATCGGAAGCGCCGTAAGGGAACCGCCGCCCAATTTATCCGACATTCTGGATGAGCGTTCGAGTATGCGTGAATGAAGATAAAATATGTCTCCCGGATAAGCTTCGCGTCCTGCCGGCCTTTTCAAAAGAAGTGAAATCTGTCTATATGCCCAAGCGTGTTTTGAAAAGTCATCAAATACAACCAGAACATCCTCTCCCTTATCCATAAAATATTCACCAATTGCGGTCGCAGTAAAAGGTGAAAGGTATTGAAGTGCCGCAGAATCTGATGAGGAGGCGGCTACAACTATCGTGTAATCCATAGCTCCCTCTTCGGTAAGCTTGCCGATAATACGGGCAATGTTGCTTCTTTTTTGTCCAATTGCACAATAGATGCAAATAACTCTTTTTAGTCCCAGGTCTTTTTTCTTTTGGTTGATAATGGTATCAATTGCAATCGCCGTTTTTCCAGTGTTTCTATCGCCTATAATAAGTTCTCTTTGCCCGCGGCCAATTGGTGTCATGCTATCAATTGCCTTTATCCCTGTTTTGAGTGGGGTATCAACCGGTTGTCTATCAACTACGCCGGGTGCAATTTTTTCAAGCGGATATAAGTCACCTTTGAGAGAAAGCCTTTTTCCATCAAGTGGATTTTGGAGAGGGTCAACGACTCGGCCCATCAGCTCGTCACTTCCTGTAATTCCGAGAATTCTTCCCGTAGTCTTGATGGAATCTCCTTCTTTTATGTCCGTTGCATCAGAAAGAAGAATAATAGAGGTATAATCTTCATTAAGATTAAATGAAAGTCCCCTTGCTCCGTTCTTAAATTCGACTTCTTCCCCAAAACCTACCCGTGAAAGACCCGTTGCTTGAATTATTCCATCCCCGACGCTTACAACAACTCCGACATTTTCCATCTTCGGATCAATGTGCACAGTTGTTAGTCTTTTTTCGATTTGCTTTATTAATTCGTCTTGATTCATATTAATTTTTTAATTTTTCCACAGTGTCATTTATATATTTTTTAAACGTAAAGTCAACAACAAGATCATCATGTTTTAATTTTAGCCCGGCGCCTAAATTTTCATCAATTATAGTAATGATATCTTTTCCTGCGTACATTTTTTTAATTAGCCCCAAATTTTCACCTGATATAACATTTGTTGATGACACGTAAACTCTTTTTTTATCCAGCTCCAATTTGTAATAATGCAAAAAAGCTTTCAGGTCTTGTTTATTCAGGCATTTTAATACAAAATTTTCAATATCTTTAGGAATTGATGTTGCTTCGGCAGAAATAAGAGCTAATTTTTTTAGTTTTTGATTATTGTGCATTTTTAATTTTTTGTAAACCTTTCTTGATCAATGTTTCATTGTCTTTCTTGTCAAAGAGGCCTTTAATAGTCGTATCAAGAATTGATTTTGCAATTTCCAGCGACACATCTCTTGACTCCTTTCTGAAATTCTCCTTTTCAAGCTGAATTTGTTCTTTTGTTTGTTCCATGAGCCGGGCAATTTCTTCTTTCGTTTTGCTTAAAAGTTCGTCTCTTGTAATCGTTGCCTGATCTTTTGCTTCAGTCAAGATCCTTTCTGCCTCAAGTCCTGCTTTTTTCATAATTTTATCCTGTTGTTCTTCAGCTTTAGCAAGAGCATGAGCTGCATCTTCTGCATCCTGAAGTCCTCTTGCAATCTTTTTCTCTCTGGCATCGAGCGTTTTGAGAAGCGGCTTATAAAGAAACTTTTTAAATACTACAAGGATAATCAAAAAATTGATTATCTGAGCGGCAAAGAGTCTGATATCAAAGCCAAATTGATTTAAAATTTCCATATTAAAAAAGCATTAGGTACGAGTTTATTCGCATGCATTCGTATGTTGAGGATACATAAGTTGATCGACCTCAACACACGAATTATCACGAATGAACTTAAAAAGTCCACTCAGAAATTCGGCTATTTTATAAATGCAAGAATTAATGAGTAAATAGCGATAGCTTCGGCAAATGCCATGCCTAGAAGCATTGGGGTAAATAATTTCCCGGCAGCTTCCGGATTTCTTCCGATTGCTTCCATTGCCTTGAAACCGATAAGTCCAATGGCTAGGGCTGGAAAAATACCTCCAATTGCTATAATAGCTCCTCCTGTAAGTGCAAAATCCATAATTAAGAAATAGTCACCCCCTTCATATATTTAATGTCCTGCTGCATGATGTTTTTCAGTTAGCATCGACATAAAGACCATTGTAAGTATTGCAAAAACTAATGCTTGCACAATGGCTACAATCGATTCTAGCAGCAAAAAAGGAAGCGGTGCTAAAAATGCGAACAATCCTGAAATTGTTGCCAATACCACCTCTCCCGCGTATATGTTACCAAATAACCTGAAAGAAAGCGAGAAGATTTTAATAAATTCCGATACCAATTCCAAAAGTCCAACGAAAAGCATGATGGGGTTAATGACAAAATAACGGGAAAGGTAGTTTTTGATACCGGTAAAACGGATACTAAGAATGTGTGTCGCAAGAAGTGAAATTGCGGCAAGAGCAAGGGTTGCATTGAAATCACTAGTTGCGGGGCGTACCAAGGATATGAGGTGTTTTTCTGTGTGTTGGGTTGCCTCTTCTTTGTGGTTTGAGGCTTTTTCGGTCTTGTTAAGAGTTATGGTAGACGTCTCATCATTATGTTCATTGCCCTTTGTCAATTCCTTCGTAACAGCGTCCTCACGGGAGCCGGTCAAAACTTGTTCCTTTGGTGTTTCATATATCCCTATAGATCCGATACCGGGAAGAAGTCCCAGAAAATTTGAAACGACTATAAAAATGAAAAATGTCATAACCCATGGAAAGATAGTTACAGCTCGGGTTCCTGCCATGCTTTTTGCCAGGTCATAGAAATATGTTAGTACGGATTCGACGGCATTCTGAAATTTACCGGGTAATAGTGATATTTTTTTTGCAGCAAAATACAAAAAGACAATCAGCAGAATGTCTACTATAACAGTGGCAATAATCGTGTTAGTGATCGGGAAGCCACCAATTTCTGTAATAAGTTCGGGACTAAGGGAGGCCATTTAAACGTAGTAATTGTACGAAACGCTGGTATTTAAGTCAATACGTATAGGTGTTGACAAGTTAGTTAAGTATTCGGACGGATTCAACAATAACAACGGGGAGCTCCTCTTTGAAATCAAGTTTGCCCTCCATAATGACAATCGCGTCTTTTACAAGATACGATTTTGATCGTTCGAATATTTTAGGAAATACTACACATTCAAGACTCACTCCGAGATGATCCTCGATGGTCACAAATGCCATCTCTTCATTCGATCTTTTAGTAAATATCTTTTTAATTGAAGCTATAAGTCCACCAATTTTAATTCTAGACCCGTTTTTTACTTCGGAAAGCTCTGTAATTTTATGGGTTGTAAAAGCAAAAAGCGTATTAAGTTTTTGATTGAGGGGGTGATCCGATAGAAAAAATCCAAGTAATTCTCTTTCAAACATTAATTTTTCGCTCTGGGTAAAATCCTCAATTTCCAGGTTCACTTCAAAGCGTTGGCTGACTGCCGTTGTAGGTAAATCACCGAAGAGACTAACCTGGTTGACTGCTTTTTTTGGAGATTTTTTAGTGATTGAACTTACAACTTGACTAATTGACGTTAGTAGCGAAGCGCGGTTTCCAAAATCATCAAATGCTCCAGCCTTGATAAGACTTTCCAATGTTTTCTTATTTACTTTAGATAGGTCAACTCGGGAGCAGAAATCGTGCATATCTTTAAATTCACCGTTACTACGTGCTTCGAGAATAGTTGTAATTGCAGCGCTTCCTACATTTTTAACAGCAGAAAGCCCAAACCTTACTTTATTTTCTTCAATCGAAAAATCCTGCTGAGAGCTGTTAACATTGGGTCCCAAAACATCAATTTTGAGTCTCTTGCATTCCGCAACAGCTATCGAAATTTTCTCATTTTTTTGTGGGCCCGTAGAACCTCTGGACTCAGCAGTTAAAAGCGCTGTCATAAATTCAACCGGGTAGTGAGCCTTAAGGTATGCGGTTCTAAAAGCGATCGTGGCATAACACGAGGCGTGTGCCTTGTTGAATCCATACCCCGCAAAGGGTGCGATAAGCTCGAATATATCCTCAGCTTTCTTTTGAGTGAGTCCGTTCTTGACCGCTCCTGACAAAAATATTTCCTTTTGTTTTTTCATTTCAGCCGGAATTTTCTTTCCCATTGCTTTACGGAATTTATCCGCATCAAGCCAAGTGTACCCGGCAAGAGCTATTGTAGTTAGAAGTACGTCATCCTGATAGGTCAGAATTCCGTACGAATTAGCAAGAATTTGCTCTAGCCGAGGATCCGGAAAACTAATTTTTGAGGGATCGTGCTTTCTGGCAATAAAGTCAGGTATATTTTGCATTGGGCCCGGACGGTAGAGTGCTACCATAGCCATTACGTCAAAAATTGTTGTAGGCTTTAGCTCTTTTATATAGCGTCTCATTCCCGCAGATTCAAGTTGGAAGATGCCTGTTGTTTCTCCGCTTGCAAGAAGTCGGTAGGTAGGAGGATCATCATAAGAAATTTTTTGAAAATCAATATCCTGGTTTTGATTTTCTTTTATAAAACGCAACGCCTCCTGGATAATTGTTAAGTTCCGAAGGCCCAAAAAGTCCATCTTCAATAGCCCGACGCCATCTTCGCCAACAGTGTACATGTCAAACTGAGTAACAATTTTGTCGCCATTTGTTTCTTTTTGAAGCGGTACGTATTCGGTTAAGTCTTTGTCGGCGATAACCACACCCGCCGCGTGGACTGAGGCATGTCTGGCTACACCGTTGAGTCTGCGGGCTAGATCAAGTAAGCGTTTCGTTTCGGGTTCCGTTAGATATGCGGCTTTAAGATCCGGACTTTGGGCAAGAGCAAGGTCGATTGTCATGTGGTGACCTTGCCAGCCAGGAGGGATCATCTTTGAAATTCTATCGGGTTGTGCGTACGGCATGCCGAGCGCTCTTCCCGCGTCCCGCACGGAGCCTCGTGCCTCCATTGTTCCGAATGTAATAATTTGCGCAACCTTATCTTTACCGTATTTTTCAGTTACGTATTGGATAACTTCATCACGTCTGGTATCTGCGAAATCAAGATCTATATCGGGTGCAGACGGGCGCTCAGGATTTAGGAACCTTTCAAAAGGCAAATTGAAGTAGAAAGGATCGACGTCGGTTATCCTTAATATATAGGAAACAACAGATCCGGCAGCAGATCCCCTTCCGGGTCCGACACTAATACCCCTGTCTTTTGCCCAATTCACAAAATCAGCAACTGTTAGAAAATATGTCTCATATCCCTTCTTAAGTATAACGTCTACTTCATAATCAATTCTTTCACGTATTTCTTTTGTCACAATAGGATATCTTGCGGGCAACCGTTCTTCGATAAGTTGCTTGAAGAGATCGGCAGGGGTAAGTCCTTTGGGGACATTAAATTGCGGCATGATCCATTTACCGAGTGTGATTTCAAGATTGCACATATCTGCAATCTTGACTGTATTTTCTATCGCCTCTGGTATATCTCTGAATGCTTCGGCCATTTCAACTCCCGTTTTTATATAGAAGTCCGGTGAATCTATCATTGAGAGTTTTCTATTCTCGTCAAGCATTGTTGTTTGGGTACCTATACAAAGAAGGAGTTCTTGCGCTTCGGCATCATCTTTTGATATATAGTGGTTGTCATTTGTTGCGACTAGTCCAACCCCGTACTCTTTCGATAGAGAGATCAACTTATTGTTGAGTTGTTCTTGCGGTGGCACGTGTATATGACGTTGAATTTCTAAGAATAAATTTTCTTTACCATAGATTTCAATTAGATTTTCAAGCCTTTTTTTACCTTCTGTCTCATCACCGTTAAGCATTGGTTCTCCTACATATCCATTTACGCATGCGGTTAGACAAATCAAACCCTCACTGTGTTTTTTTAAGAGATTGAGATCTGTTCTGGGTTTGTAGTAAAAACCCTCTAGGTGCGAAATTGTTATTATTTTTATTAAATTCTTGTAACCTGCCAAGTTCTTTGCCAATAAAATAAGGTGGTTATAGTCTTTATCGACTCCGGCTTCTTTGTCGTGCAGATTTCTTTTCGCGACATAAATTTCACATCCAATGATTGGTTTTATTTCCTCTGCCAAGCATTTTTTGTAGAACTTAATGGCTCCGTACATGTTCCCATGATCCGTTATTGCCAATGCCTTCATTCCCAATTCTTTTGCCTGCTCAACCATGGGATCAATTCTCGAAAGCCCGTCAAGCAATGAGTACTCAGAGTGGTTATGTAGGTGAACAAAATCTGCCATAAATTATGCTGCCTTAACTGGTTCTATGTTTGAAAAAAGTTCTATCAGATTAGGAGTTATTTCTGTTCCTTGGTGGCAAAGAAGTTCAATTACTCTTCCTGTTGGAAAATTTAAGCTGAATTTTCCGTCGTTAGCGGCACGTTTTTCTCGTTCATGATCTGGGTAGACCATCTCCTCTTCAGGCATAACACCTTTTAATTTTAATGGTTCAATTACCTTTAATATTGTACTCTTCCAAAGATCATATCTTTTTTCATATATTTCGAGATCTGTTAGATTGCTAATATCTCCTATGTCTTTTTTTACTCCGACTAGTAAATCGATATCTTTTCGTTCTTGGGGATTATTGTGCCTTACGGTGCCACCAACTGCAGTAATAAATCCTGTCTCTCCTTCTTGGGACAAAACAGCTGAAAAGGTTTTGCTTATTAACTCTATGTTTGCTCTGTCAACGGGGCCTATTTTTTCTAGATACTTTTGGGCTGAATTTTCAGTTCGAGGCACTTCACTTACTGTTCCTGTTTCGCTCATGCAATCATTCTAGCATTTCGGTTAGTTTTTTTCTAATTTGCTCTGTATCTTTTGCGTTGGGTAAGACTTGGCGAGTTTGACCGATGAGAAATCCAATGATTTGTACTTTTCCTGATTTGTAATCGGCAACAGCTTGAGGATTTTTCTCCATTACAGTTCTTATTGCACTTTCCAGTACGTTATTATCAATTTGCAAAACTGTACTTTCTTCTTTAATTTTCTTAACAAGAGTTGCTGGTAGAAGTTCTTCAATGTTAGGTTTTTTATTAATAATATAGTTAGCTATTGTTAGAGGTACGATATTGTAAGCTATTCCAACAGAAATTGCTTCTTCGAAGAAGTGTGCCAGTTTTAAATCCCGGGTTAGTATTTCTGCATTGTATTCGGTAATTCCGTAGTCAATTGCGAATCGTTTTATTTTTTCAGCAGGAAGCTCCGGGATTTTATTTTCAATTTCCGATATTTGATCCTGCGTTATCTTTATTGGCGGGATGTCGGGTTCTGGAAAATAACGGTAATCATGCGCTTCCTCTTTTGAGCGTTGACTCACGGTTTTATTTTTAAACTCATTCCATCCGCGGGTTTCCTGGATAGGTGTCTCACCCTTATCTAGGAGTTCCTCGTGCCTTTTTTCTTCGTATTGAATTGCTTTATCGACAAATTTAAATGAATTAATATTTTTAACTTCTACTTTATATTTAGGAAGAGTGGTTTGGCCGGGAGGTCTTAACGATATATTAGGCTCCAGTCTCATGTGCCCTTTTTCCATATCAGCATCACTTACTCCAAGATAACGGATGATTTTTTGAAGTTCTGTTAAGAATAATTTTGCTTCCTCGCCCGAGCGGATATCCGGCTCGGTTACTATTTCAACGAGCGGTACGCTTGATCTGTTAAAGTCGATTAGAGATACCTCGCGACCTTTGACAGTTGCATGAGTTAGCTTTCCGGTATCTTCCTCCATGTGGACACGGGTTATTCCAATTCTTTTTTCTACTCCATTTATTTTTATGTCTAAATACCCTTTTTCTCCAAATGGATGGAGGTATTGGGAGATTTGAAAACCCTTAGAGAGGTCCGGATAAAAGTAATTTTTCCTTTCAAAAAATGAATCTTTATTGATTTTACAATTCAAAGCCAATCCTATCTGAATACAACTTTCGATGGCTTGTTTGTTGGGAAAGGGTAGGGCGCCGGGTAGCCCTAGGCAGATAGGGCAAGTTAGAGTGTTAGGCTGGTCTTGAAGTGTCGGAAAGGGGCATCTACAGAACATTTTTGTGGCAGTAGACAACTCAACATGTATTTCCATGCCAACCACTGTTTCATAATTTGTGTTTTTCATAAATATTATTCCAAATGAGCCAACTCTTTATAAAATTTCGTTTCTTGCTCAAAAGAGTGTCCCACTTTGAAAAGTAGGCTCTCGGAAAAGTGAGGGCCAACAAATTGAATGCCAATTGGGAGTTTGTCATGACTAAATCCTGCGGGTACGGCAAGTCCGGGAACACCTGCAAGGTTGATGGTCACAGTCAATGCGTCTGATAGATACATAGCAAGCGGGTCATTTGCCTTTTCTCCGAATTTCCAAGGTGGAGTTGGTGAGACGGGGGACACGATAACGTCTACATTTTTAAATGCCGAGTCAAAATCATTCCCGATGAGGGTTCTGACCTGCATAGCCTTTTTATAGTATGCGTCATAATACCCCGAAGAAAGTGTAAAAGTGCCAAGCATAATACGCCGCTTTGCTTCCTTACCAAAAAATGACCGATCATTGCCATATCGGATCCCATCGTATCTGGCTAAATTGGAGCTAACTTCAGATGGCTGAATAATATAATAGACTGCAATTCCTGCGTCTGTATGGGGAAGTGTTATATCGATAATTTCAGCGCCTAATTTTCCCAATATTTTAAGCGAATTTTCAAAAGTTTGTTTTACCTCAGGAGATAATCCTTCATTGATGTATTCCTTAGGAACACCTACTTTCAGCCCCTTAATTCCCATTTCAAGATCTTTTGTATAATCTTCTTTTGCCCGGTCTGTGACAGTAGCGTCGTATCCGTCTACACCTGCTGTTGCATTAAGAATTATTGCGCTATCGCGAACTGTTTTTGAAAAATGACCGATACTATCCAAAGATGATGCCATTGAAATCACTCCATAGCGGCTTACAAGTCCATAAGTTGGTTTTAGCCCAACGGTATTTGTAAATGATGCAGGAAGTCTAATTGATCCACCTGTGTCTGTGCCTGTGGAAAATGGGCTAAGCGAAGCGGCGACAGCAACAGCTGATCCTGAGGATGAACCTCCAGGAATATAGTCTTTATTCCAGGGATTTAACGTATTGCCAAAATCGCTATTTTCTCCACTTGATCCATGCGCCCACGCGTCGTGATTGAGTTTTCCCAGAGAAATTGCTCCCGCACTCTCAAGCCTATCAACTGCCGTTGCGGAGTAGGGTGGAATGTAATCTTTCAGAACATTTGATGCGGCTGTTGTTCTAACGCCTCTTGTGAGGAACATGTCTTTGATGCCGAAAGGAACACCAAGTAAGGGAAAATTTTTAAATTGCTCGATTGTTAAATTGCTACCAAAGCCCTCTGTTTTTTTAAGCGCATTTTGCTTATCTACCGTTAAAAATGCGTTGAGTGTAGGGTTTAATTTCTCGATCCGTTCAAGGTAGGAATTTACAATTTCACCGACAGAAAATTCTTTTTTTTTGTACCCTTCAATAATATCAGTAATTGTAAAGTTTTGAATGTTCATATTCTTAATTTTCTCTAAGTTGTATCGACTAATTTATCCACTACAAAAAGCCCATTGTGTGTTTTTTTGGTTCCGGAAAGCGCAGACTCTTGAGAAAGCACGTCGTCTGAGAAGTTATCGTTGCGGAGCTTGTTAGAGAGCCCGGTTACCTGAGCTGTAGGTTCAATCTCGGAGGTGTCTATTGAGTTTAATTTTTCTATGTAGACAACAATATCATTTAATTGTTTGTCGAATTCCACCTCTTCATCCGGACTTATAGTTAGATTTGATAGTTTTGCAACTTTTTTGACATCAATTTTCATTGATTAATTATACGTAATTGAGGCTAACGAAGCAAGGGTTAATAGTCTGTTTTCAGTTTTCTTAACATTTGTTGCTTTGCTTTTTTTGCGAGTTCGTTATCAAATGTAATTTTCGATTCTTTTCCATACTTCTTTAGATAAGCAGTTTTGAGAAGATATACCGCAAGTTCAGGATTGCTAGGGAGAATGGGGCCGTGAAGATACGTGCCAATAGAGTTTTTGTAATGGATGCCCTCAGTTTTGTCTTTTCCATTATTTCCATATCCTTGAATTACTTTTGCAAACGCTTGGTTTTTATCTGCAAGATAAGTTCTTCCCCCATGGTTTTCAAAACCGACGAAGAAGAAGGAATCGATTAATGATTTATGATTCATGATTAATGAATTAGAAGGTTTAACTACAATATTACCGATGAGGCGGGGTTTGGTTTTATAACTCTCCGTATGCATTTCAAAAATTCCAAGTCCGGGGATTGTTGTGCCATATGCGTCCTTATAGTAATTACCCAAGAATTGGTAAGCGCCGCAGATATAGAGGCCGGGAGTATCTTGCTCGATTTTTTCTCTGAGAATTTCCCCTTTGTTTTCGATTAGGTCTCGGTTCACGATTTCTTGCTGCAAATCTTGTGCACCTCCCATGAAGAGTATGTCGCAAGTGGAAAGGAGACTGGAGTTAGAAGTTTGATTGATTCGCAAAACATCAAATTTAATTCCATTATCTTCTGCTATTTTTTTAAGAACTGTGATATTCCCCCGGTCACCGTAAGTTGACATAAGTTCCGGATAGAGCCAGCCGAGAGTTAGTGAATTGTGGTTGATGGTTGATGATTGATGGTTCATGGTCACAATATAGCTTTGCCTGATATTAATCTTCTAACCTCTAGCATTGCGGAGTAAGTTGGAAGGATCGTTAAGGTTTTGGCACTTAACGTATTTTTAATTGCAGCCTTGTAAGCATCTTCATATTTTTCAAAAACCTCATGCGCAATTCCTTCAAAGAATAGGCGGTTGGCCATATCATACGCGCGATCACCGGAAACATAAATCTTCGCATTCGAATTTTTAAGTTTTTCAAAATCAACGTCCCAGATCCACGAGATATCCCGGCCGTCAGGAATCCGGTCATTGAGTAGGAGTAGAATTGTAGATGATTTATTTGTCAGACAAACCTCAATACTTTCGTTGAGACCTGTCGGATTTTTTGAAAGAAGAATCATTATTTTCTTGTTATCGATTTCGATAACTTCTTGCCTTCCAAATGCTGGTACGAAATTTTTCAATGTTTCTATGGAAGTGTAAGGATTTATTCCAAAAACTTTGTCAGCTGCAAGAATCGCCGACGACACATTGTATTTATTATATGTACCCATAAGTTTGGTTTGAAATATGTATTGTTTTGCCTTAGGGGATTTAAATTCACAATTTGAGCAGGCAAAATTACCCAAATGAGAGTAAGAAATTCTTTCATAGGAAAGTTGATTGTTGCATTTTGGGCAAGTTGTTGAGTCGACGGCATGGGCTAGCTCCTTTTCATTTTTGAATTTGTTATCAATTGTATAGAAAAATTTGTTTTTAGAAAAACTAGAAATATATGCTATTTGCGGGTCATCGGCATTTCCTATAATAAGTGTTTTTGCAGAAAGTTTCTCGATCGCGCTTTTCCACTTTTGAGAAGTCACGTTGACTTCTCCATAACGATCCAGTTGATCGCGAAATAAATTAAGAAAAATAATGGCGTCAGGAGTAGATATCTCTTCAAGTACTAGAGGTAATGAATTTTCATCAACTTCAAAAAGTAATGCTTTATGCTTTAGTGTGCCTTGTAAGTTAATATGCTTTACAAGTAAGGAAGCAAGTCCATTCAGTAAATTGGCTCCTGCTACATTTGCCAAAACAGAAATGTTTGAAGACTCAAGAATATGAGTAAGGACTTTTGTTGTCGTAGTCTTTCCATTGGTTCCTGCAATAAGTATTAATTTTAATCCGGGGTTTTTTTTGAAAACTTTTCTAATTAAGCTGCGGTCTGCCTTGAGTGCAACGTGTCCAGGCCATGTCGACCCAGAACGGTTGAGGATTTTTGAAAGGTGCAAAACGCCTTTTCCAATAGCAATCGAATGATACATGTTAATATTATAACTGCATAAACACTAAAATCTAAGCTCTAAATTCTAATGAAAAAAAATACGAACACTTTAAACATTCGTATATATGGTTTCTACATGCTTCGGAGAATTTTGATGCGCTCTTCAACGGGTGGGTGAGTGGAAAAAAGCCCTGCTAGAAATGATTTTGTTCTGCGTCCGGTATCGGCCTTGAATGGATTTTCTATAAATAAATGTGCCGTTGCATTTGTTGCTGTTTTTAGTACATGTCTGTCTGCGGCAATTTTTTCAAGTGCACGCGCGAGCCCCTCGGGGTAACGCGTGAGAAGTGCACCGTCTGCGTCAGCCAAAAATTCACGTCGTCTTGAAATTGCCATTTGAATTAGCATTGCAGCAATTGGTGCGAGTATTGCGGCGGCAATTCCGATTATCATAAATATTGCGTTATTACTTCCACGGTTATCGTCATCTCTTCCACCACCAAACCAAAGACTTCGCATGAAAAAATCCGAAAGAATGGCTAAAGAACCTGCAAGAATTGAGACAACACCCATAAGCCGCGTGTCATAATTTTTTACGTGTGACATCTCATGCCCTATCACTCCTTCAAGCTCGGATCTTGAAAGAGCATCAAGGATTCCGGTTGTTGCTGCAATTGCCGCATGTTTTGGATCTCTGCCTGTTGCAAATGCATTTAACGCTGCGTCATGTATAACGTAAACTTTTGGCACTGGTAGTCCGCTACCTATAGAAAGATTTTCTACAATATCCAGCAGTTCGCGATGAGTGTGAAGGTCAGCCGGTTTTGCACCCGACATCGAAAGTACAATTTTGTCAGAGTAGTAGTAAGAAGCAAATGACATGAGTCCGGAGATGATAAGAACAATTCCTACAAAGGAGGTTCCGTAGCCCATTGACCTGCCTAGGAAATAAGAAACAGCAAAGAAAAATAACATGAAAAATGCCATCATGAGCCACGTTTTGCGTTTGTTTGATCCTATAGAATTATAAATAGTCATAACCTAGCGAGTAAGTAATAAAATTGGATAGAGGATCAGAAGGAAACCTTAACTGGCTTCTTTTCGGATTCCTCAGTCTCGAAGAACTCTTTTGCTTTAAAGCCAAACTGATTGGCAATAAGAGAAGATGGAAACATTTGTATCTTGGTATTGTAGGCTAAAACGTTAGAATTGTAGAATTGACGCGAATAGGAAATTTTATTTTCCGTATCTGAAAGCTCTTCCTGGAGGTGTTGGAAATTTTCACTTGCCCGAAGTGTTGGATAGGCTTCTGCAACAGCAAAAAGACTTTTTAGAGCACCTGTCAGCATATTATCGGCTTCAGCCTTTGCGTGCGGGCTGTCTGCTTTCATGAGCATTGAGCGGGCCTTCGTTACATTTTCAAATACTTCTTTTTCGTGCTTGGCATACCCCTTTACGGTTTCGACCAGATTTGGGATAAGATCCGTTCTTCTTTTCAATTGCACGTCTATGCCCGACAATGCTTCTTTAATTCTCTCACGAAGAGTAATAAGTGAGTTGTATGTAAGCCAAACGTAAGCAACGATAGCAATGATGACGAAGATTATAATTCCGATAGTTATATCCATATCTAAATAATATTATGCCATAAGTTTATTGATTTATCCAGTCAATAAGTTTGTCATATGAATATGTGTTTATGATGTCTTTCCTTTCACACCAGCCGCGTTTCGCAACAGAAATTCCATATGGCATATTATCCATATGAGAAGTTGCATGGCTGTCAGTATTTATGACAAATTTGATATCGTAATCCCTTGCCTGTTTTACCAGAATATCTTGAAGATCGAGTCTTGTTGGCCAGGAATTAATTTCAAGTGCTTTATTGTTTTCTTTTGCAAATGCAAATAGCCTTTTCCAATCAACCTCGTAGGGCGCTCTTGAATTGATCAGTCTGCCTGATGGGTGGGCCAGTATTTTTGCCTTAGGATGTGACAGTCCTTTAAGTATTCGTGTTGTCATTTCTTCTGTTGGGTTTCTAAAGGAGGAATGTATCGAGACAATAGCCATGTCTAAAAGCTCCATACACCTATCGCTTAATGCAAGACTACCATTGACTAAAATGTCAACTTCAAGCAAATTTATTATACGTACACTTTTATTACTCATACGTAGTTGATCAATTTTCTTGTTCCTTTTGAGAAGTATTTCGTATATTTCTTGTTCTGTATGGTTGCCGATACTGGGGTTGTGCTCTGAAAAACCAAGATATTCATAATTTAATTCCTTTGCACGGATCAGCATTTCTTCCATGGTATTTTTACCTAAGTCGTGGCTTGGTTCGATTGCATAGTTTGAGTGAATATGAAAGTCACCTTTAATATCATCAATCTCAACAAGAGTTGGCAAAGTTTTTTTGAGTGCGGCTTCAATTTCTCCCTGATTTTCTCGAAGCTCGGGAGGAATCCACGCCAGACCAAGAAAGTTGTAAAATTCTTTCTCGGAAGTAAAAGTTTTAAGAGTACCGTCTTTTAGCTTGATGCCTTTTTCAGACAAAGAATAACCCTTTTTGAGTGCATATTCCCGAAGAGCAACGTTGTGTTCTTTGCTTCCTGTAAAATGTTGCAGTAATGATCCAAGCATTTCGGGAGTAAGAACCATAAGGTCTACCTGCTTATTTCCGGAAAGGATTATGGAAGAAGTGATATCTCCCCGTTCGATTACCCTGTCTTTGTAGGGATAACTATTAAAATGATCGAGAACTGCTGTGGGATTATTTGAGCTTACAGCGATATCTACGTCTCCAATTGTTGACTTCATCCTTCTCAAACTCCCAAGGGTAAATGCCTGTAAAACATTTTTATCTTTACGAAGGTAAGTAAGCATTGTATTTGAGATTTCGGAAGCCATTGCCAGTACCATCCGGGATGATTTTGTTTTACCCAATTTGTATTCATCTATCGCCCTTTTAATGTCATTTTGTGATTTTTCCCCAAATCCTTCAAGCGAAGCTATTTTACCTTCACAAGCAATTTTATATACGTCATCTACAACTGTAATGGGGTCATTAAGATTAAATTTGTCAACAAGCTTAAAAGCTTTTTTGGGACCGAACGATGGAATATCAAGTAGAGGAAAGACAGCCGGGGAAACATTTTTTAAAACATCCTCAAAGTGCGTAACTGCCCCCGTATTAAAAAGTTCTAAGATATGATTTTTGATACTTGCTCCCACACCCGGTAGATCATCTAACGCGTTGTCGGCAAGAAGGTCCTTTATTTCGGTAGCGCTTGTTTCTATTGAGTCGGCAGCTTTTTGATAGGCAAGAATTTGAAAGCGGTATTTAGCCTCATTTTGTATGGTATACGCTGCTGCTACCTGGCGGAGGAGCCGCGCAATCTCCTCATTTGTAAAGGATTTCATGAACTTATAATATCATACAAAAATAGCCTTGAGGCCATTGACTCCTCAAGCGTGAGTTGGTAGAATATTAACCACGATATTGAAGTGAGAACTGAGTGTACTTTCAAAAAAAACTCAGTGAATCTTTCCCTGTTCTAAATGGAAAGAGTTTTGAGAGAGAAAATTATTTTGGGGGTGTAGCTCAGTTTGGTTAGAGCGCCTCCCTGTCACGGAGGAGGTCGCGGGTTCGAGTCCCGTCGCTCCCGCCAAAATAATTTTCGCACTTACTCACAAAACCAATTTCGACTGCTTGCTCTGCCCAAAAAAGCCTCTGCCTGGAAAGGAGATTTATGCCTACAAAAAAGAATACAAAAAAGACAATTAAGTCTGATTCTAAAGAGTCACCATCTTTTGACTTTCAAAAATTAGTTAACAGTTCGGATTCATATAAAAGTCTTATTTACGGAATCGTCACAGTTGTTGTGCTTTTTATTGTTATTGCACTTGGTATCAGAACTTTACAACAGAACAAAGCTCAGATTGATGAGCAAGCCTTATCAACACAAAATCTGGATCAACAAAATTTGACCAGTAAATACACTGTTACAGAAGGGGATACATTATGGAGCATTGCAGAAAAATCATACAATGACGGTTTTCGATGGAATGAAATAGCTAAGGCTAATAATATTACTGATGCTTCCACCCTGGAAAAGGGAACAGAGCTTACGATACCAAAGATCGCAACAGAACCCAAAATTTCTCCTGTTGAAAAGAAACCATTGGTTACCAGGGTTCCGACAGCTGTTCCGAGTGTTGCACCAACGGTTGTAATGACAACTACAGGGCAAAAAATAACGGGAAACAGTTATAAAATAGTTGACGGAGATACCCTTTGGGATATCGCAATTAGATCATACGGAGACGGTTATCGATGGGTAGAGGTTGCATTGCAAAATAATATAGCAAATCCAGACCTTATCTACGCCGGAAATGTTTTGAAATTAGCAAGACCTTAAGTTGGGTAAATTTCAAAGTGGGGGAGATTATTGTATACTTATCTTTGTAGTAAAGCGGGGTTCGTATACCGGTAGTATACTACCTTCCCAAGGTAGGGAAGCCAGTTCGATTCTGGTACCCCGCTCATGATTTGTGTTGCAAAGAGATGCGCAATCTACTATTCTTTAGATTGTGAAAAAAATTATTTTTGGAATTGTTTTTGGCATAGTATTTCTTGTGTCGGGACTTATTATCGCACTTGTTTTATTTGAGGGAATGTTTGAGAGAAATCCGGTTTTCTTAGGGCTTGCGAGTTTGTTGATAATTGGAGGTATGGGATTGCTTTTTTATGCAGGAACTCGCGAAATGCCTAAATTGCACTTTAAAGATCTGACGGTTAATGAAGAAGGCGGAGTTCTTGACAAGAATAATAAAACAATTGCGGAGTGGAATGATACGAGCAACAAAAGAGATAAGCTTAAAATGGCACAAGCGGCTTCAACCATAGAAGAGAGATCGAAGCTTTCATGATTTGCAAAAACCTCCTATCTGTTGACACTGTATTTTGCAGTTGCTAATCTGGTGTGTGAGAATACTTTTAGTCGGCACCGCGATCCTAAACCTTTTACTTTTTTTCAGTTTTTTCATAACCAAGGGGTATCCTTGGGTCTTTATATTTCTGCATTTTCTGAGTCTGCTGCCGATATTATTTATCGCTACAAAAAAAGCAATCCTTGCACTTCAGATTGCAAAAAAAGAGTATATCGTAATCGCAATCATTTTTACATTTTCAATTATATTGCGTCTTTACAACATTGGAACACTAACTCCTGGAATGCAGGGAGACGAGGTAATTGTTGCATATTCAGCCAAAGAGCTGGGTTCTTCCTACTCACCTTTTACAACAAGTAACTTTGGACACGGGACGATGATTCCCTACATGGTGCTTATTGCTACTCGAATTTTCGGAGATACAATAACTTCGATTCGTTTTCCAAGCGCAATCTTTGGTGGTCTTGGTGTTATTGTTTTCTATTTACTTCTTAGGTTCTATTTCAAACCGTCATTAGCCTTCGCCGGATCATTATTTTTTGCCTTTGCGTACACAAACATCGCTTTGTCCAGAGTAATATACGAGCCTACTGCGGCTATTTTCTTTCAGATTATAGCTATATTATTCTTGCTGCTTGCAATTAAGAAAAAAGATTTTTTTTACTACGCCGCTTTAGGAATAATATTAGGTTTGGGTAATTATACGTACATAAATTTCCGCCTCTTTACTCTTTTTTCGTTACTTTTACTTTGTGGATTTCTAATTTTGCAAAAGTTTCAATTACAGAAAAAAATACTTTTCTTGAGCACGGCAGTCATTTTTTTGGTGGTGGGAATAATGCCTTTGGGTCATTATTTTTTGATACACCCTGATCAACTTGTTGCTCGAGCTGCTGTCCTGTCAATTTTTAACCAAAATCTTTCAATGCAGGAAATAATAAGTAATATACATGGCAATATTAGCCAGTTAAGATATATATTTTTATCTCCCGGCGATCCCAATTTTAGAATCAATCCCGGTAAGACTGCGATGTTTGACATAACAACCATAGTGCTTGCATTTATCGGATTTATTTATTTAATAAAGAGAAATATTAAAGTTCTTATTTTGGTTGGGGTTTTGTCTCTCCCCTTTATTGTATCCGACATCTTAGCTTATGAGTCTGGTCCTGCAAACACTTTTTACGGTTTTGCCCACCCAAATACGCTTAGAATCTCCGGCATTATACCTTTTGTTATCTTGTGTGTGACATTCGGGCTTTATGGATTGAAAAAAATAATTGAAAGATCAATGAAGGACAATCAAAGCTCAGAGGAGGCTATACAAATGACAAAAAATTACGGTGTTGTTGTGCTGCTTATTTTCAGTTTTTTTATAAATTATTCTTTATATTTTATGCAATCTTATGATCCATATACTCACACGGTGAACGGTGTAGCGCAATTAAAATTAGTACAGTATGTAAATACTATGGACCGTGAAAAGAAAATTTATGCAAGCACCCAAATAATTGATGACATAAGATTTACCTATTTTTTAAAAAAGGATCATAAAGTTTTGCTTTTTAACCCCAAAACATTAAAGGAAGCAACCAAAATCATAAATGAGTCTGACCTTGTTCTGATAAACAGCAATTTCGATTTGGGGTTGATAACGGAGCTTATTGAGCACAACCCAACCAATAAAAGGATAATGGTGCACAAAGTGATGGATGGTATAGACGCATTTCTTTTTACAAGCGATCAAGAACTGGCTATTGACGACTTTTGGCCTATTTGATAATATAAATCGTGCCGCTCAAGAAATTAAACACTAAATATATTTTCGTGTCCGGAGGAGTGATATCCGGAATAGGAAAAGGTCTGACAGCCTCTTCCATCTCTTTCCTTCTTAAATCAGCAGGTTATAAAGTTGCACCCCTCAAGTTTGAAAATTATCTTAACCTTGATGCCGGGACCATTAACCCCATAGAGCATGGCGATCCTTTTCTGTGTGAAGACGGAACGGAAGCGGATATGGACATAGGCTCATATGAAAAATTCTTGGAAGAGAACATGGGAAAGGAAAACTTTGTTACCATGGGTCGCATATACCAAACGGTAATTGATCGTGAAAGACGTTTTGAATACAATGGCGAAGACGTAGAGGCAATACCCCATATAACGGACGAAATAATTTCCCGTATTAAACATCTAGCAAAGGTAAAAGATGCAGATATTGTTGTTATTGAGCTGGGAGGGACAGCGGGTGAATATCAAAATATTTTTTACTACGAAGCATCCAGGATCCTGACTCTTAAAAATCCCGGGGACGTTGTTCATGTTCATGTAAGTTATGTTCCGACGCCTTCGCATCTGGGTGAGCCCAAAACCAAACCTACACAACTTTCCGTAAGAACTCTCAACTCAATGGGTATACAGCCTGATTTTATTATTGCCCGTTCCGCGCGCTATTTAGACCAAAGAAGAAGGGATAGATTTGCCTTGTTCTGTAATATGCATACGGAGGATATTATTTCAAACCCTGATCTTAAGAGTGTTTATGAAATACCTCTAGTGCTTCACGAGCAAGGGTTGGAGAAAAGAATCTTAATGAAATTAGGACTGCCTTTCAAGACACCAAACATAGCATCATGGGAAAAGATGGTAGACAAAATAAAAGCTCCCAAAACAAAAAAGATTGAGATTGCTATTGTCGGCAAATATTTTGGTACGGGAGAATATCAATTAAGGGACTCTTATGCTGCTCTTCTTGATGCAATAGAGCATGCCTCTTGGAATGTTGATGCGGTTGTTACAACTCGCTGGGTAGATTCTGAAAAAGTTGAAAAAGAGGGTGCCGCTAAGGTGATCGGAAATCCAGACGGCATAATTGTGCCAATTGGATGGGGAGAGCGGGGGTCTGAAGGAATGATATTGGCCGCAGAATACTCTCTTGAAAAGAAGATCCCCTATTTAGGACTTTGTTACGGTATGCAACTGGCTGTCGTTGGTTTTGCAAGACACATACTGGGATGGAAAGATGCCAATACAACCGAGAATGATCCGAAGACAACCCATCCTGTAATTCATATGATCGAAAACCAAAAAGAATTAATGGAACGCCGTGCTTATGGTGGCACTATGAGACTGGGTGGATGGGAGGCAACCGTCAAAGAAGGCACAAGAGCTTACGAAATTTACAAAAACTCCAATCAATTTATTAAAGGAAAAGACGGACTTACTTCCGAGAGACACCGACACAGATACGAGTTTAATAATAAATACGCAAAGGATTTGGAGGATGCGGGACTTATAATTTCCGCCCGTTCCGTTGTTGAAAGTCTTGTCGAAATCATCGAGATCCCAAAGAAAGACCACCCGTTTTTTATGGGCACCCAGGGTCATCCCGAATACAAAAGTAGACCTCAAAACCCTCATCCGATCTTCGTCGCGTTCCTAGAAGCTACGAAGAAATAATTTGAGCTTACATATTGATAATCAAGGTCACTTTACTGTATAATACACTTCATATGGAAAATCAGTCGGAAGAAAAATTAGACTTGAGACGGGGAAATGCCGTTAAGGTATTTCAAAAATTTGTCGAGGGTAAAAAGGAAAGAATTATTGCTTTTCAGGGTAAAATTATAAAGTCGCGTGGCGAGGGTAACAGTAAAATGGTAACCGTTAGGCAATTTGTTGATGGAGTGGATGTCGACCGGATTTTTCCACTTAATGCGCCATCTATAATCAAACTTGAGAATATTGAGATCAAAAAGAAAAAAACAAGGAAGAAATCAGTAAGCAAAACGTCAAAAATGGCAAAAAACACACGAGTAAAAGCTGCAAAAGCGGCAAAAGCAAAAACTGCAAATAAAGCTAAGAAGGCTTAAGTCCACACGCAATTCCTTTCACTATCTGATACTTGATGAGTTTTTTGTATTGGAAGTCTTAAAATTCGAAAAAGGCTACTTATTCTTCTATATCATCTTCCGGATCGTATGGCTGGTCGTTTATGGGTTTTATTAAAAAGTCTTTCATGTCCCTATGTCCAATAATTACAGGATATTTTAGGCTTGACCGGTCAACAATTGAAACAACCGTATTTATCTTTTTTCCTCCGAGAATAAATGAAGCCTTTGCCGTAGGACGAAAACTTTCCCCGCTTGCAGATTTAACAAAAACCTTTTCCTCCAACATTTTCAAATTTAATAATTCTGCAAATTTGCGATCAACGGAGGTCCTAAACGCCCCGGTATCCATTTTTGCTTTGACTGTTATTGGCTCCTCATTTCTGTAAAAAATTACTTCCTGCACAATAGTCAAAATTTTGGGTGCAATTGAAACCTTATCTGAAAAGCTTTCAGTAAATAAATTCTTCGCTATTTCAACCCCGCGTTCTGCCGTAGGAGTACTCATATTTTCCACTCTTTCAAGACGGGAACGGAGTGATGCTCTATTTGCGTTTTGGATAGAAAGACCCGGGCGCGCATTAACTTCAAGTACCATTGGTCCCTGCTTTCCATCAAACACTATATCAATACCCGCGTATCCAAGTCCTGTTATCTCTTGAGCTTTTGTGGCGAGCCAAAGTACTTGTTCCCAGTCGGGAATTTTTATTCCCCTTGTTTTTATTTTTGTATTGGGAATGATTGATATCGGTTGATCGTAGAGAATTGCATGTGTCGTAATACCGGTTCTGATATCAATCCCAAATCCAATTGCTCCCTGATGCAGGTTGGCTTTCCCGTGGGATTCTTCAGTTGAAAGACGCATCATTGCCATAACA
The DNA here is from genome assembly GCA_030645455.1 of Candidatus Levyibacteriota bacterium. Classification (GTDB taxonomy): domain Bacteria; phylum Patescibacteriota; class Microgenomatia; order Levybacterales; family GWA1-39-11; genus JAUSNA01. Next base: position 103 of record JAUSNA010000061.1, on the reverse strand, counting down.
GGAATCCTATTAAGAACAATAACCCTGATGTCGGGGATGCCAAATCCAGTTAATTTTTTAAAGAATGGATGGGGATAGAGACGGTCTTCGATGAACGCGTTAT
>JAUSNA010000038.1 GCA_030645455.1 Candidatus Levyibacteriota bacterium | reverse complement strand
AGTAGTTCTATTAATTGTTCTTACTTTCGTGTGGCCTCCGGACAGTCCATGGAGTCCTTGGTGGAGGACTAATACTAAGATTGCAAAAAGAGCTTGTAGACTTGCAAACATTTCAAAAAACGATATCGTGTATGAATTAGGGAGTGGAGATGGAGAGTTCACGCTAATCGCAGCAAAACAATTTAAAGCGAAAAGAACTATTGGAATTGAAATTGACCACTCAAGATTCTTATTTTCGCAATTTAAAAAATTATTAAGCCATGTTGATAATGCAGAATTTAAAAGGGATGATTTTAAAAGAGTAAAACTTAGTGACGCAACAGTTGTATATTTTTATCTAGTTCCAAACGTAATAAAAAGAATAATGCCAAAATTGAAAAAGGAACTAAAGCCAGGTACAAGAATTGTAAGTTATAAATATCGACTTCCTCAAAAAGAATTAAGAAAAAAAGGGGAACTATTTCTTTACGAAATATAAACTAAGGAATAAGATTTCTATTACCAACGATTGGCAACTTTGAAATATCAGGATAATTTAAATACCATTTCATTGCATTGTTAATAAAATCAGATGGATTATTTCCTAAATCAATTTGATCCAGGGAATCAATAATTGGTCTATATGTGCTATAGTTTTTGAGTAATGACAAATCAGAACTATTCATTGCTTTTAAAGATATAAGTATTCCGCAGGCATCTATTCCATTAACCCACCTACCATTTCTTCCATGAATCTTGTTGATAATTTGTGGAACTATATTTACCATTTTTTCTCGTCCGCTTGAAACTTCTCTAGCATTAAGGGCTGTAGGCAAGTTAGCAGTCTTCATTCTTGCGTTAATATCTGCCATAAGCATATTTTCAATCAGAAAAGACGAAGCTTCTTTGATAAATACAGACCTTGTAACAGCGTCAAACAGTAGCTTTTCATTTGGAAATATAATTTTTTGAGTCGGGGTTTTAACGGTAATCTTGGGGGCAACACCTTCATAGACTGGTTCATCAACTCTAAACTCCACAGGAAACTTATAACCTTGATCTTCTGGAATTGTACTAGCTAATGGCACAGGAATTGTTATTGGGGAAGTTAATCTAAATTCTGATGGGGCATTTCCACCCCTTGAATTATAAGTACCTTTGACATCTTTGTTATTTATATATGTTAACGAAACACTAGAAGCGTGAACCGGTAAGGGGAAGCCTTCTGTATTACTTACGAATGGAGTAGCTTGTTGGAAATAAGGAACCACTCTTTGACCAAGAAGTGTTTTTATATAAGAATCTGGTAGAGCAGAAACTTCATTTATTAAGGTGTTCCTTGCATCAATCTCTAGTTCTCCAAGAGGATTGGTTTCGTTACTAATGACGGTTGGAGCATTTGTTGATGTTGGGCCATCTCCACAAGAAGTAAAACCTGCGGCTATAAGTCCCAACCCCCCTATGGCTTTAAGCGCTTCTCTTCTATCGATCATTCGATTTTCCATAAAAGCGATTATACCACGCAAGGGGCTAGATCCTGCCGATTTTTTACATTTTTCCTTATTTTTTGAGCCGAAGATACAACCAGCGGAGCTTGTCAGCAACTTTATACAGCTTGTAGATATTAGGTTTTATTACCAAATCTAAGCTTCCTGCAAATTCGGTATGAACAGCACCGTACCCTTCTTTAAATTTATGAAATCCGTACCACGGGTCTTTTGAGTCCGCTTCCTTTTCCAAAGCGCCCCACATATCAAAATATTTCAGATCCATTTTCTTGCCAAATTTTATTGCTTCCCACATTATAAGATTTGACGCCATGACATTGCGATTTTCTGACGCAGAAGCACCATATGGATAATATAAAGTATCGTGAAAAACGAATAATACCCATGATGCAAGGGTCTTTCCATCATATTCAGCAGTCAGCAAGTGTGCTGAGAGAGAATTTTGATTTTTGTTTTTTGAATTTTGATTTTTTAATGTTTCCCACATTTTGGTGTGATAGGTGGGAGTATGTGCAAAAAACTTTTGTCTGGTTGTTGTCTCATTAGTTAGTTTTAGATACTCTTTAAAATCCTTATCGGAATTTTTTTCAGAAACGACTACATTATGTTTTTGAGCAACTTTTATATTGTATCTAGTCTTCGAGTGAAAATTTTTTAAAAGTTCTTCTTCATTTTTTGAAATATCCAAAACGAATGTAAATTTTGTAAAAAGCGGATGAAAAGATTTTATTAAGTTAGAGTTTTTAACTATCAGTTTTTGACTATTTAAAATATTCGGTTCAAGTTGAATAAAGATGCAATTATTTTCCTCCCCAATTTTTAAAAGTTCAGAAATGATTTCATTCGTTGGGTTGTTTCCTTTTGGAAGATATCCTATCGTAAAATTCGTTTTTGGAACATTATGCAAAGTTAATGTAAAACCATCAATTATCTTATTATTTTTTACAAAACCCCTTCTCACAACTTTAACACCCGTTTTTTTTCTGAATTCCCCCCATTCGAATGATTGGAGTGGGTGGCTCACTACTGCGTTGTATTCGTCTTTTCTTTCGCTTGTGATATCAATTATTTCCATATATTACCAGTATTCTTTATTAAGAAGGGTCGTGTCAACATTATTATATTCCAAAACTTCGGTTGGTAATTCGAAAATAAATCGTGAGGGTGTTGCAGCATTTCGTTGTCCGAAAATTACCCGCTGCTTTGCATAGGTTAAATACAAATGTTCTTTTGCGCGTGTGACTCCAACATAACAGAGCCGTCGCTCTTCTTCCAGATCGCTGAAATCAAATAAGCTTTGTGCATGTGGAAATACTCCTTCTTCAAGACCGACAATAAATACCATCTTAAATTCAAGACCTTTCGCCGCATGCATTGTCATAAGGGTAATAGCATTTTTATCATCTATTTCTTTTTGGCCATCCGGCATATATTCTTGCTCAACGAGTGCAACGTTTTCAAGAAACTGAATAAGATTTGGAAATTCAATAGCTACAGATCGGAGCTCTTTTATATTCTCAAGCCTAGTTCTATCCTCTGAATCCTCAGGATCATATCTTTCAAGGTAAGAAGAACGCTTGAGTACCTCGTCTATAATCGTAAGTGTTTCTTTCGTTTCTGAATAGTTTGCTTCGTTAAATTCCTGTCGGTAAAATTCAAAATCGGAAAACCGTCTTTTTCCAAGCTTTTGAATTCTTTTAAGGGCTGTAGCATCTTGTTGGTTTGATAGATATGAGAGGTAGGACAATACATCTTTTACCTCACGTCGGTCATAAAACCGTACGCCTCCAACAAGCTTATATGGAATTCCGAAATGCAATAACACCTCCTCAAGTGTTCTTGATTGGGCATTCATGCGGTACAAAACTGCAACATCTGAAAGGCTAAAATCGGAATTATTTTTTGTTGCATTGTTTATCATTTTGACAATATATTCTGCTTCTTTGTGTTCGTTTTCTGCCTCATAAATGCTTATTTCTTCTCCTTGCTTATTGTCTGTCCATAGTTTTAAAACTGGATGAGAGTTATTATTGGAAATTATTGCATGTGCTGCATCAAGAATTATTTGAGTGGATCTGTAATTCTGTGAGAGCTTGTAAACTTTAGCTGTGGGAAAATCGGTTTTAAATTTTTCTAAATTCTTATAGTCTGCCCCCCTAAATGAATATATGCTTTGAGAAAAATCACCAACTATGCAGATGTTATTATGTTTGCCCGCCAAATATTTTGTAAGTCTATATTGACTTATATTGGTGTCTTGGTATTCATCAACCAACACATAGTGAAAAAGCTCCTGGTAATATTCCAATGTCTTGGGCGAATCTCGAAAAAGAGTAATTGTCTTATTAAGTAGATCGTCAAAATCTAGAGCGTTTCTTTCGGCAAGCAAGTTCTGGTAGAGTGGATAAATTTTTGCTACCCTCTCTTGGATATAGCCTTTTGCATACTTTAAATATTGCTCCTCGGATATCATTTGATTTTTTGCTGAGGAAATTGCGTCGAGTGCAGCTTTGGGACGAATATCCTTTATAGATAGTTCGAGCTTCTCATAACAGTCTTTTATTGTGTCCAATTGGTCAGCCTTATCATAAATTACAAAATTGTGAGGAATGCCAATGGCTGTACCGCTTTTTCGAAGAATTCTGGCACACAGAGAATGAAAAGTGGCAACGGTTGGATTATTGGAAGTGTCGTTGTTAGTTGAGGCTAATAAACTTTTTATGCGTTCCTTCATTTCACCTGCTGCTTTGTTGGAAAAAGTGACCATGAGTATATTTTGTGGTTGAACCCTTTTCTCATGAATAAGATACAAAACTTTATGAACCAACACTCTCGTTTTCCCGCTGCCGGCACCCGCAAGAATAATAGCAGGACCTGCAGTATGGATTACTGCCTCGCGCTGATCGGAATTAAGTTTCTTGAGAATGTCTTCCATTTGCTGATATAATTCAAATACTAGTAGTCCATTATACCTTATAAAAAAATCCCTATGAGTAAAATTCTATATATAGCTAATTGGAAATCCAATAAAACAAAGGAAGAGGCAATACAATTTTTTGATCAATTTAAGAATGAAATCGCGACTGTTGATACCTCAAATAAGCACATAATTATTGCTCCACCATTGACATTACTTTCCGAGTGTAAACAGTATATTGTAGACAACAATCTCAATGTCTCGCTTGCAGCTCAGAATGTATCTGCATTTCCTCAAGGAGCATATACCGGGGAAATTAACGCACGTCAAATCAAAGAATTTGTCGATTATGTAATAGTTGGCCATTCTGAAAGAAGGAAATATCTTCACGAAGATGAAAGTGATATTGCAAATAAAATTAGGGAGGCGACAGAAATGGGCATAAAAGTAATTCAATGTATTCAGGACGAGAATAGTGTAATTCATAAAGGTGCTGAAATTATTGCATATGAGCCACCCAGTGCAATTGGAAGCGGTAATCCGGATGACCCCAGGCATGTAGCTGAAGTTTTTAATTCA
>JAUSNA010000053.1 GCA_030645455.1 Candidatus Levyibacteriota bacterium | reverse complement strand
GATTGGCGTTTTTTAAAATTAACTTTCCCTTGCTGGTGTTAGGAGTTTCAAATTTTAATTCGCCAACAAATGGGACAAAGTCCTCACTCATCCATTCCCCCAACGCTTGCAAGACAACAGTTCCTATCAACTTTTTATTGTCATCAAACAATTCTCCGGAAAAACTTCCCTCAAAATACCATGCTCCCCTTGCTTTTCCACTCACTTGTAGTGGCGAAAAAATTATTTGATTGGGGCGGGGGAATACGATGGAAATTTCATCAACTAGACTCAATTCGTTTCCAATTTCTTGAGTGAAATTCTTTCCGTTGGATGTCCTGCATTGAGACGGATAACTCTCCATGATCGGAAATCCTGCATCAGCACACTCTTCAAAAGAAGAGATTCCCTCTATTTTCTGTTGCTGCTTAAAAAAATAGAATGCGCCAAATACTCCAATAATAACTAATATCGTAACAAAAATGCGCATCCCCAATTTCTTCATATTTTAATTATAGCAATACAACTTCTACTTTGGGCTGACCACATACTTCATTTTAAATTTAAATATGGAGTGATACAATCCCTACATGGAAAGAAAAATAGATCCTCAACGTAAAGAGCAACTTACATCTTTTCTTGAAAAGTATGGGATTGACACAAAAATATGGGGTGAAGGCGCAACAAAGACAGTTGAACTTTTAATGGAAGAGCTTGACAAAGGAGAGGCCATGCTTTCAGTAACTGAGGAAGGGAATTTGCTCAGAGTACTTAACTCACTTTGCGTAAACATACGACACCGCACTTCCGACGGAAAAATATTTATACTTGAGGAAGAAAGACAAGAGTTTCAAAACGGGCAATCACGAAAAAGAGTTTATCTCAACGGGTCTGTTGCCGGAAAAATTGAGAAAGGAGAAACACCCGAGGAAGCCGCAAGACGTGAATTACTTGAAGAGTTGAAAATTCCATTCGAAGGAGCTTTAGAATTAGAGGCAGAAACAGTCAGCCTAAGAGAATCTCAAAGCTATCCTGGACTCACAACTCAATACAACCTCTCTATATTTGCAATGGAAATGCCCGCTGAATATTTCAAATCTGAAGGCTACATCGAGGTTCAAGATAGAGTAACTACTTATTTTGGATGGAAACAAGTCTAACAACTATTTATTTAACAATTCTTTGGAGTAGTTCTTCTTCAGTGTATTCTACTTGCTCATCAACTAGTGATGGGTCGTAGGCAGGATCGGGATAATTCACCAGCCATGCCTCTTCGTCCCCAATATTTTCTAGTCCCGTTGCAATATCATGAGGTATAAAAAGACGAGTCGGCATTGCAGAATCCAAGATATGCTCTTCTTTTAACTCTGGCTCTCCCGGCTTATATAAAGTGATTTTCATTTTGCCCTTTAGTGCCACGTATCGCGCCGCTCTCACGCGGTGCAGGTGATAACCTTTAAAAGCACCCGGCTTTGCTGCTGTAAGATAAACTTCTGTTTTTTGACCAGTCTCTTTGTCTTTAAAAAGCTCAATAAGAAACCCGTTTTCCTCACGCTCTGCCGTATAAGTTGTAACTTTTTTTGCTTCCTCAGTATGTCCCAAAGCCATATTATGTTTTTTCTTGATATAAATCTCCTGATCCAATTTTGTCAGCAACCATATTACCCGCCTTCAATAATTCGTCGTGTGATGTCCCTGCATCAATCCACCAATCTATTATTTCGCAATCCATCGATCCCTCTTTTACATAAAAATTGTTGAGATCTGTCACTTCCAACTCGTCTCTTGCGCTAGGCGAAAGCTGCGAAATAAAGTCAAAGACCCTGTTATCATACATATAAATTCCGGTCTGGGCAATATCGGACTTAGGGTATTCGGGCTTCTCTTCAATTGAAAGTACTTGCCCGTTATCACCAATTTCTATAACTCCATACTGACGCGATTCAGTGGGCATTTTTACACCGAAGATCTTGGCCCCAGTAAGCCTCTTTTCGAAATTTTCAACAGATGAACGCAGATTAAAATTGAATATATTGTCCCCCAGAACTACCAAAAGCTTATCATTTGCCGCAAATTCGCGAGCCAGTGTAATTGCATCGGCAATCCCGCCTTTAGCATTCTTTTGCACTGCATAATAAAATCTCATTCCGAATTCGTCCCCCGAACCCAATAAATTTGCAAATCCTCCGGCGTGGTCGCCAGACGTAGAAATTAGAACTTCACGAATTCCGGCATTGCGCATCGCCTCGATAGGATAGTAGATCATTGGTTTGTCATAAACCGGAAGAAGGTGTTTGTTGGTGACCAAAGTAAGAGGTCTTAGCCGTGTTGCGAGTCCTCCCGCAAGAATCATTCCTTTCATATTTTATATTTTCGAAACGTTGAGAAATACAAAAAGTGCAAATATCAATGCACTCACCAAAATATATTCTAACACAACCTTCATACTAATATCACGATGCGATCTATGATGAATTAAGCCTATTATTACGTACAAGACAAGAATAAAACCCAATATTACAAGCTGCATGTAAAAGGTGGGATTCATCGCCAACAAGAGCGCAAATCCTCCTCCGATGACCCCAAATTCGACTAAATATAAAATTGTGTGATGTTTTCTCATATTAAATTACGTGTCCAAGACGTGCCATCATCAAAAAAGCAACAAAAATTGTTATCAATACTATGTGATCCAAATTATGGCCAACAACTCTTGGAATTTTCTTCTTTTCTATAATAATAAAATCCAAAACCAACGCGACAAGCAATGCTGCAAGCAAAATAAATGTAAGAGTTTTTGCAATCGTTGTCATGTCTAAAACCGGCTTTTTAGTAATACTTTGAGTAGATGCTTGAGGGGGCTCCGCCTCATAGGACCCTTGCACCTCTGGAGCTACTTGTTGTGCAAGCGGGGGAATTTCGCCGTTGCCAACGCCTTCCACCCTGGCGCCAAATTCTTGAACAATTAATACCGTGTCTTCACCCTGAAGTCTTCCTTCAGCAATTGAGAATCCAACTTCATTATAATTTGCGGAAAGAATATTGGCTCTATGGGTAGGGGATTTCATCCACGCCTTGACGGCGTCATAGGAAGTAGTAAATCCTTTTGCCAAATTTTCTCCGGCATATGTATAGTTATATCCCTCACCACGGATTAGATCCCATGGAGAAGTACCATCCGGCGCAAAATGCGCCCAATAATCATTCTCAAACATATGAACTCCTTTTTTCTGAGCAGCAGAAGATAACTGTCTATTGAGCTGAAGTGGAGCAAGTCCTTTCTGTGTACGTTCATAATTTACAAGGTTGAGAAGTTCAATATCGGATATTTGATAAGAAATTCCCAATACTTCCGGGTTGGTTCTATAAACAAAAACCGAAAGAGTAGTTGTAAGTGCAACCGCAACGATAAGCACAAGAAGAGAAATATTGTGCAAGAGTTTTGCTCTATGGTTATTTTTTTGGTGGGGTATGAAGAAGTGAAAAATATGCATATGGGCAGTTCTTGGATTATTCGTACCTCGGCTCGACTAGCTCTCCCAACGGCCTTCCATTCACTTTTTTCTGTAAAGAAAATGAGAGGGCGTTTGCAACACTTACTCCCACCTTAAGACCGGTATATGACCCAGGACCTTCCTCAACGTTAATTTCATCAATATCATGTATGGAAATTTTGGCCTCACGACAAACTTTCTCCACTAATAACAGTATGGATTCGGGTCTTTTTGTTTCACTCTCTGAAGTAGATATATATTCAACTTTATCAACAAATAAGCGGGCAACTACATTTTTATTATCTCTTGTATCAATAACTAGTTTGTTCATGTATTTAACTCTACCACTCCTTGACGGACAACCTTAAATGGCTTTACTGTTACGTCAATAATGGTCG
>JAUSNA010000039.1 GCA_030645455.1 Candidatus Levyibacteriota bacterium | reverse complement strand
ATACCTCTATTCCTCAACTAGAAAGGTTAAAAAATGAGATAGGCTCAAAATTTATAGCCGAGGCTGCACGGGAAGCAGCAAATCTTATCGAGGGAAGTTACTATACTGCTGAAGAGGAAAGAGAAATCAAAGAGCTACTGATTGGAATACTAAATGATCAACAAGATCAGTCAAAAACTGTTCCAGAAATTGCTCATGAGGCGCCTCTCCAAGGCGTAGAAACGGCGCAGGAGAAACACTTAGAACCTGAGGTTGCTGGAAGTCACGTTGAGTTAGAAAAGACTGTTAAATCAGAGTCCCCAGACAAAGAAACTCCCGATGAAGAAAAAAAAGGAATGGAAAATTTTCTGAGTACTCCAATTTTTCCAAATCAAATAAAAGCATTAAATAAATTGATAGACAATCATACGAGAGATGAGATTATTGAGGCCATGGGAAAAACTAAGGGAGGAGAAGGAGGACCGTTCCATAGGGGTACTACATATATATCTCTCTCTAAAGCAGTATTTAAGTTAAGAAACCGCATTGAGAAAAATCTAGCCTCAGAAGAGGAAATTGACTTGTGGAGAAAAATGACCGATGCAAGTCCTGTCAAAGATAAATCAAAGGATATATCCAAAAACACAGTAGCTCTACTCCATACAAAAATGGGCATTCAACCAAAGGCAGAAACAGTTACACCGAAAGGTCAATCTGAAGCTACAAAGACTCCGTCAAACAAACAAGCTGATACAGAAGATGGATTCCCCCGTTTTTTCAAAAAAGATGAGTTGCAAAACTTAACAGAAATACTTGTTAATGCAGCTTCAAAAAGCAACCCACTGGATCCAAATCAAATTACAAGACAACTTTTTGAAAAACAACTTGCTAGTGGAGAAGTATCTTTTCATGAGGCCGTTGTAAAAATGAAAAAGTTGCTAGGAAGTATTAAAAAATTAGGTAATGACAAAGGCCTTAAGGTCATAAATTACGGAACTTTAAAACACCCTCTTTATTATGGAGAGATAGAGTCAAGGAGAGAAAGGAAAACACCCTTTGAGGCACAAAAAACTCCTCAACTAAAAAATGTCGAAAAAAAACCACAAGAAGAGGCTGAACAACCTACCGAGGAAAAGATCACCAATCCCTATAAATCCCCCGAAGAAATAACCAAAAATGGCACAATTAGCCGAGATATTTATCAAGCTTTATATAATGACTACCCTAGCAAAAAAGGTCTAAGAAATGTAGACATTGCGCAAATAATATTTGCAGAAGAGCTAGAAAAAGGAACTATGGATCTTACTACTGCTGTTAATTCAGTATTAGATAATGGGTCTGTGTTATTTATAAGATTGAAAAAGACCTTTGGAATCAAGATTGAAAATATAGGAGAAATTAAGCCAGGAAAAACAAGAGCGAGCGTTGCTTATTACCGCTTACCCATTATAGTGACATCTGAAAATCAAAAAGCTGATGCATCAGCACAAGATTTAGAGGAGGCAAACACAGATCCAACTGCAACGCTAGAGAGCTCAACAGTTTCTGAAAAAACATCTACTCAAGAAGCAGCAGATACCCCAACCGAAGCCGAGACCACGCCCGAAGAGACTCTCTCTCCACTCGTGCAATTAGTACCCGATGTCTCATCGCAGGTTCCTTCAATGCAGGAGCAAAAACCGCAGTTAAGATCTTTGGTTGTTATGCCCGAAAGAAAAGCGGTAATGGTGGATGGACATATGAAGTTTTTCGCGGATACACGTGAAGCAGGACGAATGATGAGTATTATGAAGAAAATAAGCGCGAACCCTACTAACACTTGGCTTGCTTCAGAATTTATCGAACGGGGACAAACGTTAGCTAATGTCCTTGAAAATTTAAGAGAATTAAAAAAATTCTTTACTAAAAATGGCTTTGGGGAAGTTCTTGATATAGATGGCGATGGCTCTGAAGCTATTGTTTCATTCGTAGGCAAAATTAGAATGAAAGACCCCAATGGTAAAAAGAAAGGCGCCACAAGATAAAAGGGGTTATACCCTTAATCCGTTACCTTTGCTTACAAAGATTTGATTCTATATACTTAGACTATGTCCACTTTAGTTCTCGTCCGTCACGGCAAATCTGAATGGAATGAAAAAGGTCTTTGGACCGGCTGGCGGGATATACCCCTGGCCCCAAAAGGCATTGAAGAAGCAAAAAACACAGGGGAAGCATTAAAAGATCTGCATTTTGATACTGCTTATACATCAGCACTTATTCGAGCACAACAAACACTTGATGAGATATTGAAAGTAATAAATCAAACTCCACCCATCACAGAAGATAAGGCTTTAAATGAACGTGATTATGGTGACTACACCGAAAAAAACAAATGGGATATCCAAAAAGAATTAGGTGAGGAAGAATTTCAAAAAATTCGCAGAAGCTGGGATTACCCTCCTCCCAACGGGGAAAGTCTAAAGATGGTTTATGAACGCGTTTTGCCGTATTACAAACAAGAAATTGAACCAAAACTCATAGAAGGCAAAAATATAATTATCGCAGCACACGGCAATTCTTTGCGCGCGCTTGTTAAATATTTAGAGAGTGTCTCTGATGATAATATCGCAACCCTTGAAATAGGTACTGGTGAGGCATATATTTATGAAATAGATACGGATGGAAAAGTAATAAATAAAGAAATTAGAGGAATGAATGAAAATAAAGGCAATGTCTAAGTCAATTATCATTGATTTTTCATTGTCACAATGATACATTAACTGAGAATTGCAAACTGATAACCGAAAATTGATGCGCATGAAATTAATTATTGGCCTTGGCAATCCCGGAGCAAAATATACCGGCACCCGTCACAACATCGGATTTGAGACACTTGAGCAGCTTCTCAAAAAATACGAACCTTTAAAAGAATCTTCCTGGGAAAATAACAAAAAAACAAAATCATTTATCAAAAGAGTTTCTATTAAAAAAATAGATACGCTTTTGGTACAGCCTCAAACTTTTATGAACAACAGCGGAATGGCTGTAAGTCTACTCCTTCAATACTTCAAAGTTGATCCAACAGATATGATTGTTGTCCACGACGAATTGGATCTCCCTTTGGGTAAAATCCAGGTGAGATTTGGAGGGGGATCTGCCGGACACAATGGTATCGAATCAATTATTAAAGCACTTGGAACCGATAAGTTCTTAAGAGTTAGAATGGGTATCGGAAAACCAATGCGAGTTGATGGGGCAAAATTTAACGAAAAAAATCATCATACGGTCGACAACTACGTATTGCAGCATTTTTTGGAAAACGAGCATCACGAGGTAAGAACCATGATAAAACACGTACAGAAAAATTTGGAATTGCTTCTCACACATGGAATTGACACATTCATGAGCAAATTTAACGTGAAGGCGTAGTCTTCACAGTTTTCAATTATCATTTTTCAATTCCCAGTTATTTACCATTTTTCATTGTTGAAATTATTTTTTGAAAAATTAGAATGAATTGCTGAACTTCATCAGTTAACTCTATGCACTCTTTCTCACAACTAGGCTCCACCTTTAGCAATAACTTTAACCAATATTTAGTCTCTTGAGCTTCTTTTTTACAGATAAAAATTTTGTTTTGAAAGTCTTTTTTTGAACTGGCATTATTAGCTTCCATATAATTTGCTCCAATACTTGTTGCAGATCTAACTAATTGGCTAACTAAAGGAGTAATTAAAGGTGATTGTTTGATTTTTTTAGGAAAAAGAGCACGTTCTCACTAAATCTTAATGTCCTTTCCTCTAAGGGGTATTTAACTTCCATTACTTAATTACAAACTAAATGAAAATTGAGAATTGTAAACTGATAACTCTCATCATACTGTTATGGGTTAACCTCTTTCCACTTTGTGTAGGATGTTTTGTAAAAATCCGTCATTTGTATCAAAAAATCAGGCCGTGCACTGATATATAGGGAGGGATTAGTTGCGCTTTCAATACAAAGACTTCGTCTGTTGTCAATTATCCCGGTACCTGCCGAGGAGAATGGCTTTAGAGAATGCGCAATAAGAGCTCCACCCACGTTAAGTCTTAAATCGGGTGTTAATAAAGCATCAGAACATAAATC
>JAUSNA010000036.1 GCA_030645455.1 Candidatus Levyibacteriota bacterium | reverse complement strand
CTCCAACCTGTTTGATGAATTCATCTTTAGCAAAATGATATCCAGTAAAAAAGAGAATTTTTGAACCCTGAATATATAAGTCAGCAAGAAGGGATATAGTAAAAAGGGAAGAGCCTGCATGGTCTTCTCCATGAATGAGAATAGGAAGACTACTTTCTGAAAAATGATAAACATTTCCGTTAAGGAGAATTGTATTCATATAAAAAAGTATAACAAAAGTAGTTCCCAACATATTAGCTCAAGCCCAGCAAGCGTCCCATAGTTTTTGACTTTTCTCTCAACTTCTGATATAATTTCGCACAAAGTTTGATACTGAATGAGGCTAGTTGCTAGCTTCGGGAGGGTCAAATTTATTTTGCACATTTCGGAAATAACGCCACGGAGGGCAAGGTGAGCAAAGGTCATGTTTCTGGCGGTAAGGTTACCGCTACTCATTCGACTGTTACCGACGCAACCCAACGGGTTGTCGAGGTGGCAAAGAAGATACCCGCCATTAAGCGGGTCGCGCCAGGGCAAATCACCCGAGCTTCGGGAGGTTCGCACCGCATCACCGTCAAGTCACAGGACAAGGGCGCAATCGTCCTTACCGTCAGGATGCCACAAAGCATCCAGGAGATAACTCTCTTTACGGATTCCGTCGACTTCGTGCTTCGGGAGCTTCGCAAGAAGCTCACCATCAGCTAGCGTTTCTTTCGCATTGTGCAACAGCCCCTTGGGGACTTCAACTGAGGGGCTTTTGCTTTTGTAAAGAGTAATCAAAAAGGTTCTAACATCTTCGCTCAAGCCTTCGACCGTGAGTGCCAAAGCTCAGACCGAATCGGCCATGCAACGATTGTGGCCCAAGATAACTCTTACATAATATGTACGGTTTTTTTCATTCTTCTGTTTGAATATTAACAGCAGTACCATTAAACTTAGATAGTATGTTTTTCTTATGAAAAAAAAGACCCTGACAACGATTGTGATTGTAGCCATTATTTTGGGAAGTATTTATTACTTATCTAGAATTGCAAAGCCTTTAACGACGGGCAATAATACACCAACTTCTCCTGTAACAGAAAATATAAATCCACAACCTACGATAGACAATAGCGATTTAAGAGCAGGTGGAAGTAGTTACCTAGACTCGCAGGGAGTATACGCCTTGCTTTATCCGGCAGATTATAAATTGGACACACAAGACAAGCAACATATTCGTATTTATAAAACGGGCGCAACGCAAAAAGGACAAACTGAAATATATGACGGGGCAATGATTGTTATTGAGGTAGTCGACTTACAAAGAAAGAGCCTTCAAGAATGGGGGGATAATCATCTAAAAAAAGTAATTGCAGATGGAACTTCAGAAATTATTGAGCCCAAGAAGAGTATGATGCTAAATAATTATCCCGGATTTACATATAAGATTCGCGGTTTGGGAGAAGCAACTAATTACGTGCTTCAAAAAGATATACTATCAAATTATGCAATTCTAATAACTACATCAGTTAATGATCCCCAAAATGTTGGATTTCAAAAAGAAGTCGATAAAACTCTCTCAACGCTCGAAATACTAAAATAGTAGTGAGCTTTAACATCTTCGCTCAAGCCCTGCAGCGACTTATAGTTTGATTTTTGCCTTCATTTTTAGTAAAATTCTTTCATGTTTTCTGAAAATTCAATTGTCCATTCATCGCCTCGAAAATACTTTGGTAAGGATGTAGTAATATCTTGCGACTTAAAATGCTTTAAAGCATGGGGAATTAACGAACGTCCTCGCGTTCAGTTAAGCAATGAAGAAGATGACTACGAATGGTTAGCCGATGACGAATTAGGTTTGGCTCCAGAAGAGTCGCCTTGGACCGAAGGTGATCAGAATAAACCTAATCCATCCGAAGAGGGACAGGTTCACAATAAATGGTGTGTAAGGGAATGTGAAAGGTCAGTTATGACAAAACCAGGAGAACCGATTGAATTGCAGGATTTTAGTGTAAGAATTTTTAATATACCCCAAGGACAAAAATAGCTTCTAGCATAATCGCTCAAGTCCTGCCCAACTTCGCCAAGGCTTCGTAGGGCAAGCAAAACTTTTAGTCTTAACCCTGATTAAATCGGGGTCAAAATTTTGATATATTTTGAACTCTTGAAAACTCCTGAGAAGTTGTAAATAATAGTTATCCTATGGCACTTACAAAAAATGACCTTCAAGAAATTGGAAAAATTATTAGAAATGAGCTTGATCCTGTCAAGACAGACCTTTCAGGAGTCAAGACAGACCTTTCAGGAGTCAAAACAGACCTTTCAGGAGTCAAAACAGACATTGCAGATCTTAAGAAAAGTGTTAAAAAAATTGAGAGGAATGTAGAAGATGTTCTAGGTTTTCTTGATCAAAAAGATGTGGAACTAGGAAAAAGAATTACAAAAGTTGAAAAACACTTAAATTTACCACAAAATTGACCTCAACCCAGATTTAATCAGGGTCAAAATAAGATTTTCCAGCTCCAAAATTAAGTAATTTATCACATATCGGCTATGACTTGCTATAATTTCTTTATATGTTTGACCAGAAAAAATTGTGGGATAAAGCTCATCAAGATGGAGAGATAAATCATTATTCAAGTACTCCAACTGAATTAGCTGAAGAAGTAATTAAAATCATACAACCTTCTTCAAAAATCTTAGAACTTGGTTGCGGTGTTGGAAACGACTCTGGTGCTTTTACTTCGGCTGGACATCATGTTCTTGCTACTGATTTTTCAGAAGTAGCAATCAGGAAAAACTCTGAACGATTTAAGGATGACTCAAATCTTACTTTTGAAATGTTGGATATGAGTCAGCCATTTAGGTTTGCTGACAACGAATTTGATGTTGTATATGCGCGTTTGTCCCTTCATTATTTTACTGAGGAGATAACAAGAAGAGTTTTTTCCGAAATACACAGAGTATTAAAACCAAACGGCTACTTTTGTTTTATGTGTAAATCTACGAAAGATCCGCTATATGGTAAGGGAAAAGAAATAGAGAAAGACATGTTTGAATACGAAGGACACGTTCGTCATTTTTTCAACGAGGAATCCGCAAGATCAATGCTTGATAACAATTTCAAGATCGATGAAATTGAATGTGGTGATGGGAAATTTTATGGAAGTGATTCGGCTTACGTCAAAGCAATAGCTACGGCCGTTAAATAAATACGGTTCTCTAAAAGAGGTTGGCGAAGAAATTTTTGATTAATTCCCCCAGCTTTTCAAAAAAATCTTTTTGTTTTTCTTTAAGAGTCATTACTTTGTCTTTTGCCTCGTTGGTTGCATTTTCATCCTCTTTTAATGTTGGTTTTGGGGTTATTGAAACAGAACCGCCATTATTTTTGATAGTTACTTTTGAGGATCCATCACTGGACTCCATATTTACATCCTCACCATTTGAGGACTCATATTCCTTCACTTCTCCGTTTGTTTCGATACGGACCTTAGTATTTGAAGTGGAAGTATTAGTATTTGTTGTGCTCGTGGAATTAAAGTTATTTTGAATATCTACTTTTGCCGATGCATTACCTTCACTAACTATATTGACTGTGGATGAAGCATCTGAGTTTGGAATTCTAAAAATAAGGAGTAGAAGGGTAACGATCGATACTGAGACTGCCTTTCTCATATCCCTAAGATACCACAAATGGTTTAGGAATGCACTTATTTTTTACAATCTTACTTCAAGAAGTTAATCCCTGCCTGCACATCTGGGGCAAATATACATTTTCCGCCCGGTATCATATTGCATTTCACCGTGCTCTGGAAAGTCCCCGCAGTATGGAGCGTGCTGTTCTATTCTGGCTTTATCAATTACATTGTTTTTTACGTCACCGTTTTTATTTGACTCGGTCGCGGTTTGAGTTAGGGTTGCCTTTTCCGGGGGAAAGTGTTCTTCACCGCATGAATTTATCATCTCAAGGGTCCCGGTATCTATAGGTACAACACCGATGCATGTTGATGTAGGGCAAAGAACTGATTTAATTTTTACGCCAAACCGATCACGAAGTGTATGAATGTCTCGTAATGGAAATTTAGATTTTCTAAGCTTTTTATAAAGCTCTGAGTTTTCGATGTCAACTACAGACCATCCTTCTTTCTCGTAGGATTTTTTCATATCCCCTATCATGCCATCGATGTAATAAGGACCACTTTCCAAAAGATCAATCGGATGCTCAAGTCCTTTTTCTTGCGGAGTACGAGCTTCCCACAAAATCGAACCGGGGGCTTTTCTTCCACTGTTGAGAACATTTATCTCAACCAACTCTGCCTTTTCAAGAGCTTCCTCACGCCATTTTTTTTCAACAAAATCTTTGGGTTTTTCGAGTCTGTCTTCAGGTTTTTCAAAAAGAAAAACGGACCCTCCCGGTTTTAGCGATGCAATAGCTGTTATTAGATTTCTCGATACGTCTTGCTCTCCCTCTGCCATAGGACCCGTTACCAATACGACACAGTTAAAACCCTCCCCATTATTTAATAGATCATCAACCGTTTCAGTAACAAATGTTTTACCATCAAAAGTATATTTTCTATCTGATTGGAGATTTAAGAATAGAATAGTATCTTTTTTTCCGGTTTCTTGCGGTCGCTCTTTCCATAAGCGTCTGCTATCGAGTACTTCAAGCATATAATTGCCTCCTCTCTCGTTTTTAAATGTAGGGGGTGGTATATCCTTGAATTCTTGAAGTGCAGGTGGTCTTTCAACTAGTTCGGTCACACCAATATTCTACCACAGAGAAGAAAGTGCTATACTTTTTTGGCATGACGAAGAAAAACTCTTTTAACACCGTGACGCCATTATCAAAAGCAATTGCTTTCTTTCTTTTCGTAACCCTTCCCTTTGTTGGATTTTATTTTGGGATGCAGTACCAGAAAGAATTAGACAAACCTTTTATGCAGGAAGTGGTCAGGTCCCCGGAAGTGAAAATGCCGGAAGGCATAGCATGTACTATGGATGCAAAGATATGTCCCGACGGATCAAATGTTGGAAGAAGAGGTCCTGACTGCGAATTTGAAAAATGTCCGGGCGAATAATAACAGGCATGAAATTTCCAGATCTGACTTACGAAGAGTCTTTGTGGAAAAAAGGATTTAATGTCATTGGAATTGATGAAGTAGGGCGCGGTGCATTTGCAGGTCCTGTTGCTGTTGGGGGAGTTATCTTTCCTTCTACCTTAAATCCTTCCGAAAGAGAACATCTGCTGTCTTGTGGCATCAATGACAGTAAAAAACTGTCGGCAAAAAAGCGCGAGGAATTGGCTTTGCAGATAAAAAATATAGCTTCAAGTTATTCTGTTTCATTTATTGACGTTGCGACAATTAACGAAATAGGAATAGGAAAGGCCACATTTTTAGGAATGCGAAAAGTCGCAGCCAAACTTTCCAAATCATTAAAAAACCCATACCTGTTGATAGACGGGTTTGAAATACCGGGATTTGACAACCCTACTCTTACTAAGGTTTTGTCGGGCAAGCAAAAAGGGATAATAAGAGGGGATTGTCTTAGTATTTCAATAGCCGCAGCCTCAATTATTGCAAAAGTTGAACGTGATACGCTTATGCTGGAATTGAGCAGTAAGCATCCTTTATATGCCTGGGAGAACAACAAAGGATATGGTACACTAATTCATAGAAGGGCGATAAGTAGATATGGCATAACAGAGCTTCATAGGAAGGTTTTTTGCCGTAAAATTGGAGCTCACTTGTTGTTTTAGGGGTCATTTAGTACAATATAGGCTGCCGTAAAAAATATGTTTGGAAAAAACAAATCTCAAAAATCAGTGTGGGATAAATTTCCGGAGTTAAAAGGAATTCCTGAAGAAAAATTTCCCACGCACCTGCTTCTTATACCCGATGGAAATGGCCGTTGGGCAAAGCTTTACCACAAAAATATCACCGACGGGCACAAAAAGGGGGCCGAGGTTATAAAAAATATCTACAATGACCTTTGGCAATTACCCATAAAATTTATTACCATTTGGGGATTTTCTGCTGACAATTGGTCCAGAACACGCGAGGAAGCCGACGGAATAATGCACGTAATTGATGAAACTCTCAAAGTTCTTTTGCCCCAAGCGATGGAGAGAAATGAAAGAATAGTCCATATCGGTAGAAAAGATAGAATTCCGGAATTTTTAAGAAAAGCTTTTGAAAATGCTGAAGAGTTGACGAAAAAGAATACGGGTACGGTGCTTTCTTTAGCTGTTGATTATGCCGGACAAGACCAGGAAGTACGCATGATGAAGAGAATGATCGCGGATAAGGTTAAAGAAGTGACGCAGGATACGCTTGAGAAATACCGTGATGGGGGAGGGGTTGTGCCTACGGCTGATCTAATCATCAGAACGTCTGGGGAAAAGAGGACATCAGACCTTGGTTGGCTTTCAATTAATGCCGAGCTTGCATTTATCTCAAAATTGTTGCCAAATACAGGTTCAAAAGATATCGTTGAAGCAATAATTGATTTCACTAAGCGCGAGCGCCGCTTTGGTGGAAGGCCAGTTGCTGCTACCTCATGAATTGATAAATATCCTATAATATAGTATAATGGCATTTATGAGTCCTGATGCGGGAGAATACGACAGAACGGGCCCTTATTGGGATAAAAGACTTCCTATTGTTAATGAATATTACGTCAATTCCGAGTACAATCCCGAGGAGGAAATAAATTCAGGCGGTATTGAGGTTAGAACTGATATTAATGGTGGTAGATACTATACAGTTAGGGCTTCTATTGATTCAGATTCACTGGCGTTATTAAGAACTATTTTAAAACACCCAACAGAGGATTCGTTTACTGAGCAGGAGTTAAAATATGTTTTGCCTGACGTAATAGTTTATCCGAATGGAATGGCAGGCTACAGAATTGCCAAAGATACAAAACTGACTTTGACCCCAAAGCAAGGAGTTATTATCAAAGATAAAGATATGCAAGAAGAATCATTGATAAGAAGAAATTTTTATCCAGGAATAAATCCCAGCCTTTGTGCGCTGCCAAATGCTACGCACTATCGGTATCAAGTCGATTCCTTAATAAAAGATCGTGCGGTATTTGAATGGGATGGGATAAAATATGGTGCTCATATTAATGCTGGTGTTCAATTTAAATCTCTTTCCCCAACAGTTATCAAAGAGGATCTTGAATTATTAAGGCGTCATCGACTGCTTGACGATCTGCGGGCAAGGCAAATGGTAAACCCGTATTTTGGTATAAGCTTGTTTGCTCTTTCGGAGGATCAACTAGTATGAAATCAGGAACAGTAGCACTAGTGGGTCGTCCAAATGCAGGTAAATCAACGTTACTCAACGCCCTTTTGGGGAGCAAAGTAAGTATTACCTCTCCTAAGCCTCAGACTACCCAATTTTCCGTTCAGGCTGTATATGATGATCCACGTGGGCAAATAATATTTACCGATACCCCGGGTATTTTTGCCAAGACAGACAATCCAAAAGCACACGACATAAATTTAACCGCTGAGCATTCATTGAAGGAAGGTGTTGACGTTGTTGTATATGTGATCGACAAAACCCGGGAACGTGGAATTGAGGAAAATCGCGTGCTTGGAATCATCAGAAAAACAGATATGCCAAAAATTTTGGTAATAAATAAAATTGACAAAAGACACCCTGATTTTATTGAGCAATACCAATTTATGAAGGAAGAATTTGATGCAGTCGTAGAGGTATCAGCACGCCGTCATACAAACCTCAATGTGTTGATTGATGTTATATTTGCATTTCTTCCTGAAGGCGAAAAAACGATTGAAAGGGAGGGTATGGCTACCCCAATTTTAAATATGGATTCGAAGCTTTTTCTTGAGGAAATGATACGGGAAAAAGCATTTCTAAGACTTCGTCGTGAGGTGCCGTACGCAATACGTGTCGTAGTTGATAGTATCACCGAGAAACCTCAAAAAAATCTTACAGTTATAAAGGCGCGCATTCTTGGACCTTCCCGCTACAAGAGAATGATAATTGGCAGTGGTGGTGCAAAAATAAAAGAAATTGGTACTATGACAAGACGGGAATTAGAACTTGCTACAAATAGAAAAATTTATCTAGAGTTAACCGTTGAGGAAGAATAATTTTAATTGTTGCATTTTTTAAATTCGTAATGATATACTTGCCCCATGGCAACAGCAAAAACGACAACAAAAGAGTCAAAAACAATTAAAAAGTCCACAACCCGTTCTAAAAGCACATCTACTAAAGAAGCATCCGCCCAGGTTCACGTAACTAAAAATCAGAAGAAACGCATGACCGTTTCCGATCTGCGAAATAAGGTGATGGATCCAAAAAACAGGAAATCTTTAATTTTATCTCTTGGGATTATCGGCCTTGCGCTTGTTATTTATTTTGCAAAAGGATTGCTTATTGCAGCAACTGTTAATGGTCAGCCAATTTCCCGCCTTGCGATTATCCGCGATCTGGAGGCGCAAAGCGGAAAGATGACTCTCGAGTCAATAATTACCAGGTCATTGGTTTTTCAAGAGGCAGATAAAAAGAAAATAACAGTCACAGATAAAGATATCGATGCAGAAATAGCAAAAATCCAAAAGCAATTCACTTCTCAGGGACAAAATCTGGATCAGTTGCTTGCTGCGCAAGGACTTTCAAAAGAAAAATTCAAAGAAGAGGTACGTATCCAGTTATTAGTGACAAAGCTTTTGGGAGATCAAGCAAAAGTCACCGATAAGGAATTTAATGACTTCCTGGCTAACAACAAGGATCTTATAACTTCAGAAGAGGATCAGGAGAAAGCAAAAGCAAGTCTTAAGTCACAAATGGAACAACAAAAATTAGCTCAAAAATATCAGGAGTGGATAGCCAACATCAAAAAATCAGCAAAAGTTAACTACTTTGTAGATTATTAATCCTCAAATCAAGCTCAATTTATTTTACCGACCTTCCCTTCAGTTTGTTTTCTGTTTTGATTTATTCGTTTCCGATATAGCTGACTGACGTTAGTATGTAACTATATGAACCCGTGCATTCTCAAGATTGGTCCGCGATTGAAGCTGGGTTCTCATTTGCACTTGGTATAACTTTGATCCCTTATCAAGAGTAATTGGTGAGGATATTTTTAAAAGCGGAGTTCCTCCTTCGATACTTACTTCGGAATTCCACACAGGGTGAGAATCGGTTACATTGTAGAGTCGTGCATAGGCTGTTTGGTTTCCTGTCGGAGTGTGAAGGGATACTTCAAAAGTTACAGTTTTAATTTTTCCGTAAGCCGCACTGTCGATGTAGCTTTGCGCGCCGGGTATATCCGACCACTCCAAAGAGGTACTTGAGCCGGATCCTAAAGTAACAAATGTTTCTTTTACACTTGTTACGGTTGTTTGTGAAACCGGAGTTTTTATAGTTTTTGCGACTTCTTTTTTAATTTCTGCCCTGCATTCATCAGAACATGAAGATGGAACCGACGTAGGTGTAATGGACGGATTGGTTTTTGGAGAAGTAGCAGTAATTGGTTGTTGCGATGGGGGATTTTTCCAGAAGAGAGCAACGTCAATAATAAAGAGGTTACCGATGATAATTATAAGAAGCACAAGCAGGAAATTCCAAGCCGTAAAGACTTTAAATTGGTATCCGCTATTTTCATACATATATTTATATTAGCAGATATGAAAAAGGCCCCCGGTGTCCGGAGGCCTTTGGGTTGGTAATTGAGATCACGGTGACATGAAATGTCTCTTTCTGCCGGAATGTTGCCGGCACTTGGAGTGCTGTACTCAGGTTGCGAACAACGCTCTCGAGTTGAGTCGTTCGCCACGCGGCCTTGTGGCAGCTTAGATCCGCCGGGAGTGTCGGCCTTTAAGAAGAGGTTTTTGAAAGCCCCTCCTAAGCGACCTTTTCCTTTCGTCGCGGATGATGGTGGCAAGTGCGCCACCCAGTGCTGCTGTTACCAGTAGAACTGCCAAGGCACGTCTAGCAAGCTCCGGGTCGATGTCCATGCTTTCCTCAATAGCTGGTCCCACTTTTGGGTCTAGGTTTGGACGGTTTGGTCGGCTAGGTAGCCGGACTCGGTTGCACGCCAGGAATGAACTGGACGTTTAGGTGGGTGAGGTTCTCAAAGTTGATGGCAAGGACCTTCTCCAAGGCCCCTTTGTCTTTGGGTCCGCAGTTCACAGCATGAGCGTGGATTACGGCTTTGAGATTGGGTTCGAGTGAATCGCCACTCGGAATATTGCACTGGACGCGGATTTGTCCCCAAGGGACCTGGACAGACTCGTCGATATGAATCTTCATCGTGCCAGTTCCCGGTTGGGGTCGGGCATGATGTGTTGGCGCAGAAGTTCTGCGAACTCTTGGAAGGCCGTTATCGTGTTGAGGCATATGATTGCCCCGTCTGAAAATCCGGTCTTTTTCGGGAGGTGCTTTACAAACTGTGCGATGGGTTCGAGTGTCTGGCCCGGTCCCATGTAGGCGATGCGGTCTCGGAACCGCAAGAACCGCATGGGGGCGGCGCTGTTGTTGATTTCCACCTCTATCACCGGCACCCAGTAATGGGGGTCGATGGAGGTGAGGGTAGCTTTGAGAGGTATTCCTACACTCTTAAGCTCCCTTAATAAAGTCCTTATTGCGGCAGACTCTTTTAGGTCTACCTCCGGAAATACAATCATAATCTCTCCTTGCAGCAACATTGTCTATTCCTTACCGTGGAGTATGGAACAGCTGCGCAAAGACACATTCATCTTCACGAAGCTGTTTCATAAGTACGGTAACGGTGTGATCTCAATTTTCAAAGTGCAAATGTTAACGGTTTTTGGCGCGCAAAAGCCATGCCCATTAATATGCAAAACTTGATATTATACACGCTAATTTAAAATCTATGCAAGAGATTTAAGAATTGACATTAAGCGTTATTAAGGATCTCTACTTGACGACCTTTATCTTTCTCATGTACGCTAATATCAAGAAATTAGTATTTACTGCCCTTATGATCTTTCAATCGGTTGGTGAGCTTGATGAAAATTTAATTAGCGTCGTGTCTCTTTCAGATGAGGATATCGAGGTAAAGGATGTAGAAAAACTCAAGGAGTTCGGGATAGACTACTTGGTATATTCTGCCGTCCTTTCCGATGATCCCCAGGTAAGGCATTTATGCAGGGTTTATATTAGAAAAATTGCAAAGAGTTTTGGTGTATTTCCTGCATCAATTCACGCTCTTTATAAAGCATTTGGAACAAATGAAGTTAGTGGATTTACGGTGCCTGCTATGAACGTGAGAACGTTAACGTATGATGTAGCGCGCGAAGTTTTTAAAAAAGAAATTGCGCATCAGACTTCAGCTTTTATTTTCGAAATTTCCCGTTCGGAAATGAAATATACCGCTCAGACTCAAGATGAGGTTGCGGTATGTGTCCTGGCTGCTGCAATAAAAGAAGGGTATTCGGGTCCTGTTTTTTTGCAAGGAGATCACTTCCAATTTGATGTCAAAAAATTTAAAGAATATCCGCAGGGACAAATTGATGAAATAGAACTTTCGGTTAAGGATTCGTTGGCTGCGGGATTTTACAACATTGATATTGATGCATCAACATTGGTTGATCTTTCCCTTCCGACAAAAGATGAACAGCAAAAAGATAATTTCGAAATGACCTCACTTCTTACGAAATTTATCCGCAGTATGCAACCTGCAGGAACAACGGTTGCAATCGGTGGAGAAATTGGTCATATCGGGGATACGAATTCCGACGTTGAAGATTTTGAGGCATTTATGAGAGGGTATCTAGAGGAATTAGATTCGAATAATCTTGATATTATCTCAAAAGTAAGCGTCCAGACGGGAACCACGCACGGAGGGGTCCCAAATGCCGATGGGACCTTAGCTTCTGTAGATGTAGATTTCAATGTACTAAAAAGTATTGGAGAAGTTGCCAGAAGTAAGTATGGACTCGGAGGACCTGTTCAGCATGGAGCGTCGACATTACCAAATGAACTTTTCGATAAATTTCCTGAGGCAGGAACAGTTGAAATTCATCTGGCAACAGGTTTTCAAAATATTATATATGATACGATGCCTGAGAGTTTGAGGGAAAAATTATATTCATATTGTCGTGAGCATTTTGAAAGTGAAAAAGAGGAGGGATGGACTGATGAGCAGTTTGTTTATAAAACCAGGAAAAAGGCATTTGGGCCTCATAAAAAAGACATGTGGCTACTTTCAGAAGATGATAAAAATACCATCCGCAAGGCATTATCTGAAGAATTCGAAATATTATTCCAAAAATTAAATATAGTAGGCACAGCGCACACAGTTAGAAAATATATAGGGGAAAATACAGCTTTGATTAATGATTAACTGATTAAGCGATTAATTGATTTAAATCCTCCATTCATTAATCTTTAATCTTCATTCTTAAATCAATATTATGATAATCTACATCGACAAAGCACACATTAAGCACAAAAAAGTTCTACTGAGAGTTGATTTTAACGTCAGTATGAAGGGTAGCAAGATTACCGATGATGCTAGAATTCGCGCCACACTACCAACAATTCAAAAATTACTCAAGGACAATAACAGGCTAATTATTGTTTCTCATTTAGGTCGTCCTGATGGATGGGATGAAAAATTTCTGTTAAGACCAATTGCTCTTCGTCTTCACAAATATTTACCTAACATAAAATTAATTGTAGTTGATGATTTTACGACTGAGGGAGCTGCCAAAATTTTTGAGGAACAAAAAGTAGGAGAGATAATTTTTTTGGAAAACATACGGTTTTTTAAAGAAGAGGAAGACCCTTCGACAAGCTCAGGGCAAGAGTTTGTGAAAAATTTAGCCTCACTTGCAGACGTTTATGTAAATGATGCTTTCGGAGTATCCCACCGTGATTGTGCGTCTATAACTGAAGTTCCAAAATTTTTGCCGCATTATGGAGGGCTACTCATGGAGAGGGAGGTAGAAACAATCGGTCATGCAATGCGCCATCCGACGCATCCTTTTGCTGCGATTATTGGTGGTGCAAAAGTGTCAACCAAATTAAAATTGCTATTCAAACTCACCGAGAAGGCAGATTATTTGATACTTGGAGGTGGACTTGCAAATACTTTGCTTTATGCGCTTGGATATCCTGTCGGAAAAAGTTTGTGCGAGAAAGATTGTGTCGATGAAGTTAAAAAAATTGTTCGTCACGCAAAGGAGCATAAAACAAAAATATTGTTGCCAAGAGACGTTGTTGTGGGGGATAAAAATGACACAGGCAAAGCGGGAGTTGTTAAAAAAATATCGGATATCGATCACAACGATGATATCTTGGATATCGGACCGGAATCACAGGCTGACTATGCGAAAGCAATTTTATCCTCAAAAACTTTGATTTGGAATGGGCCAGTCGGTTATATGGAAAATCCTGAATATGCACGAGGGACGGACTTTTTGTATTACACAATTGCGCAAAACAAAAGTTTGATTTCAATAGTTGGAGGGGGAGATACTCTAGCTGCAATTTCTAAAAAAGAATATCTAAGTACTATTACTCATATCTCAACAGGTGGTGGTGCAATGTTGGAATATATCGAAAATGGAACACTCCCCGGAATTGAAGCACTAAAAAAGTAACCGAATTTTCTCGCTATTTTTTCAATAATTCATTTAAACGTAATAGAGATTGTCCCCGGGTGCGCAATGGCACCCGAGGACGGGAACAGAAAAGAGCTAGGAGAGGTGTGTAACCAAGCAGGTGGTGGTCCGCTGGACCCCCGGGATTGTTTGGATCAGCTTGATCACCAGTTCGCTCACCTGATCGGTATCGATATCCATGATGGTTGCGATGACGTCGTATGGACCGGTGATCGTATCGACGTTGACGATTTTCCCGGCGTGGCCGTTTTCGGAAGCTTCGATGATCTTCCCGGCGACTGCCAGGGACTTACCGACTTCGACCTCGATGAGAACGTGTGCCTTAACCACTTGTCACCTCTTATCCCGCGGGGCGGGATTTGCTATGCCTGGAATTTCTTCCTGGCGGGCGTTAAGAATAAGTTCTATTCGCTTCTCCAGCTCTTATCTGTTGTTAATGTGAAAAAGACGTAACTTTTCCCGTCAAAGACGGGAGATCACATCTTGATTCACAAACGATAATTATAGGCTTAAAAGTAACGGATTGCAATGATTTTTTTTACTGATGACGCACCAAAAAATATTCTCTTGGGGGCATTGTGAGTAAGCTTTTTATAATTCTATCAGCGTCTTCTTTTTGGGATTTATGGGCGCTTATTGCCTGAATTTTTGTTTTGAAAGTTTTGGCAGTATCAACCTCTAAATCTATCTCATCCGTTTTGTATCCTTCCGGAAAATAGATGAAATAATCATCCAAATATTTTTCCCGGCGTGTATTGAGAATACAATAGTACATAAGTTTTTTTATTTGAGGATTATTCCTAAAAACATACGTTGTTATCATGCTAACAGTGATGTGGTCTATGTGGCCCGAAACACCTTTAGGTTCAAAAGTCAGCAGAATTTCAGGTTTGAGTTTTTTGACAATGCTCTCAATTTTATGAGCAATTTCGTGATATAAGCTGTTGGAAAGTGTGCCGTCTTCATACTCTAAGCAGTGGCTTTTTTTAACTCCCAAAATTTTTGCAGCATTTCTGTATTCTTCTTTTCTTATTTCCGAAAGTTTTCTTGTGGTTTTTGTTCGTGCATTTTGCCCGGCTCCGCCACCTGTTACGCAAATAATATAAACGTCATTTGTTTTGGCAAGTTTTGCCAATGTTCCTCCGGGGCCAAATGATTCATCATCCGGATGTGCAAAAATACCAACTATGGTTCCCATGTATGGAGATTAAATTTTATTTATTCTTTTTTCTATCCACCTTTTTTCTACCGGAGTTCTTTGATCGTTGGGTTTTGTGGAAATTCTTTCCTCTTGATAATTCAATCTATCAATTACATCCTGTTGTGTTGCTGATAGATCTGCAATTTTTATAGCGGGAATTCCATCTAAATATTCAATTAAGAGCTCACTGTTTGGGGGTAAAACTACAAACGGAGGAGTTTGTCTACGATTTTTATGAGGTTTTGGTGTTTCTGTATCGTCATTTTCAGAGTCGTAATTAACATCAGGTAGTGCAGCTTGCTCACTGGAAGAGATAGAGCCTGCATGATTTAGCTTTCTTAGAGATCCGGACCTGAGCCATGATGAAAATCTTTTATTGAATCTGGAGCCTCCAGAATTTCCTTCCGGGTGCATAGTTTTGAATTTATACTATTTTACACCGATATTTTTATAGCGGGTGACATCGTTGATTTAAGGGTGATAGAGGCAATATTTGCGGCGCCCACGCTACCTACGAAAGTAGTGATATTGTCGGACAATTTTTTATCATCAAAGCTTATCTTCCCGACCACTGCATGAATTACCGGTGCCTGGGATTCGGTTTTGTAGTTGATTTGTCCACCCGAAAGCTTTTTGACTGCTTCTTCAGGCTTGTCGGTAATTGTTCCATTTTTTGGATTTGGCATGAGTCCCCGTGGCCCAAGAACTTTTGCAACGCGTGCCAACTGTGGCATCATGCTCGGGGTTGCGACTAACACATCAAAATTAATTTTTCCTTTGGCAACTTCGGCAAGTATTGCATCGTCTGCAATTTTTATAACAAGGGTTTTACCTGTTCCGTGTGGAAGAACAACCTGGCCGCTAATTCCTTTTTCTTTGGTGTTGATGTGAAGCTCGACGGACTCGTCAAATTTAGATTTTTTGAATTTTTTAAGCGTAACAAGTGCTTGGTCAAGAGAGTAGGTTTGAGTTTTTGATACAACTGTAAGGTTTTCTTTATGTCTTTTTGAGTCTGTTTTTTTCGAGGCTTGCGCAAATTTTGCCTTTTTTGTTTTCTTTGCCCGCTTCGACTCATCTTCAGCGAGGCGAGCCGGTTTTTCTTTAGTTTTTGTTTCAGTTACTGCTTCAGTTGCTTTGGTTTCTTCGGTTGCGACTTCATCTGACAACACTTCTTCTGTTGGTGCCGATGTTTCAGTAACTTCGGAAGGAGCTACCTCTTCAGTTTGGGGATTTATTTTTTTTCCTTCGGCAGCTCTTTGCTCATTTTTAGTTGCTATTTTCTCTGCCTTTTTGGCTTCTCTTTTAGCCTTTAGCTTTGCCTCTTCTTCAGGAGAAGCTTGTTCGAATGTTTTTACTCTAATTTTTCCCATAATGTTTTAAATAATAATTTTCAGTTTTCAATTCTCAATTTTCATTTAGTTCTCATTGATTCAATATTAAAATAATTGAAAACCGAGAACTGATAATTGTGAACTAGTCCGTTACCTTTATTCCCATTGATCTTGCTGTTCCCATGACAACACGTCCTGCCATTTCCTCGTCTTTTGTATTCAAATCGTCCATTTTTTTCTTTCCTATTTCAATAACTTGCTGCTTGGTAAGAGTTGCCGCAACTTCCCGTCCTGGTTTCATGGATCCCTTTTGGATCTTAAGTGCCATTTTTATTAGCTCACTCATTGGTGGTTTTTTGACGATAAATGAGAAAGTTCTATCTTCGTATACAGAGATGACAACCGGAAGAAGAACTCCCTTTTGATCGGACGTCTTATCATTGAATGCCTTCACGAATTCCATAATTGGAAGTCCGTGAGGACCAAGTGCCGTTCCCACTGGTGGTGCAGGAGTTGCCTCTCCGCCTTTGATAGCCAATTTTATATATGTTTTTATTTTCTTTGCCATGTTAGTTATTGTTTGGTATCACGTATTATGTATCAGGTATTAAGTATTTTCAATAAGCGTAATACGTAATACTTACTACTTAATACGAATTTCAAATCTTAGTGACTTGTAGGAAGTCAAGCTCAACGGGAGTTTCCCGTCCGAAAATACTCACAAGTACTTTAACTTTTCCTTTTGCCTCATCAATAGACTCAATAGTTCCCAAAAAGTCTGAGAAGGGACCGTCTGTAATTTTGACTGCCTCACCCGTTGAGAATTGAGCTTTGTAAATTGGATCTTTTTGGCCTACGAATGCGACAATTGCTTGGACTTCATCATCTCGTATTGGAGTTGGTTTATTTTGTGCGCCTACAAATGAGGTAACTCCAGGAGTGGTGCGGACCAAAACCCACGCTTCATCGGAAAGGTCCATATTAACGAGAATATATCCTGGAAAAATCTTTTCTTTAATGGTTTCTTTCTTTCCTCCGCGGACTCGAATCGTATCTCTAGTTGGAACCAAGGCGTCAAATATCCTTTCTTCAAATCCCATTGCCTGAACTCTTTGCATGAGGGTTTTGGCAACTTTATTTTCGTGTCCCGAATAGGTGTGAACAATGTACCATTTTCCTCTGTATTCTTTTGGAGCGGGAAGAGGTGTTACATTTTCTTTTTCTTTTAATGCGTCGCTTGCTTCTTTTAGCGCATCCTCTGCTTCTTCAGCTTCATCCTCAATCATTTCGGATGCGGTCTCGACAACTTCTTCATTTGGAGCAGGATCTATTACTTCGGTTTCTTCTTTTGGCGCTTCCACAGAGTCTTGGATTTCATCAGCAACTGCCGTATCCGCAGGCACGGTTGCTGCCAGCATGTCATCAAGTGACAATTCTCCGTCAGTTGGAGTTTCTGCTACTTCTTCTTGTTTTAAATCGTCTTTTGTATCCATATATTAATTATTGACTATTAACTAACTAAGAACTTCAGCATTTGTGTAAATAACAAATCAAGTCCGCCAAGATAGAGACCGGTTATGACTGAGATAGCAACAACAATAAGAGTAAGTCTTATTGTTTCTGCCCGTGTCGGCCACGTAACTTTGGTAAGTTCGGTCCGTACCTCGTGAATAAAGGTAAACAATTTCATCTACAATTTAACGAACTATTTCAAAATACACATCTTATCCAAAAGCCCATAAAACATTAGTCCGATGAGATTTCGGGATATAGGTTATGATTATAGCAAAGATGAGGGCAAAAGTGAAGCCTTACATATATTGGTGCATTTAGAAATTCAAATTTATTTAAAAAGAGAGCTTTTTATGCAAAATGCTCTTGCATTGATCACTATGATGTTATAATTTAAATAGATATCGAATATGACAAAAATTAGAAAAGCAGTAATCCCCGCTGCCGGATTCGGAACCCGGTTCCTCCCCCAAACGAAAGCAATGCCCAAAGAAATGCTTCCTGTGGTTGATAAGCCGGTAATTCAATACGTGGTTGAAGAGGCTGTTGAGGCAGGGATAGAGGATATTGTCATTGTTACCGGTGCTTTGAAGCGGGCAATAGAAGATCATTTTGACGTATTAAATCAGGATTTGGTGAAGAATCTGCAAGACGGAGGGAAAGAGGATTTGCTGGAGATGACGAGAAAAATTGCAAACCTGGCAAATTTCATTTACGTCAGGCAAAAAGGTCCGTATGGTAACGGCACACCGGTACTCGCAGCTGAACCTGTTATTGAGAACGAACCCTTTGCAGTTCTTTGGGGAGACGAATTTATTTATTCAAAGCCGGCAAGGCTTGCTCAGATGACTGCTGTTTATGAAAAATACGGGGGTATTGTTATATCAGGTGTAAGAATTGAGAAAAAAGAAGACTTAAAGCGTTATGGAATTGCAGACATAGAGCCTGTTGAGGGGAATGTCTTTAAAATCAAAAATATTGTTGAAAAGCCGAATCCTGATGAGGCGCCTTCAAATATAGCAACACATGGGGCGTATATCTTACCTCCCGAAATCTTTCCGGCATTAAAAAGTCTTGAGCCCGGGAAAGGCGGAGAAATTTGGCTTGTTGATGCAATAAATAAGCTTCGTGACGATGGTGTACCAGTTTATGGAGTGGAGATTGAGAACGGTAAATACTACGATACGGGATCTAAATTGGAATATATGAAAACAGTTGTCGAATTTGCACTTCAGCACCAGGGAATAAATACTGAATTCAAAGCTTTTTTACGCGATCTGGATCTTTCCAAATAGACTATTGCTTTAACAAAGGCAAACTTTGAACGCTACGACAGAATTGTTACTTCGGATCTTCAGGTTTTTTCCGTTAATTACTGTTGCGTTGCCAAATGAAGGGGAATTTGCTGTTCCATAGCAATAGGTGTTTCTAATTCAGGAGAGGGGGTATTTCCATTAACACGTTCTTCAGCTAAATTTCTCAATGTCCTTTGTGCCAAAATGCTAACATACGTTTTTACAGGTACTTCCTTATACCGTCCGACGACTAATTGAGCATCCTCAAGCGATGTAGCGTTAGGGTAAAGGGTATCTACTGATTCAAACACAGAAGATGCTATTGCTTGCGGATCAAAAGTTTCACTCTGGGTGTGGAGTTCGAGGGAGCCCATTACAATCATAATAGTACCGCCTCTTTTGCTTGTCAAGCACGCAATTAATTAGACTTAATGTGCCATAAGTTTCAGGGCTATATGAGGTGGAGTTTTTCCTACTCTTATTGTCAAAAACAATCTTCTTGAGTCTAAGTGCCTATTCGGGTACACTACATATATGCAAAATCCGAAAGAATTGATACGAAATTATCTAAAAAACTGGCTTTCGCACAATAATATTTCTGTTGAGTTTGAAGTTTCATTGGTATCAAATTCTACATTTGGGGACTTTACGTCCAATATCGCGATGATTGCGGTCAAAGAATTTAAAGGAGTTAATAACCCTAGAATTTTGGCAGAAAAAATTGTCACATTCTTGAAAGAAAGTCACGAAATCAATGAAATATTTGACAAAATTGAGGTTGCAGGACCTGGTTTTATTAACTTATTTTTGAGTTCAAAACATATTTTTGAAAAGCTTAATGAAATTGTTCAAAAGGGAGTCGAGTTTGGACGATTGAATAATAATACTCCCCGGAAAGTCATTGTCGAATTTGGAGATCCAAATCCATTTAAAGAAATTCACATTGGGCATCTAAGAAATTTTTGCATCGGAGAAAGTTTCTCAAAATTATTAGAGGCACAAGGCAACCAAGTTACCCGCGCAAATTATCAAGGAGATGTAGGGCTTCATGTAGCAAAAGCCATGTGGGGACTTTTGAAGAGGGAAGAAGCATTTTTGGACAGCGGGAAATCCGAGGATGAAAAGATAATGATACTCGCCGAGTCATATGTGGAGGGTGCGACAGAGTTTGAGAATAACGAGGCTGCAAAACAGGATATTATCGATATCAATAAGAAAATTTATGGTGAAGATGAGAGCCTGCACCAACTTTGGGAAGAAGGAAAGAAAGTTAGTCTTGAACATTTTGAAGAGCTTTATAAAAGAGTTGGTCTTTCCTACGACAAGTATTATTTTGAGTCAGTTACCGCCAAGAAGGGTAAGGAAATAGTTCTCTCACACATAGAAGACGGTGTATTTGAACGGAGCGATGGGGCAGTGGTTTACCGAGGAGAAAATGAAGGACTTCATACACGTGTATTTCTTACCTCGGCCGACTACGCAACCTACGAAGGAAAAGATCTTGCCCTTGCTATCTTAAAAGACGAAGACGGGGAATATGATGAGTCAGTTATTTTGACCGGAAATGAGCAACTTGAATATTTCCAGGTGATGCTTGCAGCACTCAAAAAAATTGCGCCTGAGTTGGCAGAGAAAACCAAGCATTTTACATTTGGACATGTGCGGCTTAAAGATGGAAAAATGTCATCCAGGACAGGGGACGTTATTTCAGCCCAATGGCTTTTGGATGAGGCGGTTAAAAAAGTTTCGAATTCTTTTCCTGAAATGAATGCTGAGACAGCTGAAAAAGTTGGAATTGGAGCGGTTAAATATTCGATGCTGAAATTTTCGATTCCCTCAGATATCCATTTTGATTTTGACGAAAGTATAACTTTGGAAGGAAATAGTGGGCCGTATTTGCAGTATACGTACGTCCGCACACTCAGTGTGCGTAATAAGTTCGAAGCACTAAATCCGAAATCCGAAACAAATTCCAATAACCAAATTCAAAGTTTGGAAAGTGAGGAAAAAGATTTGTTGAGATTTCTTTCGCAATATCCATATCATCTGGAAATTGCGGCAAAGGAATTTGCGCCAAATTTATTGTGTAACTATTTGTTTGAACTCTCCCAAAAATTCAATTTGTTCTACCAAAAGTGCAAAATTATCGGAAGCGATAACGAGGAGTTTCGTTTGCATCTAACGCTAGCGACAGGAATAGTTATTCAAAATGGCCTTCAAATTCTCGGCATCGAGACGGTTGAGAAAATGTAAATCATTTTTTGCAAGAAAAATGCCGAGAGGTGAAGGTTTGGAACCTACAGAAAACTCCGAATACGGAGTTACCTCCCGGCAGTGAAACACCACTGCGATTATTTGGACTCAGGCCTTAGCTGATGGGCGACTTGCAGTCGCTTGCTTCACCGCTTGCACGATGCGGCTTGCCTTGACGTGACGCTTGGAACCTCCCGAGCCGGGCTTTACGCCCTGACCACGTTGGTGAGTGCCAGAATAATTCACGCGAGGCTGGGTCAATGCGAACTCCTCTCCCTGGTGGGACGAGACCGTTTTGGGTTCTCTATCCCTTGGTCGAACCTTCCACGCGGGATGGTTATGGCCGAGTACCATTGTTCCACGAGTCCAAATCGCAGTGTTGTTACCAAATAAAAATCATCAAAAACCACTACCAACGCTTACTGCGCAGGCTTAGATTTCTATGATCAATTCCTAAATTATATACCCACGAGAATTCATTGCAATATCAGGTTTCCTATGTTTTAATTGAGGTTATGCGTGCTCACAGAAGCGTACTTCCCAATGGTGTAAGAGTGATTGTTGTTCCCGTTCTTGGTGTTGAAAGTGCAACTACACTTGTCATGTATGGCGCGGGTTCCCGTTATGAAGAAAGAAGACTCAATGGCATCTCCCATTTTTTGGAGCACATGGCTTTTAAAGGCACCACCAATAGACCATCAGCCCGTGAAATTTCAGGGCTTATTGACGGAATTGGAGCAGAATTTAACGCTTTCACCGGAAAAGAATACACGGGTTATTACATAAAATCCGCTACCTCTCATGTCAATTTATGCCTTGATGTGTTATCCGACATGCTCAAAAATCTTCTTCTTGACCCCACAGAGATAGAGAAAGAAAAGGGAGTTATTATTGAAGAAATTAATTTATATGAGGATACACCTTCAAGAAAAATCGGAGATATTTATGAGCAGTTATTGTACGGTGATACTCCTCTCGGATGGGACACAGGAGGAACGCCCGAGATCATACGAAGCCTTAAGCGCGAGGATTTCATCGAGTACATGGGGAGTCTTTATAGTGCGCATAATATGACCGTTGTTGTTGCTGGAAATGTGCACGTTGAGTCGATGAATAAGGAAATCGAGAAATATTTTGGTGACGTACCCCGTTTTGAATACAAGAAGTTCTTGCCTATAAAGGAAAAGCAGACAAAACCAATAGTCATGGTAAAACACAAAAATACCGAGCAGGCACATTTTGCTTTGGGAGTCAGAACTGTAGGACTTCACGATAAAAAAGATAAATATCCGTTAGAGCTTCTTGCTTCAATTCTTGGAGGAGGAATGTCATCGCGTCTTTTTTATGAGATAAGGGAAAAGCGCGGAATTTCTTACTATGCCAGAACTATGTCGGACCATTATCTTGATACCGGATATCTTGCAACATATGTCGGAGCAGACCCCAAGAGAATTGATGAGGCGATACAGGTTGTAACGGATGAGTATGTAAAAGTAAGTCAAAAAGGAGAAATTACCGAAGAAGAACTTCAAAAAGCCAAGGAATATACAAAGGGGCATTTTGTATTGGAGCTTGAAGACACCAGAAGTTCTGCTGTCATGTACGCGTCCCAGGAAATATTGCAAAAAGAGCTTCATAACCCTCATGAAATTATGGAAAAAATTGAAAAAGTAACTCTTCACGATGTTGTGAGAGTGGCCAAAGAATATCTTGATACAAAATTGTTATCTTTAGCTGTTATCGGCAATTTTGAAAGCGAGAAAAGGTTTGAAAAGCTCCTGAAATAGATATACACTTTCTGTATGGATCCCAACCCAGTGGCCGAGTCAGAACTTCAGCAACCAGCGTACGAATCAGAAATACCAGAAACTCCCCAGAGAGAGAGTCTAGATGAAAAATTTCCACGTCAAACGATTGAATTTGGTGGCCTTGGAGCCGTCGCATTTAGAGACATTGTTCCGGAAATGATCCGACCGGGCGGAGAAATTCCAATGGTTATGATGACCGGGTGGGCGATGAACCAGGAGGTAATTGGGAATACCACTGAAGCACTCTTCGATGCCGGACAGAGGGTTATACCGTTTGATATTGAGGGTGGAGCTCATGGTTTAAAAGAAAGGTTTGGCGATGAAATAGATAGACAGGCTGAGTTACTCAAAAAATGGATGGATACTCATGATGATGACAAATTTCATCTTGTCGGACAATCAATGTCTGCACTCGTATTACTTTCTTTGCTTGAGAATCATCCTGAAATGAAGGATAAAGTGGCTTCTATGATTTTGGTAAGTCCCATGGGGCTTGCGGGGGACCCCGCAGAGCATGGTGTGCAAAGAAGTGAGAAAGGTTTTCGTGGCAGGATTTTTGATGCCGCAAAACGTGGAGTAATTGGAAAAAAATTGGACAACTTGCTTCAAAGAAAAGCAGTTGAGGATGGGAGAAATAATCAAAGGGAAAAAACCGACGAGGATAGGCAGATCGAAGAAAGAGTGGAAAGAGCATGGAAAGGCTTTTTGAAGAATCATTGGGGCAGGGCAGCTAAAGAAGGATTTGCAATGGCGGGTGCCAATGAGTACAACGCGCTAAATTTGCTCAAAGCGATGGGGTTAAAAGTAGGAATAGTTCAAGGAGCACAGGACCAGCTCAATTCAGCACAAGGATTGGTTGAAAACATTGCTCGACAAGCGGTAAGTAATAGTCAGGTGAGACCGGAGCTTATAGGAGACAATGGTATGGAAAAAATTCCGGACGAGTTGAAGATTTTAGATTCCGATAGTGAAGAAGAAAAAAACAGAAAGCGAAAAGCAATTATTGATATCAAAATGGAATTGCAAAGAACAGAAAACAAAGTGCCGCTTGATTCTCTAACGCTTGTTGAGGGTGGTCATGAAATTTTTGGCCCTAAAGCTATTGCCACAACATTGACGCGTACTGCTGATAATCTAGTTAGGGATGATGAGCAACAACAAATAAGTAACCAAGAATTACAAGACATCGCAAGGGTTCGCGAGGAACTGGCGAATGAAACCCGATAAAATCCGTTACAATGAAAGAATGCTCCGGTATTTTTATCAGATCATAACTGAAATTGGACTTATCATTTTTTATCCCATACTTTCTCTTATTGTGCTTTTTGTGCCTTCTTGGGAGCTTCGCGGACAGGGGCAGGGGAAAACAATTGTTATTGTTGAGCGGTGGCTGTCTATAAATATCCGTCATCTTTACTGGAAATACTATCTAGAAAGAAAAGGCTACAATGTTTATCTGGCAAATTTTCCGCTGCGTCTTGGTGACTTTCATGAGTCGGCAAAGCACTTGGATGCATATTTAGAAAGAAACGAGCTTACCGATGTAACGATTGTTGGCATTTCATCGGGTGCTCTTACTTCTTTTTTATACCTTCATTATTACGATGGCTGGAGTAGGGTTGATAAATTTATTTCAATTGGTACCCCATTTCAGGGGACATGGATGGCGGTGTTTTTATCATGGCTCCGCTCAGGTCGTGAAGTATTGCCAAACTCAAATCTAATCCGTGAAATCCAAACTATAAGATTAGAACATTTGGATCGCGTATATTGTATGAAAGCAAAATTTGACGAGATGGTGCCAACGGGTACTATTCTTTCGGGTGCTCATAAAATAACGCTTAATGTAATCGGGCACAACAATTTGCATCTTCATATAAGAGCGACTTATAAAAAAATAATGGAGATTGTTTGATCTATGAATTTGGGGGAGGGTCAACGTCTTCGTATTGGGTATCGAAATCATATGATGGTGAATCTTGGTGGGTTAAATTTTTTCTTCCGCGGCTAGCTTCATTGGCCTCAATAGCATCGCATATATAATCTTTTTCTATTTGGTATCTCCTATCAAACTGATCATTTTCTATAGGTATATCTGCGAGTCCTAAATTTAGTTTTGCTCTGCTTTTTGAGATAGAATCAATGTAATTCTCGCTTGATTCGCCGTTATCTTCTAGGTAAAGTGCGTACTCAATAGCATTCAATATTTGCAGAGTTTCCGAAGGACCGTATCTGTACAATTTATCATCAATTTTCTGTCTTTCCTCAAAGAGGTCATGAAGGTATTTTTC
Organism: Candidatus Levyibacteriota bacterium; assembly: GCA_030645455.1. Taxonomy (GTDB): domain Bacteria; phylum Patescibacteriota; class Microgenomatia; order Levybacterales; family GWA1-39-11; genus JAUSNA01. The sequence goes on along the minus strand of JAUSNA010000036.1, from coordinate 5,238 downwards.
TTCTCTATTAAATCTATCATTCCACACATTTTGATCTCTTTCGTCAAAACCATACATATCAGGATTGCCTAGAACGCAGTCGGTCAGTGAGGCTGCGGCACCGATAAAGAGGTTGGTTCTTAACTGGTCAGAGAGATCCGGTGTAGCGGCACTTAGGTTCTCTGCAATACTCATAAGACCGTTTTCTGATGAAATGGCAGATGTTAACACGGAGATTCTGCCTTTCAATAGCACTTCTTCCCCGGCGTCTTTAGGTACAAGCGGATATTTTTCTTGTATTTTTTTACGTTGAATGTCTATAAAAGAGCTTGAAATATTTGAGATAAATGCTTCTCTTGGCTCTTCCTGATGCCGTTCTGTTGTATCAGTAGACCAACTTTTCTCACTCTCTTTATCCGAACCCTCTGTGTTTCCTTTCTCCCCGGCTTCTTGCGAGCGTCGTATTTCTTGTTCCTTGTCATCCATATGAGTTAGTATACCACCCGTATTCCGGTTGAAAAAGTTGGCAGCATCTTGGATGGTATAATTAGATTATGGGAATTGAAGAAGGAGGATTTGTTCCTGAGGACGAAACAATAGATCTTACAGAGGATAGAATCGGCTCGCTATATGCCGCATTAGGTAATAACGAGGCAAAAGCAATCACTTTTTTAGCGATGAAGCCCGGAGTAGTCTATGATGATGCAGATATTTTAACCGAAGTACGAAGAGTTCAGGGAAATACCCAAAAAGGGTGGCGTATGGGAAATGAGGGTCCATTTCATTATTTGCAGAAGTCATTTGCACCCGTGGGATTGGTTGCTCAAGAAGTAACAGATGCTCAGGATAATAAATACGGATACGTAAGAACACCATGGGGTAATGCGATAGGGACTGCTTTTGCCGGAAAATTGCTTCAATTATCGTATAAATATCCGGAAACTTCTTTGTACGATATTTTTGGAAGCACCATTTCTACGTCTAAGCCAACCGATGAGAAAGAGGAATTAAAAAAAAGAAGTCCGTTAAATCGAATATATTTATTCAGAGCGCTTCTTGGGTCCGGAGATCAGGCAATTGCATTAAATGATCTTGCCGGAAAAATGGACGAGCAGGATGTAACGCTTGTGCACCGTCACTTAAAAGATTTGGCGCGTGTGGGAATTGTTGAGTATGATAACAGTCAGAATGTATCGATTGTTCCTGATAAGAAGGATTTGCTTTACAAGGTGGTTGTTGATTTTCAGCACATTTTAGACTTGGATCCGGCAACTTTGGAGGAGGGGAAAATATTTGCTTCGAGCATTATGGCAAATCCCGATGCAGTTGCAGCTCTTATGAAAAAGGCAAAAGAACACTCCCGGAATGCAAACCAGCTTCCGATTGAGCAAACAGCAGGAGATGTTGCTGCCATAATAGAATCCAACCCCGGAATAACAACCATTGAGGTTAGAAATAAATTGGAAGAGGAATTTGATCATGCACTATCAGAGCATAGGGTGAGAAGAATTATTAAATATGTCATGAAGCAGAGGGGTTTGCCGGGGTCGCAAGGAGCAAGAAATATCCGGTGGAGTTTTAACAGCGATTAACTATTTATTGCTTTTTCAAATTCCTACCTGTAAAATTACACAATATGGAGCGAACAGTAGTATTAGTAAAGCCGGACGGCGTACAAAGGGGACTAATTGGTGAAATTATCCACAGATTTGAGGTAAAAGGGCTAAAGCTCTCGTCACTTAAAATGATGAATATGACCGATGAAATTATTGATGAATGGTATGCACATCACAAGGAAAGACCATTTTTCCCGGCACTTAAAAGTTTTATGACCTCATACCCCATAGTTGCTATGGTATGGGAGGGGGTTGAAGCCGCGTCAGTTGTCAGAAAAATGATCGGGATTACGCAGGCACGCGCAGCAGAGCCAGGTACCATAAGAGGAGATTTTGCAGTAAGTACACAAATGAACCTCATCCATGCCTCAGAGTCCGTCGAAGCAGCAAATAAAGAATTGTCCATTCTATTTACAGAGGGAGAATTATTTTCCTGGGAGCGGACGGATATGCCTCATCTCTACGGAGAAGACGAACGCTAGATTTTCCCTGCCTCTTTATTTCTTTCACGAAAATCATTGATGTCTTTAGCGTTTTCCAGGGTAAAATTATTAACTCTGGTTCTAATAAGCTCCTTTAAATACCCACCTGTTCCAAGTTCTTTTCCAATGTCATATGCAAGGGATCGGATATAAACCCCCGGCCCTGTTGCAACTTTCAGTTTTAAAATGGGGTAGGAGTAGTGATCTATTATGATGCTGTGTATTATTACCGCGCGGGAATTGAGTGTAATTTGCTCGCCGGACCTAACTCTTCTATGGGCCGGTTTGCCATGTATTTTCACGGAGGAATAAATGGGTGGAATTTGGTCAATATTGCCTACAAATAATTTGATCGTTTCTTCAATTTTGGAAAGCTGTGGAATGTTATTTACAATTACATTTTGTTTTTCTCCCTCCTCATCATAAGTCGTTGAATTGACTCCCAAAAAAACTGTTGCTACGTATTCCTTTTCACCTTTTACGTATGATTCTAAAAGCTTGGTGTTCTCCCGTCCGACAGCAATTACCAAAACTCCGGTAGCCTGCGGATCAAGCGTTCCGCCATGACCGACCCTTTTGATGCCTGTTGCTCGTCTGACAAGCGCTACCACGTCGTGAGAAGTCATGCCAATAGGTTTGTTAACCGCAAAAATGTTTTCCATTGAGTTATTATACTCAATTTATATTGATTAAACCGAATCGGTGAATATTTGAGGTTGGGCAATTCCTGCTTGAGTGTGTTTAGTAGTTATTTAGACTTTACAATAACTGTGCCTTTTTGATTTGGATTGAGATGATTGTGGTATGTAAAAGTGCCCTCAGTATCAAATTTTGCTTCTTTTGATCCATCTTTTTCGATTGCTCCTAAATTGAGAAAAGGAAATAAACTGTGTGACGGATGTGGGTCGGAACTAACATTTGCTTTTGATGCACTTTGATTTATCCAAATAATTGTGTCGCCTTTTTCTATGGAAATTACAGGCGGCATAAATCCGGATGGGGTAATAGCAACGCGGAATTTACCTGCAGGCAGACCTATTGGGTTACCTGATGGTTTGGGGATTTGATTTGTGACCTGGGGAGTAGATGTGGTTTGAAAATATGGCAGTGTTCCAGTCATGTAATAGCGATATACACCAAAGGTTATACCAATAGCAACAATAACTATCAGAACAACAAAAAGTGATTTTATCATTTCATTTATAACGTATCAAATACAATTGTTAAAAGCAAATTAATTTCCACACCCGCACCAGTCCCCATAATAATTTCCTACTTGAACATTACAAGCAGTACCGGTTGAATTGCAGTAAAGATCAGACGTGTAACATGGAGAAACACACGCACTCCCGCACCAGGAATAAGGGGAACATACCTGTACGGGAACCGGGGTTGGAGTTGGCGCAACTGGGCATCCGCACCAGTTACCATAGTAGTTTCCTACTTGGACATTGCATGCAGTGCCCGTAGAGTTGCAGTAGATATCTGATGTGTAGCACTGAGACAAGCAAGCACTTCCACACCAAGAATTTGGAGAACATACAAGCGCTGGCGTAGGTGTTGGCGTAGGTGTAGGTGGTGCAACATAACAATTGGGAGTTGTTTGGATGAAAGTACCGTTAGAGCTTGGGTATGCAGCAACACCCGATGAATTATTCCCCCAAACTTGATACTCGACGCCAACATTTGAACTAAAACCTGGAAATTGTCTGCCGCTAGTAGCATTATAAATAGTTTGTGTATTTGAACCGATACTTGGGGATCCCCATTTCAGAGTAAATCCATAAGGGTCGCTTCCCGACCAGTTGAAGGCAATTGTCGCGGCTCCATTACTACAGAAAGCATTCCATAGTTGGAGTGTAGGGGTATAGGAAATGGGGGTGGGTGTGGGAAGTTTTGTCGGAGTAGGTGTAGCAGTTGGTGTTGCGGCAACTTTTGTAGGTGTTGGCGTAGGTGTAGATGATCCGCCACCGCCACCTCCACTGGTATTGGTAACATTTATGACTAGTCCACCCAATCCGTTATATGTGCACTGGGTTTTTACTCCGTTGAGATAAAGGTAGACGGCATCAAGTGTGTATTGCCCAAGCGGCGTAAGAGTAGTCGTTGTAAGGTTCATATTAAATGTGTAGCTTGCGCCGGCGGCAGCAGTATATGAAGAAATAGGAGTTGATAGTGACATTGTTGAATTGAATGCAATAGTATTTCCAACATTTTTAAATAATTTATCAGTTCCGGATGTAAATCCAAGGTCAGTTGTGCCACTATTTAAATTTACAGCAGATACACTAATGGTTTTATTTGTTCCTGCAACGATGGATAAATTGTTAGATGATGTATAGCTGCATGTGGTTGTTGTAGGAGGTGGTGGGGTAGGAGTGGGAGTAGATGTTGTCGAGCAAGATAATGGTACTGTAAAAGTTTGCGAAGGGGTATATGGGCCAACATTTGTTCCTGAAAAAGCCCTTACTTGCCAGGTAACTACAAGTCCCGGCGAAAACCCAGGTTGTGGATAAGAGCTGATATTACACCCTGCATTTATAGTCTCGGAACCTCCCGAATACGTATAATAAATTTCATAACACATACTGCTCTGTTGTTGTGTCCAGTTAAATGTGACAGATCCGGGGAGTTGGTTGACGCATGTTGTTTGGGAAGTCGGGCTGGGAGCAACTACAGCTGGGGTTGGGGTGGGTAGTATCGAGGTAATGTAGCTTCCATCGGTTCCGTCATTGTGGTCTCCAAATTCGGTTGACCAATACCATATGCCCGACGCGCTTACATTTCTTGCGATCCCAATTTTGGTCCAAGTTGTTGTAAGCAGATTTTCATTGTGGAGTGGGGACTTTTTCCAAGAATCAAATGCTTTATCGGCAGTGCAAACTTTGCTTCCTCCACTGCAGCTATCCTTATAGCTATTTGCCGCAAGATTTTCTCCTACCCAACCCGATGTTAATGGATATCCGCAATCATAGATCATTTGATTGTACTTTCTGCCGGTTGAATCAGAATGCGCGAGCTTTGATACGTCATTTATCATTACCATATCTTTTGATTTCCATTCTGCGGCCCTGTTGAGATAAGAGGAAAGAGATAGGGATGAGAGTCCGTTTTGCCTTCGGTAGTCGTTGATAAAATTTAATATTTTGCTTTCCTCTGAA
>JAUSNA010000035.1 GCA_030645455.1 Candidatus Levyibacteriota bacterium | reverse complement strand
GTCCAAGCCGTGAAATATAAATATGCCATGGAGAAATTGCCAGCATCCCTGTTGTCGCAAGAGCCAAAAGCTCTACTCTTTTGAATTTTCTAAATAAAGATTTAATTAAAAAATATACTGAAATGATTGTGGCGATAGATAATAACGCGGAAGGCATCCTTACAGCAAAAACATTTAGTCCAAAAAGCTTAATAAAAGGAACTACAAGATATGTGTAATGAGCCGGTCTATAATCATCATATGCTCTTAGAAGTATTGGATGCGAATTTCCAAATTCGTCCATTCCGGTTTTGAGAATTGAATATGCGTTATATCCGATTGAAACCTCATCTAATGATGGGTGCGGAGGTACTGAATCGAGTAAATTTAACCTTAAAAAAAACCCCGTCAAAACGATTAGAATTAATAACAATTTTCTATTTTTCATTATTATATTGTTTGAGTAGGTAGTATATGTAAGATTGTGGATCCCCATGAACAAATTCCACCTTCTCCCCCTTCGATATTTTTTCTAAAACTACACTTCGATGAAACGGTAGTCCAACTGGTCCCATAGAGAAAAAATAATATAAATTACTGATTGAGAAATAAATTAGCATGAGAGCGAGTAAAAACGTGATATAAATCCTATTTAATGTCACCAAACGGTAGATCAAATAAGAAAAAGTTAAAATTGCAACAGGTCTTGTTATTCCGAAATAGTAGTTAGTAATTTCACCAGAATAGGTTGAGAAGACGATCCATGGAACTAACATCCAAACGATGAGAAGATATATAAAAATAAATTTGTGCTTTAGGTTCTTTTCTTTAAGCAAAAGAAATATAAAAGTTAAAAATAAGAAAATAGATACATAAATTGCATATGGAAATTTTAGAATTGCATTAAATTCAATAAATTCATCACCAATAATCTGCAAAAATCTTCGTAAATGAAACCCATGAAATGAGTTACTTAAATACGATGTTGGGCTAATACCGATGCTTGTTTCTATTAACCCTACAATAATCGGAATAACAAATATAAGAAAAATGAAGATTGAAAATAAAAAGTATCTTAATGTTTTTTTATTACGGGGAATGAAGGGGATAGCTAGTGCTATTAAAATTATGTAAAAAACGGACGTAAAGTGAATATGCAAAGAAAATCCGAAAGACGCTGCAAGAAGCATAAAATACTTCGGATTGTTATTGCATATCTTGTACAAGCTAAATAGGATTAAGAATGAAATCGGAACTATAAAATTTACCGGCCATTGAACCCGGTCCAACTCGAAGATATAGGACGATACAACATTGATAAATATTGCCAAAATAGCAACTTTTTCGTTAAAAATACTTCTTGTAACAAAATAAATTACGAGGAAAGTAAATACTGCTGTCAACCCTGCAATAAAAATCGATGCGATTGGATCTAAATTTGTAATCAAATAAAACGGGCTTATAAGATAATAATAATAAGGTCCAATAAAAAGGCCTGTGTTTACTTTTGCCTGCATTCCAACTAACGGGAATTTATGATCGACAATTATATCTTTTGCTGCCCATGCATTATCAACTTGGTCAAACCCAAATGGACTTTTTTCCTCCATTCCATAAAATCTTGTTAATAGAAGTAGCGCAAATAATATACAAAAAATCGCAAAAAATAAATTATTTTTAAAGTATTTTTTTATAAATTTTTTAATATTTTTTTTCATATATGTTATTTCTCACCTACTGCTATCGCGGGAGTTCCATCAGGATAATAGATAACCTTCACATTGCTTGAATTTCCGGATATATCCCCCGGCCTTCCAACTACTAAGGTTTTCTTTCCACCGGATGCACTTCTTGTGGACTTGAAAACAAAATTATAAAAACCTCTGTGTTCTTCCTTAAATCCCCCACTATCTGTTCCTCCTAATTTCTGATAATAATATGGGTCCACTTTCAAGTAAAAAAGGAAAAACATATATGACTGGTCAAAAGGAACTTCATTCTCAACAATAATCTTATCGTACTGATCTTTGATGGGAGAAATATAGGCAATTGCTTCTTTATACCCGAAGAGCCAATCTTTCGCAGTAAAATAATTCATTTGGACGAAATATTGATTAATGTAATATGCAAAGTTGAATAGAGCAAATAAGATATAAAATAGGGCAACTACCCTCAAGGAATTTTTTATAAATGCTTTTTTTTGTTTTAAAACGAAAACCCCGACTGCCGCTACCCCTAAAGCTATGAATAATTCCCACGTCCACGCAAAATTAAGAGTTCTCACTGCATGAGGCACTCCACTGGTAATTGAAGCAGGAACAGGAACCAGCAAAAAATAAGTAAAAAATGCTATCTTATACCGTAAATCAATTTTAAGAAAAACCAATAAATATATACCTACAAACAAAAATGGGAATTGGAAAATATACAAAAGTCCCATACTCGGCGCGTGATGCCTCGCAATATCCCCTGTAATAAAAAGCCAATTCAGATCAAAATGAGAAATATAACCGCCAACAGTTGCTTTTACAAAATCGACTCTTCTGTTATCAAAAGCTTTTCCAACAATATTTCCGGTTTTTTTATTTTCGAGAAGTTTGATTGCTGATCTTTTAACAAGAGTTTGCTCTGAAAAAACACTAACTCCTTTGGCTCTCATCAAAGCCCTACTATCATTTAATATATAAACAACCAATGGAAGAGCAACTATAATTGCAGTGAGTAAGGATAATAAGAACCATCGTTTTATCTTAAAAAGTTTCTTATAAAAAATTATGGACAAAGCTATCATAAGAAGAGGTGAAAAGACTCTTTCACTTTGATACATATGAATATTTAATGCTGCTACAAAAAATGCAACAGGGAGTAAGTAATTTCTCTTCAACCCCTTTAAAAATAAAAAGAAAGCCAATAAATTAAGCGTCAAACCAACGTTTGATTCGAAGGCAATTCTACTGAATTGTATATGCCACGGAGAAATTGCAAGAAAAAATGAAGTCAATAGAGCGATTAGTGATACGTCAATTTCTCGATCCAGCAGCTTTATTTTTTTATTTCCCAATAGCTCAGTAACCAAAAAATAGACTATTGCTACAGCGCTGATCCCGGCAAATGCCGATGGAAGTCTGACAGCAAATTCTGTTAATCCCAAAATTCCTATAAAAGGAATCGTAAAATAAGTATAAAGCGCCGGCTTATAATCATCGAACGATCGAAGAACCACTGGCATAAATGCGCCATACTCGTCGTGTCCGGTTTTTAGGATTGAATAGGCATTATAACCTAAAGATACCTCATCCCAATTCAAGCTGTGCGGCACCTTTCCAAGATCATATAATCGCAAAATAGCTGCAATAAATATAATTACGAACAAAAAAAATAGCGGTTTTTTGAATAATTTCATAATGTGTAGGCGACAAGCGCCACGTCTCCATTTAATAACCTAAACTCCTGTAAAATATGTGCTGACTCAGGCTTTTCACTTGGTGTTGATATATATAACGCACCTACATCGACTACATCTTTAATCTTACTCGTAAAATGAATGTTTGAGAACTTATTAACATGAACAAATCCTAATGCTTCCCTATAAATCTGCGCCTCACTTCTAAAAAGCACCGGGTCATATTTCATATAAAATAAATAATAAATATATGGCCTTCCAAGAGCTTCGGTTACATATACATCTGAATACCCAGAACCCTGCGCTTTGACGTACTCCACTGACTCTTTATACCCATATTGCCATTCACCTGAGAATTCCCTTGCATAATGCGTTAAATAATTGTGGGCAAAATATACAAAATTTAACAATACGACAATTGACACTAATCCAATTCCAATTTGTTTTTTATTTTTAGGAATAATGGAAATAAATGACAGAAGTCCAAGGGCCGTTAATATTTGGAAAGCAGGTAAAGTGTTTTCTATCCGAAGTGCATGGGGAGTTTCCCTAGCAAACCCTGCAGGAATGATTCCAATTAGGATCATGACAGGCACAATCCACCAGATACCCACTCTTTTCCGAAATAATATAAGTACACCTGCAATTAAGAACGGGATCTCCCAGATATATAATTGCCCCACATCCTGAATTGAAAATTTCGGATTCCCATCTCCTCGTATAAATAGAAATTGTGGAGTTAAATTATCAACATAGTGGCGCATATATTCAACAGCGTAAGCCAACCTTCTATTGTGAATTATTTTGGATATTGGTGTGTAATTGTCATTTTCTATTTGATGGTTAGCTCTTATAATTACGCCACTATCTGAAAATATATTAACTTCATTAAACCTTAATTTTGCTTGAGGGGTATTTAGGAATAAGAATAATGGCAAACAAACTATAAATCCAACAATTAAAGCAATGGCGGTCGTCTTCCACTGTTGTAATATTTTTCGGGAAAAAAATAACCCCATCACAATAACTACTAATGGGACAACAATTCTTGCACTATTGAATGTATACATGGATGCAACAAATGAGAGAACAGAACCCATCAAAAGGTATGGCTTATTTCTCATACTTTTTAGAAAGAGAAAAATTCCAAGCAGAATAAAAAATTGAGCAATATTTGCCTCAAATGCTGCTCTGGAGAGCATTATGTGCCATGGAGAAATTGCAAGCAAAAAGGCTGAAAGAAGTGCTAAGCCTCTTCTTTGCTTCCCAAATATCTCTAATACAAAAAAGTACGTAGTAATAACGCTAAGAACACCAAAAAGGGCGGAGGGGAACCGTGTTGAAAATTCATTCAACCCAAATATCTTCACGGGGAGAATTCCTAAATATGCATACATCGGCGGCTTAAAATCACCGAAGGACTCTATGAAATCCAAAGGGAAGTTTTTGCCGAATTCGTCTTTGACATCAACACCCAAAGAAAACGCATTATATCCCCAAGCTGCCTCATCCCATGTGAGGGAAGGTGGAATTACATCTAGATATACGAATCGAAGCAATGCTGCAACTATAACTATCGCCACGAGGTAAAACCGAGATTTATGCATATAATTCCTTTACTAAATTATACACAACTCAACTATTTTTTATACCAGTATTGAACCGAGTTGTAGATAAATGAAGGGTTAACTGGAGACCAACCATGCTTTTCAAGAACTGAACTGCTCGAAGCTGATAGATCGTAGAGTTGAAAATCACCCAATTTTCCAAACAAGGCTTTGTGCCCTACAAATAATATCTGTTCCCCTAGGGCTGCCTGCACTGCCCCAATTTTCTGACCGTTATTATCAAGCAGCCTCTCTGTTTGCAAAAAATAAACAAGTGGAAGACTCCGATGCCCGCTTTTATATTTATAATCATACAGCGCAAATTTGCTTCCCGGAAATTTGCTTTTTAATATGTCCCTATATTGCGCAGCTTTTATCGCAGTTACATTTGAACTTCCTCTTATATCAATCATTGTTGCTATAATGCTGCTAAAAACTATACCGCTCAATACCAAAATGCCAATCAATCTCTTAATCTTAAAAAATTCCCAAATCATAAGTCCTGTTATCAGAAAAATGAAGGGATGAAGAAAAGTAATGTAATTCTCATAAATCGGCGTCCTTATGTATCTAAGGCAAATAATCATTGCAACAAGCGACAGCAAAATAATCCACCACTCCCTCTTAATTGACTTTGCAAGAAGTAACTTTACGCTTATAAGTGCAACAAGGACAATCTCCGCGTACCCAAATACCGGAAAACCACCAATAATTCTTCCCCACGAACTTGGTATAAAGATTCCTACGAATGTAAGCCATCTTCTTCCCAGCATTTCATATGAAACTTGACCCTGAGACATAAAAGCGTAATTGAACATATTAAGCGTGTTGTAAAAATTATTATTACTATCCGATATCAACACCGGTATCCATGGGAGTAACAAACCAAATCCAATTAGCAATATTTCCCTAGGCTTGATTATCTTTGCAAAAATTACTGCAATGAGCAAAGCGGGAAGAAGAAGGATTCCCTGCAAGTGTATCGATGAAGACAAACCAACGCTAAGACCCAACAGTAATAAATATATTTTTTTTCTGGTTTTTATATGCTGAAGAAAGAAAATCAGAAAAAGAGTCGCAAAAATTGATGCCGTCATCTGGTTTGTAAGATTTGTCGCTTGCAAAGTCTGCGATGTAGATACTGCACCTAAAATCGCAACGACATATCCGAAATTGCGGCTAATGAATTGCTTACCCAGAAAAAATAGAAGATAGACCTGCAGAATAGAGAGCAATGTAATGAAAATCCATGGAGAAATAACAGAAAAAGGATTGATCAATACTCCAACCATTACAATCCAAAACCATTCTCCACCGGTCTGGAAAGGTCCCCCCGAGGCAAAAGGACCTAGAAGCGGTAGTTGAAGAGTCTCTAGGGCATGCCTTGCAATTACGGCGAACCATGCCTGGTCATATGCAAGCGCCCATCTATTTGAGTAATTTAAAAAACGAAGTATAGATGCAACAAAAAGAATTGCCAAGAGAATTTTTTCCCTAATAATAAATTTTTTCACCAAACCCACATCAATAACTTTAGTTTTTGATTTCATATGCTTTCAAGTTTGTTCCCCCATCCACAGCATAAAAATACCTTAATGCTTTCTGATCTTTAAAATACATTGAGGGAGCAATAAGTAGTGAATTGCTTGCAATAAATGGTACATTGTCTATTTTTGTTGATTCGTTTATTACCGGCCCAAAATATATACCGTCTATTTTAATTACCAATCGTCCTTTCACCATTGTTGCATCATCGAATGCTTTTTGAAATACCTTAGGTTTAGTTTTATAATAAAAAGCGTACAAAATCGCCCAGTCCAAACCTCCATCTATCACAACCGATCTATATTTATCTTTATTCTGTACAGCATATTCTAATACCTCTTTTTGGCTGTAACCCCACCAGTCCCTGGAATATACAGGATATGAAAAATAATAGTTATAAAGAAAAAAGGTGAAAAATCCGAACGACATAACGACATACAACCAAAGAACAAATTTTCGCTTTTGAGTATAAAGGTATTTGAAGCCCACAGATATTCCAACGCTTGTTAAAATTATCGGTGGAATTAGTGCATTTACATCTCGATATGCATAATTGCCCGATCGAGTAATACCTGCCGGTATAAGACCTATCAAAAACCAAATAAGTACAAAAAGGAATATCTTTTTTTTCCGTTTCCATAAAGCAAATCCACCAATTATAAATGGGATCAATTCAAACAAATGATACTGTCCATAATTACCAATTCCTTTATCTAAGTTGTTTTCTCCATTTATAAAAAGGTAGCTAATAGATAAAGGCCCGACGTACATATTTGTGAATTGTCTTAAAAAGTAAATTGGTTTATTGCTAAAAATTCCAGATACATTTAATGGAGCAGTTGTCTGATTCCGTTGTGAATCCACCACAATCTTAGCTCTGGAATTATCAAGAATACTGACATCATTAAAATGAGAAGCTCCTTTACCAAATACTGCTAGATAACCAAGAACTATAATTCCGAACAAAAAAATACTTAAAGAAATACCAATATATTTTTTTATTTTTTTTATATAAGAAAAATTGAACATGAATAGAACAATAAGTATTAACGGAGTAAAAATTTTTGCGGGGTGATAAGAAAAAAGCGAGAGAGTGAAAAGAATAAACGAAAGAATAATAAAATAACTTTTTTTCTTGCTTAATTCAAAGAAAAGTATTCCAGCAGTTGTTAGTAAAACGGATAATTGCACTTCCAAACCTGTTCTTGATAGATGTATCGACCAGGGGTTTATGGCAACTAAAAAAGCTCCGACCAAAGGGATACTTTTTTCGGTGAAATATTGCCTAAGCAGGTAATACAGGCTGACTATTAATAGAATCCCAAATATAACCGAGGGCAATCGTTCCGCTACGGGATTTAGACCCAAAAACAAAACAAAGGGTATTACGCTATAGGTATAAAGTGGTGCCTTAAAGTTACTCGCTTGATCTTGGAAGTGCAATGGCCAACTATTCCCATATGGATCCATACCGGTCTGGATCAAGGATAATGCCGTATATCCGGTGTCTGCTTCATCAGCATGCATTGAGGGGGGGTTAGTATTAAGGGAAACAATTCTTAAAACAAATCCAAATAAAATAATGAGGAAAAAAATGTAATTCGATTTTTTAAAGATTTTGATCATATTTTTATTTGATATCTAATAAGTAAAATGCAACCGATCCATCACTCCTGCTTATATTTCCTAACCTACGAACTAAATTTGGAAGTTCATCAATCTTACATAATCCGCTATTAATATATAATACCCCTTCCTCACCTTTCAGTATTGGCTTTTTTGTAGGTTGGTCTATTTCAATATGAACCGGACATTCCTCTTCGGTTATAGTATACATATCAAAACTTATCCTATCGGTATCTCTTAATTCGCTTTTTGAAATTGTTTTTTGCAATTCTTTCGGATTATATTCACTAAAAAAACTCAAAAATAGTGTTGGTCCAGACTCACGATTAGTAACCACAATTTTCTTATAATTTCCCTTGATTAAATTAATTTTTTCAACCAATTCTTGGTATCCCTCCTGCCTATACCAAGGCCTGTAAGCATTCTCGTGTATATAATATTGATGGAAATAGAAAATAACTTGATAGAAAAATATCAAAAATACAATTACTACAAGAACTTTTCTAATTATTGAATTAAGATTTAATATCAATACCGCAAAACCAACACTTGCAAAAATTATTAATGGAGGCAACATAAATAAAATTCTTTGAGCATTTGGAACATCATCATTCGCAAAAGAACTCCCAATAGGGGAAATTAAAATCCAACCAAGCAAGAACCAACTAGCCTTATTTTCCTTTTTAAACAATATAAAGATCCCCATTACTATAAATACCGCAAAAATTGGATAAAAAAGTCCAGTTTCAGGAATTCTATATCGGTCAGGGAATCCTTCATCGTTAAATAAGAAATCGTAACTTAAATGTTTTGCATAGTTTGTTATATATAGATCTGACAATACTGTTACTTTGTTATGAAAGATGCGGGATACAAAAGGCTTGATGCCTACTACCCCATCTCTACTTGCATTTTCAGTAAGTATTATAGGAATTATTGCATGGTTGGTAAGAGAAAGTGATTTAACTCGTAAAGAAAAGTTACTGTTCGTATACGTTACAATGATAGGAACTATCATTAGGAAGAACAAAACTAAAAATATTTTTTTTAAGTGGATTTTTCTTTTATAAATTACAAAAAAAAGTAATATGAAAAATGGAATAAATGAATAAGGTGCTATGTAGAAGAAAAGTGAGAACGTATATAAGAAATACGCGATAATAATAAATTTCTTCTCAGGCTTTACCAACCACGTACTCAAAAAAACCGTTGCTAGCATGATCAAAAAAACGACTACTGTTGTAACGCTTGCGGTCCGTGACAAATTAATATGCCATGGAGAAATTGCAAGGAACAACGAAGATAGGATGCCAATCGTAATAACAAATTTTCTCGTATAATCAACTTTATTTTCAATATTAAATAATGATCGCACCAAAAGAAACATTAGGGGAATAGTAAGAGCTCCAAATATTGCCGATACTATTCGTATTGAAAAAATGTTCAATCCGAATAGCTTTATAAAAGGGATGGTCAGATACGCATACCCTGCTGGCGTGTAAAGAAATGATTCAATAAAAAGAGGCAAAAAATTGCCGTTAATATCTCTCCCTGTCTGAAGAATTGAGAATGCATTGTATCCCAAATATGCTTCGTCCCTTGCAAAACCATTTGGAAATGCAGATAACCCCACTATACGTAAAAATATCCCAATTATTGTAATCGCGAATAAAATCAGGAATATTTTATTGAAGATTATTTTATTTAGTTGCAGGTTCTTTATTTTCATTATCTGGCCAAAAATATGCTGTCAAAAATACCATAGTTAAGTAACCCATATGACTGTTATTAAAGTATCTGGACATGTACCAATATGCAAAAGCAAGAATTCCATAGGTAAAAAGCAATGTTCTTACATTTGTATGCTTCTTGAGATATGTAATAGTAAAAATCAGAAGTGGAGTTATTATTAGCACCTGCCAAAAAATAAAAGGGTAAGAAGCATTTAAATCTTTTATTACACCAATCTGATGCAAAAGACTCCCAAGTCCATATCCTGAAATCGGATAACTATGCACTGTATTTCCCGAGAGATAAAAAACAGTACTGTTAAGAAATGCATCTGGATTCCACAGAAAAAACGGTAATGTAAAAATTAAAAAAGTAACTATAAATGTGCTTAGGCGCTTAAAAGTAAGAGTAATAGTATTTGATACAAAATAAATATATGAAAAATAAAGTGGCAATATTGGCCATATCGATTGCTTGACAGTAAATGCAAGCGCCATAAGTATTCCGGATAACAAAAACTTTCTTTTTCCCAAAAGTATCATCCCTCCAAACATAAAAGCAAACATGAATACGTCAGATCGTCCCTCAAGTGTATAGGAAAACATTGCAGGACTTAGAGCAAGAAGCGTAGTAAAAATAATTTTTTGTTCTTTATCTTTAACAATCCTAAAGGCCATAATTAATAATGAAAGGTAAAGCATATACATTGGGATGCGTCCGTCGAAATAACCTATTGTATGATTTGCTATGTAATAAAAGGGCAGAGAGAATATGAGATAAAACGGCATCATTACAAAATGATATAATGCCGGATTTTCTGCCGTTTGACTATAATTCCATTCCGCCATGAAAGTGTTATGGTATGTTGCAGCCCATGGATTAATCCCATCAAGAAAAAAGCGGATAGCCGCTTCAAGCTGGAGAATTATGTCATGTATCTGAAAAACTGGGGCTACTTTATGACGAACCATAATTGCCGAAATAAATGCCCCTCCCACCGCAAGAGCCAATATTGTCCAGAAGAGTGTGTATTTATATAGATAGTACTTCTTCTCTGAAATAGTAATTGCATCAAGCACAAAAGTAAGAAACAAACAAAGGAAGATAAGACCGAACTGTATGAAATTTGTGTCTCCAGGAAAAATCTGATAGGTCATTACGACCGGAATAATGAGTGCTGCCAGAAGAACGCTTGAAAGCGAAAGGCGCATTTTTTTCATTTTATAAATCTATATTTTATGAGTGTCCACAATGCAATTACTCCATCATGAACCGGACGGATCTTTTTCCCCTCTGCGTATCCCCTTGGGTTGGTATCGATGTCAATTTCAAGAATATGAATACCCTTCTTAAGTATTTTAGCAGTAATCTCAGGCTCGAAGTCAAATGATCTTGCATTTAAATGCATTCCGCTCAGCACACTTTTTTTGAATACTTTATATCCTGTCTCCATATCTGTAATGCTTTCACCGTACAATATTGACGTTACAAGACTCAGAAATTTGTTACCGAAAAAGTGAAACGGAAGAGGTGTTTTGTTATTTCCAGTCAATACTATATTTTTTCTCAACCTCGTTCCATAAACAACTTTATCTTTACCTTTTAAAATCGGCTCTAAAAGTTTTGGAATATCCTTCGGATTGTATTCTAAATCGGCATCCTGTATTAAGAGTATATCGCCCTTAGCGTTTGCAAAGCCTGTTACAACCGCTGCACCTTTCCCTTTATTATGCGGGTGTTCAATAAGTTTTATGTTTTTCGACTTTCTTATCTTTTCCTTAATAATTCTAACCGATTGATCTTTTGAACCATCATCAACAATTATTATTTCACGATCAATCGAGTGTAGCTTAATTTTTTCTAAATTTTCAAGAACCGTGCCGATAGTCTTTTCTTCGTTGTAGACGGGTATAACAATAGAAAGTAGAGTTTTGGATGCGTTCATGAAATATTTTTTATAACTTCTAAATCGGAAATCTTATATAATTCCCTTTGCTTTTTTCTTTTATCAATTATAGCAGGTAACAGAGCCATCGCAAGAAATAATCCGTTTATCATATTAGTATCCCCACCCTTTAGAGCTAAAAGGATATTAATAGGAAGATAAAAAATATGACTTAGCATCAATCGCAAAGTTGTTATATTTTTCCATATGAAAATAAACTGATTTCGATACGCAGTTGTCGTAATTTGACTAGAAGTAAAGTTAGTCTTAATAGCTCCCTTTTCGTGATAATGTGTAACTATTGATTTACTATCAAAAATAATTGTGTATCCGCTTTTCTGAGCACGATATGAAAGATCTATATCCTCCCAATAAAATGGGTTGTATATCTCGTCCATACCATCCAATTTAAGATACAAACTCCTCCGGAATACACTACTCCCCCCCGAAACCCAAAAGGTGTCTTCTGAATTTACCTCCCCACGCGCGTGATGGAGCATACCCTTACTCCATCGGGCGATTCCTCGCCCACGGTAAACTTTTTTATCATCTTCGATACTTTCATCCATACACCCCACAGCAAAAAGATTCTCGTCGCGCCCTAAGCGTCTGAGTGGATCCTTCAAAAAGTCAGACCGCGGAACAACATCACTATTGAGCAAAACTACAAAGTCCGCATTTGAGAGCCTTACACCCGTGTTCACCGCCGATGAAAATCCCTTATTGTGGACGTGTTCCTGCAAGATAATTTTGCCTTCGTTTTGTTCTTTGACAATCTTTCTTAAATTTTGTTTGTCTGATATTTCCGATCCGTCATCAATAATTATGACCTTGCCCTGGTATTCATCGATTGCCGTCAAAACACTCGGTAGATTTTTTTCGATAAGATGGGACCCGTTAAAGTTTGGTATAACAATATCAACTCTCATAAATTAAAAAGGCTGTCTTTAAATAGTATAGTGTGATTCCCCTTCGGTACCAAGACCCCCCTAAACGCGTGGTTTGTTTTTACTATCTTACCCTTAACTCCATCAACAAACACACTCCATGTTGGATAAAAGGCATCAGAAACAACAAGAAATCCAGGTCCGTTATTTGAAGACTTTATAATAATACTGTTTTCCGAATACTTCTGGATGTTGGCAATGCCAACACTATATTTATTTACCTGTTGACTGTTTGGCTCCTCAACCACGGCTGTTTTGCTCAAATCGTACTGAAATAAATCTGCAATTACATTTTTTGACTCTATGACATTTTCTACGAAAAATGCGCGCTGATATCCTCTTTTATTCTCATATACCTTCGTTTGCCCTTCTTGGAAAACTTTAACAAAATTCGGCTGCACTAATTCATCAAAAGACAACACGTATTTTACATTGAGAAAATCAAAGAGTTTTGAATTATAGTTATGCGGAGTAATTATCCTATTGAATCCATACGGAAGAGATACGTCAGGCTTATTTCTTTCAAGAGCAACGATATATTCTGCATAAGATTTTAAATACAGAGGGTCGTAGCCTTCGATAGTCTGGATCCGATAATAAGTGAAAAAGTTGGGAGGCATAATTCGTCTATCCATGACTGCCACTCGAAAAACCTCTGTATCTTTTTTCAAGAAATTAACAACATCAGTATGTGGAAAAACATATTCGCTATTTACAAATGGAGTAAATTTCTGAGCAAAACGAAGTAATTCAAAAAGTGTTAGGAGAAGTAGCAAAATTATCGCTATCTCTTTTCCAATTCTCTTCTTGATCACAAGTATCCCCGTAATAAGGATCGAAGCAATAGCAAAAATTATTGTCGGAAATATCAGGTTTCTTTTTGACACAAGTACATTTTTTGCTTCGTCAAATAGGTATATGGGTTTTGTCTCTACCAAAATCCACATCGAAAGGAAAAAGAGTAAAACAGTAACTAATGGAAGCAGCTGCACGATGCGGAATTTTCCTTTCTTAAAAAAAAATGAGACCCCATATGCAGAAAGTATACTGAGTGAAAAGGTAACCAAGAATAAAATCCGCGTTGGTTGTGCCGAAGAAATAAATGGGATATTGAATAAATAGGGAAGGTTTGAAATCAAGTTAGGTGTTGCAAATAAGAGTCCGGAGATAACCGTCGCGCCAAAAAATAATACAGTGGAATTTCTACGGAAAAATGAGTACAAAACAAACAGCAACGGCACAACCCCAATGAAACCCGTTAATTCTCCGTAATTCCACGTTCCCCAATAATTAAGGGTAGCAGGATTACCAAAAAAATCAGGTACCAGAAATTGAATAAGATGTTTATACGGGATAAACCATCCTTCAACCTGCCGAAAATCCTGGTCCACGCTCCTTGCTGACAAGAAGATAAAACGCAGAGTTGGAAGCCACTGAACAGAGGTAAGTAATATAAAAACACAAATGCTTAAAACAAATCTTGTAATTACCTGTACACTTTTTCTATTTTGAAACCAACGCAAGGCAAAATAAGCAATGCATACTAAGAACAAGTAGAAAAAAGTTTGCAAATGTCCTCCAAAAAAACTGGCAGAAAGACTTAAAGTTACTGCCACAAACCAAATAAAAGACCGGTCAACATTTTTTAGATATCCAACTTTAAATTTACCGTTACCGGCAAAAACTTTATCAACTGAAAACAAAATTAAGGGTAACCATATTGCAGTATGTAAAATATTCCCCCACTCGAGCCAGCTAATACTAAATCCCGAAAAAGTAAAGGCAGATGCACCGAATGCGGAAGAAATAGTGCTAAGTTTGAGATTTCTTAAATATAAATAGGTAAAAAATCCTGCCAGAAGACTTTGCAGCACAATAAATACCGACCATGCAAGAGGAAAAAAAGAAAACATCAGCAGCAAATTTAAGGGATAGAAGGCACCTGACTGAAAATTTCCAATCAACGGTTTACCCGCCATCTCGTATGGGTTCCAAGATGGCACCTGTAGTCTGTTCCATTGGTCCACAACTAATTCTTTCCAAACGTAGGTCTGTCTAACAGGATCGGTAATCAAGAAGTTTTTGAATGGAATACCATTCGGATAAAAATGCGAGTAAAAATCTCGATATGGACTATATAATCCTACAATAGTATCGGCGGGAAGGGGAATTATTAAATCTTGCTTAAATATAGAATAAAAAAACGGTGCATAGAATATAATAATTGCCGAAATCAAGAATATTACTGCAAAACGCTTCCTTATTTTTTCTACCATATTAGGTGATTGAGTTCTTCGCAAAATCTTTCAACTGAAAACCTCTGAGATGATTCCATCGCGCGCTCGGACATTTTTTTAAGAAGTTCTTTGTCGACTGCGAGCCTATGGGTTTGCTCTAGCAGCTCCTCTTCACTATCCCATAAAAATCCGTTATCCGAATCTTTTACGATTTCGGGCTGTCCGCCGGCATTGATAACTACAGGAACTGCACCATAAGACATTGCCTCAACAGTTGATATTCCAAAGTGCTCCGCTCTTTCCGGATGTTTTTGTAAGTTCTCTAAATATCCCGCAGCGTGCCAGTAAATTTTTGCACTTCCATATAAAGCTGTAATGTCTTCATAACGTGCGTTTTTATAAAGAGTAATGTGCTGACTATTAATACTTTTTTCAAATTCACCATATTGCTCTTCCTGATCCGGTCGCACGCTTGTTACTATTGCCATCTTCCATCCTTTAAGTCTTTTTTTCTTAAATTTCTTAAATGCTATAACC
>JAUSNA010000029.1 GCA_030645455.1 Candidatus Levyibacteriota bacterium | reverse complement strand
CGGAAAAATGCCTTCCACGAAGCATAATATTCGTTGATCCAAAAGCACCAATTGAATCTAGATCGAGCCCGACCAACATTTTACGCATTTCTATTGCCAAAAACCCTTTCTCCAAGTCATCAGCCTCGTTGCTGCGATACTTAGCAATGGCGGAGCTAAATTCAGAAGACATGAAAACTTTGTTAACTGGTTTTATTTCATCTCTTATAACACTTATATCTATCTGTCCGCTTTCAAAAAAATTTTCGAGTAATAATACGTGGTGGCTTCTAATATCATTTAAACTCTCTATTCCAAACATTCGTCTAACTATTTGAGCAAAATTAATATATTCATTAATATCCTCATCGTAAATATAAAAACTAGCAAGTTGATGTGGAGAAATATTTTCATCTTGAAATTTTGTTTTTAGTTGCTCTCTTAAAATATCTCTTAAATGATCTTTTATCTCATTTGGCAATAATCCCTGATTAAGAAGTTCTGCCTTATCCAGAAGACTCATCCTAAAAAGTGAGTTGATGTCAATTGTTTCGAGTGAAATGTTTTTTTCTTCGCCTTCAGAGAGTTGTATAGCCGCTGTATGGTATGGCTTTCTTCTTTCCGGATCCAAAACATCCGAAACTCTAAATCCACGCTCAGCAGGAATTGGATTTACAACTGCTCCATTTACAAAACGTTTTACTCCCAGCATTTCCGGAACAAGAAGCGGACGCTTGCTGTATGATGTTCCATCATCAACTAATTGTATTATCCAAGGCGCACTCTTCCCCTCAATATTTGTCATAGCCCGCGGCCATTTTTGCCTGACAAGTCGCCAAGAGCGCGATGGCGCACCATCAAGTATTCCTTCCAACCAGGGCAGATCAATACTTTCAATTGCAGTACCTATCGTCGCAATGGTATCAATCTCACGCCTTTCAAGTTCTCCATAAATTGCTCTTCGGTCTTTCGTTTCCCCGGTTATTACTTTTGCGCGTACTCCTTTTTGTTCTGCGCGGGACGCAAATCCATAAGCATGGTCTTTTGTCGTAAGATACGAAATTGTTCTTAATTTTTTCTTTTCCTCTTCACACGCCTCAAGATACCCATCCAGTAACATATCGTCCCTTTTTGCCATGGGTACTGACGCGTCAAATATATAGTCGCCTTGAGGTGTCACTTTAGCATTATCAAGAGACATTCCGGTTTTGATAATCCGTACGTGCGGAGATATAAGTACCCCTTCGTCAACTGCCTCAAATATATTAATCCTATGAAGACACTTTCCATAAAGTCTCTCGGCATTTTTTACCTCATTGTAACCGTCTGTTGCGGTCGCACCAATCATCACACTCTTCGGATTGAACTGCAGAAATGTTGCCAACACTTCAAGTCCTTTTGGTGTCAGGTAGTGGTGAAGTTCATCAGGAAAATCTATATCGGCACCAAATAATTTTCGTGCATTTGAGAGCATCGTCTTGTCTGTTGTTGTTGGGATTTTCTTTAAGAGTTGCTGGAGCATGGGCATAGTAATGGCTGTCACCCTGTGTCCATAATCCTTATGATCCTTATCAACTCTACCAAAATCTACTTTTCCCTTGAGTTTTTCTTCAATATTATTGGTCGCTGCTTCATGCGGAGTTATATAGACTTGCGTACCTGCAAATCCTTTGCCAATTTCTTCCATTAGACGAGATTTTCCGTATCTGCTTACCTGCTCAACGTAACCAACACGTCCTCCTTCTCTGAAAAAATTAACCACTTCTACGAGCGCCTCGGACTGACCCCGTCGCAGATCACCACGAGCAAGCGCCGTTTCGTGTACATATCTTTCAAGTGAATATACTCCCAGGGGAATGTTGTCTGGGGCAAAATTTGGAATATCAACAGGTCGGGTCATTGCCCTGCCTTTTTCACGCTCAATTTCCATGCCACCGAATTATACTCAACAGAATTTACAACAGCAATTGCAAATTTTACTTCATCCTAAGAAAAAATGAAAAAAATTGAAGTCAAGAAGAAGATGTGTAGATCGGAAGACCGGGGGTCATTTCCTGGATTGGGCTTGCGGTTGGATCTGACAGTCGCTCCCCCATGCTTTGCACAATTGCATGGTCCGCAATTGCCTCTTTTTGTCGTATGACCTCGTCTATCGATGGTGTTTTGGCAGCACCAAATCCCTCCCAGTCTGCAACTTCCAACTGATATCGGTCTACTTTTTTGCTTCCTACACCTGTTCTTGCCGTTCCGAATCCTTCCCATTCGGCTCGTTCTATTTGTTCTCTGTCAAACTCATTCATAAAACCATAATAAGCAACCAAAACTGTAAGGTCAAATTTTTCAGAATATTTTACATTTCTATATATTATGTTAAAGTTTTAACAAATCCACTTGCTGCAAATGAAACTGCAAGTTGAAATTTCAGCTTAGTGGAACTTATACCCTCAAAATATTTTTAATAAGGGGGTGCAAAATTTTAACAGTTAGATAGAACTCACTGCAAATTATGATCACTGTTCCTGAAGCTACAAAAAAAATCGTAGAACGCTCCCGTTATCTTTCGGAGGCAATTTCAAAAAACTTGATAAATCATTCTTCTCTTGCGCGCTACATCCAACCTGAAATTGAAACAATGCTGATAAAAAAAGTGTCAAAAGGATCAATAGTTATGGCTTTAAAGAGACTCGAAGCAAGTTTAAAACCAAAATATTCAAAAGGGTCAATTTTTAAATCACCACCGGAGATGATGGTCCGCTCCGGAATGTTTTTAACTACGATAAAAAGAACAAAAGAAACTGAAGAAATAGTCGGAAAAATTTTTCTAAACCGGGTAAAGGGGACCTTTTCATCTGTCACAATTGGCGCAACAGAATTTCAAATTGTTGGAAATTTAGTCTTGTTTGAAAAGTTAGAAAAAAATCTTAATAAAAATCTTTTTGTTTCAACAAATCAGAACATAAGTCAGATTACAATATATCTCCCAGATCTAGCCTCAAAAACACCCGGAATATATTATTTTTTCCTCAAGTCTCTTGCGTGGGAGGGAATAAATATCCTAGGGTCGGCATCTACAACGGCCGAATTTACACTATTCTTTGAAGATCACGATATCAACCGCGCTTTTGAAGTCCTTTCCTCACTTTTTACGAAAAAAGTGATTTAAGTCAGACGCCGACTCTTGCAAATTCAATCATGTTTTGGAAAATCGCAAGACCTTCCGGAACAAAACTCTCCGGCAATCTTCTCGAATTAGGATACTGGCTTCGTGATACAGAACGCTCCGGGTGAGGCATAAGACCGAGAATCCGACCGGTCGGATCACAAATTCCGGCAATCGCTCCCTCCGACCCGTTAGGGTTTGCCGGATATTCTTGAGTTGGCAAACCTTCGGCATTCACATACCGGAAAACTACCTGTCCATTTACCTCAACTTGTTTCCTAATATCGGGCGGCATCACTAACTTTCCCTCTCCATGCGCAACTTGAAATTCATATGGACCGGTTGATGAAAGGTCCTTCAGAAATACGCAGTTATTTGGCTCAACAGACAGATTCACTCGTCTGCTTACGAATTTTCCGTTATCGTTACGGTCTAGCGTTGCTCCCCGTTCCCCCAATGTCCCCATCGGCAAAAGGCCGGAGCGGGTAAGAATCTGAAAGCCGTTACAAACACCCAATATCAACCCTTTTTCCTTGAACCTTTCTATCTGGTTTCCTAAATATGTATCAAGCTCCAAAGCAGCAACAGTCCCGGAACCCAAATCGTCTCCGTACGAGAACCCGCCGGGAAAAGTTAGTATCTGAAAATCGGAAAGTTTTTTCTCACCGGTCCGTAAGTCCTCCCCCATGACGATTTCGGCACTTCCTCCCGCCAAATCAAACGCATAAGCAGTTTCGGCATCGCAATTGATTCCTGATGTCTTAAAAATCGCAACTCTTGGTTTTAATAATTCACTCATATTAATGAAACAATGCTTTCATGGGCGCTTGCCATGCTTCTTTCAGCTCATTTATATCCGCGGTGAACAATTCTTTCGCTTTGTTTGTGACTTTTATTTCGGTGCCATTTGTCGTTCTTCCCAAAACTTTGAATGGAACGCTACCAAACAATTCTGCCGCCTTCTTAGAACTTTCGACTTCGACGATAAATGTTCCGGCTGTTTCGTTGAACAAGAAAAAGTCTTCACGCTCCTCAATGTCAATATCAAGTTCTACTCCCATTCCTCCACCAAAACACATCTCGGAAATTGCCCCTATCACTCCTCCTTCTGAGATATCATGGGCTGCTTTGACTTCCCCGCTTACAATTCCACTATGTATTGCGTCAAAAACCCGCGGGAGTATTTCCAAATCTACATCGGGAACTTCGTTTCCCACAATTCCCAGTGTGTCAAAATACGTAGAGCCCGCCATTCCCTTATCGCCTTTTCCGACCATAACAATAGTCGAGTCTTCTCTTTTAAAGTCAGATGTTGCCGTTTTTTCAACATCTGGAATTCTTCCCATCGTCGATATGCTGACAACAGGTGGCACATGCGTCTTTCTCCCATCAGGCCATGTGTAAGTCGATGACAGGCTATCCTTTCCGGAGACGACAGGAACTTCAAGCGCATTCTGGAACGCACAAATACTATCAACCTGTATATCAAGAGAGCCCATATACTGCCTGTCCGGAACTGGGGAAACATAATTACCGCACAAAACCATCTCCCTAAAATCCCCTCCAACAGCAACTAGATTTGAAACTGCCTCCGTCGCCGCCCACTTTGCACCACGCTCAGGGTCTACTCTTGTCAGAATCGGATTCAATCCATGGGAAACAACAAGTCCATACGGCTTGTCAAGAATCGGACGAATTACAACCGCATCATTCGGGGCATCCAAATTGACGCCTCCAAATGGCGCCAAAGCATTCGTTCCCTGTACCGTCGTATCATACTGCTCGACAATCGGCTGCTTCGAGCATACATTTCCATGAGACATGACTTCCTTTAATGTCTTCACCCAATCGGTAGGCATTTCAATTTCCGGCTCGGGAAATACTTCCCTCATAAATTCGGCCCCCATTGCTCTTTGTGGAAGGCCATTTAATAAAAACTCGTACTCCAAATCTGCAACAACTTCATCTTCATACGTGACGGTTAACTTTTTATTCCCATCAAATTCACCCAGGTCAGTTACCTCAACACCATGCCTGCGACAGACCGCCCCAAACTCCTCCATCTGTTCCGGATCAATGGCCAAAACCATCCGCTCCTGTGACTCTGAAATCCATATTTCCCAGGGAGACAATCCTTCGTACTTAAGTGGTGCTTTTGAAATATCAACCCGTACGCCGATTTCTTCCCCCATTTCGCCTACTGCCGATGAAAATCCGGCGGCCCCACAGTCGGTAAGGGCACGAATAAGTCCTTTGTCGCGCGCCTCCAAAATCGCATCAGCCATTTTTTTCTCCTCAATAGGGTTTCCTATTTGAACGTGTGCAGCGTCCGCCGTTGCTGTCTTTTCAGTTCTCGCACCCGATGAAACTGTTGCCCCATGGATTCCGTCCCTTCCCGTCCGTCCCCCGATGGCAACCACTCTATCTCCAACTTCAGGATGCCCTTTTTGGGCATATTGCTCAGGCGTTATACCATACGCACCGACAAGAACGGTTGGCTTGGCGGCAAAATCGGGGTGGAAATGCACCGAACCATTGGAGGTTGGAATTCCCATCGGATTTCCATAGCTTCTGACACCTGCAACAAGACCCCGAAGCATATTGTCCGGCGGGATACTTGCAGGTGGAAGGTTTTTCTGGTCCATCCCGGGAGGTGCCACAGCAAATGCGTCCGTTGAGAGGATTACTTTTGCGCCCTTGCCGGTTCCCATGATATCTCGGAATACCCCTCCACTGCCGGTCGCAGCTCCCCCAAATGGGTCAAGGGCAGAGGGACTATTGTGGGTCTCCCATTTAACTAAAACTACAGTCCCGTCATAAAAATTCATTCCCCCCGAATTGTCTTCAAACGCGGTTGCCACTAAATCCTTAAAATATTGTCTTGATGTGTCTTTTATCCTTCCAAATAGCGGCCTCTTTTCTCCATTCGGGGTCATGACTCTTGCATTGAAAGTTTTGTGAACGCAGTGCTCGCTCCAACGGGCACCCAGTATTTCAAGCTCAACATCCGTAGCTTCCCGCCCGAGTCTTTCGAATTCCTTTTGTGCAACACGCATTTCCTCGGTATTAAGGTGCAATTTTCGCTGAGTAGATATTTCATCAAGCTCCCTATCCGTTTTATCTGCAAGAGAGATTGTTTCTACCGGTCCTCTTTCACCTTTTATAACTAAAGTTTCCGGTTTTTTCTTTACCGTTTCTTGAACTGTCGGGTTGACAAGCACGCGGTTGGCAATTTCCGACGCTTGCTGTACGGTAATATTGCTTCCAAAAGTATACTTGGTCGAGACTCTTGCCGCCTCAAGAGGGAGGTGAAGGTCACCTGCTGCCCTGCCTATTGTTTCTGAAATTGGATCTGTTACTTCAGGTTTGTATGCAACTTCTAAAGTCTTCTTGCTATTTCTATCTATATGAACAAAATCATCTCCAACAAAGGCAACAGCATAAGCCATATTTCCTCCTATACTTCCTTCTTCTGTGACAGGGTCAATAAGTGCTTTTTCCGCTAGAAGTTTTGCTTGCTCTTCATCCAAACCCTCCACCCGATAAACCGTTGCTGTTGTAACGTCAGTTCTAATTCCCAGAACACGGTTTGCTTCCAGAGAAACGTCATTGCCGCGCGGGTCCGGCAGTCCTTCTTTACGTGTAACTGCTATTTCACAAATTGCCATAATTAACCGTGAGGGTACAATAATATCGCTGCTTTTTTTGCACTATCAAGAAATACGTCCTCCCCTGGGAGTAGCATTGAATGGAAGGGCGTTTCTATCATTGTGCCCACTCCAATGTCTTGCGCGAGTCTTATATTTAAGGCGTGCTCTACAGGCAATACCCTCTGCTGGAGTTCATCAACAGTATCCCCAGGTAAAATTTCGACTCGCTCAGAACCGACAACAACACCTTTATCAAATTCTCTGTGAACCCTTTGCACGATAGGCTCAGTCCACATGTCAGGACTTTTTGTCAGTCTTTTGAATAGTAGCGTTGCTGCATGAACTCGCCTTCCATACATTCCCTTCCCCCCAAAGTCAGGCACACGACCAGGATGTTGATTAAACCCTCCCTGACCAATACTGTTCATGTATTCTATATATTCTTCTGGAGTAAGAGGCAGGTGCCCATTCTGAGTAAAAACAGTTGCACCATGCTTATCGGTTGCATCGCGTAATCCTTGATAATATCCATGCTGGTCAATTCTCCGATTATCACCTCTATATGTTTCGGGGTTTACTATTTCAACTGGAACACCAACTAAAAGTGCTTTTTGTATTGCTCCTGACTCAGGAGTACTGGCAATTACTACTGCAGGTTCAAATCCTGGTGTTTCGCCAGCTTGGGAAGCCTTAATCATCTCAAGCATTGTGGTTCCCCCACCTGATACCAAGAAAGCATTTCGTTCAACCATTTAATCTGGGGCAAGAATAATTAATGATAACAAACGTTTTTGAAATAACAATACTACTTTGCCGCTTCGGTACCATTAATATTTTGAGAAACCCCATTTAGCAAATGATACTCGGGAAATTTTGCCTGAATTGCCTCAAGCTTGTCCCTATAGAACACGACATAATGAACATCCGGTGCCAGCTCCCGCATAAAACTTTTCTGCTTCCCCTTACCGGCAACAGAAGTAGTTACCTCAATGTATGTCACCACTCCCGTTGAAGGATTCCTTACTCTGAAATCAGGAAGTGTCCCTCTTTTTATTTCATCGTCATCAATAAGGTAAAAAAAAGTTGGCTCGTATGTTATCTCAAGAGTAGTTTTATCAAGCAAGAGCCGTGCAAATTCACGCTCGGTATCGTAAGCATTTAACTGACCATTCTTTCCATTTTTAATCCGCGGCAAATCCTCCGCAGTCGCAATTAATATCCCTTCATATTCCTTTCTTGGCATTTTGAATATATTAACGGCACAAGAAGGCTTTGCAAAGGGGGTATTTTCAGTTAGCAACAACGGGTATACAATAAGAGATATGAGAAAATTCAAAGAGGGACTTCACGAGGACTATTTGCGCTCACTTATGTTTGGGCTGCAGGACGGGATCGTATCTACAACCGGCGTTGTCGTAGGCATTTCAACTGGTATCAGTAGTAAGCCTATCATTGTCCTTGCGGCGCTCGTTGCTGTTATGGTTGAGGCGACCAGTATGGCAGCCGGACAGTACTCATCTGAAAAAGCGGTGCATCAAATGGACAAAACGGGTAAGCATACCGATAGCCTAATTCTTGGCGCGGTTATTATGTTCTTTTCTTATCTTTTAGGAGGTATGTTTTCAATTATCCCAACGCTCCTTTTTGTTCAGCCGGAGGCAAGAATTATTGCGATCATGTCTTCTTTTGTTGGCCTTTTTGTTATAGGTTATTTGAAAGGATATCTGGTTGATCACAAACCGCTCAGAAGCGCAATAGAGTTATTCATCATAGGAAGTATTGCGACTTCAATAGGACTTATCGTTGGCTACTTCCTCAAAGTGTAATTATTTTAATTTAAAACTTTACCAGAAAAAGTGAGTTGCTTTTTAAGATTTCTGCTAAACTGAATGCATGCGCGGACTAAAATTTACATTACTACAGCTGATCATCTGCATAGGGTTAATTTTACTAATAGCTTTTCTTGTGATAGCTAACTTCCGGCCTCGAAATACTAAAACACCTGCAATCCAACAGCCGATACCCTCAATTCCCTTTCAAAATCTAAAAATGAAGTGATAACCAACTTTGAGACCGAACAATCTCTTCTTTTTTATGCTTGCAATACAATTTATTACACAAGTGTCAAAACCTCCCCTTGACTTATTCTTCCAAAATCCGTACCATAAGTTCTCAATATGACAGAAGAAAGATGTCCTAAATGCGGAGGTGCTCTCGAAGAGCCAACAACCACCCCAACGGGTAGGCGTCTCCAACGCTGCTCTCAGGGCCACTGGGATAAAGAAGCTAAGAAAAATATCGGATGTGATTTTGTAAAATGGCTTGAAGTTCCCCCCGAAACATTAGACGAGAAATGTCCTAAATGCGGTAATCCGGTAATTATGGTCGTCACCCGCTTTGGAAAGAAAATGAAAAAATGCTCAACAAATGTTTGGAATAAGGACACAAAGCAGTCAGAAGGTTGTGATTTTGTCGAATGGATCAATGGTACGACAGAACCGTTGGATGAAGATTGCCCTACTTGCGGAAATAAATTGGTTCTATACACAACTGCGGCGGGAAAGAAAATGAAAAAATGCTCAACCAGCGGCTGGGATGCAAAGGAACGCAAAGCAACCGGTTGTACATTTATCGAATGGCTAAAAGCCGGTGAATACGTTAAAAATGAAGACCACGGAGGAGAAGAATTCTTACCACCCGACCCCAACGCCTAAAGTCCCTGCACCCTACACCTAATCCCTGATAGTGTATAATATAGGCTTATGATTCAAGTAAATAATGTTACATTTGCTCACCTTCGTCCCATCTTTACTGATGTAAGCTTTACCGTTGGCGAAGGACAAATTGTGGGCATCACCGGCCCAAATGGAGCAGGTAAAAGCACACTTTTCAAACTTTTAATGCGCGAGGAGCATCCAAAAGAGGGAGAAATTATTGTTGATGGGAGTATAGTGCTTGTCCCGCAGGAAATAAAATATGATCCAATTCTTGAGCGCTGCCTGACTACCCGCGAGTATTTGGATGAGCATTATGTAAAAGAGGACCGCGAAATTATCGCAATGCTTCATGGTCTGGAGATGAATGATATTGAGTTGTATGACTCACCGCACCATCTGTCAGGCGGTCAAAAAACAAAGCTTGCCATTATCCGCGCCCTACTCCTAGAACCTGATATTCTACTTTTGGATGAACCAACCAACTTCCTGGATACTAAAGGGAAAGCTTGGGTTGCGCGCTTTTTAAGCACGTATCCCAAAACCCTACTTTTGATTTCCCATGATTTGGAACTTTTAGATTCCTCAATCGACAAAGTAATCGCCATCAACCACCAAAAAGCACAAATTGAAGAATACAAAGGATCGTATTCGCAATTTCTCAAATTAAAAAAACAGCACGATGCGCTTTTGACACGTCAAATTGTAAATGAAACCAAACACGTTAAAAGAATGGAAAAAAGTCTCGTGGGACTAATGAGTAGGAAGTCGGAAAAAGGAGTCAGACAACGGGTGCAGCTCCAAAAAAGAATTGAGAGAATAAAAGAAAATCTTCCTCCACTTCCGAAGGAGGCAAGAGGAATTAAAGTAAATTTACCTCAACCCCACCCGCTGAGCGATACACCCGTACGTATCACAAATCTTGCAAAATCGTATGACGATAAAGTAATTATTGAAGATCTCACAATGACTATAGGAAGAGGTGATAAGTTGGCGCTTATCGGTCACAACGGTACCGGTAAAAGCACGTTTATCAAATTGCTTACGGGGGACACTGACCCTGATTCGGGCGAGATCACAAAAGCCAACAATCTCAAAGTTGGCTATTACTCACAAGAGCTAGAATCTTTGGACTTTACAAAAAACTTGCTGGAGACTGTAGCAACAGTAAAAGCATTTCCAGAGGAAAAAATCCGGGCACATTTGGCAGCTTTCCTTTTTTCGGGCGACCGTGTTTTTCAAAAGGTTGGATCTCTATCGGGCGGAGAAAAAACTCGACTTTCAATAGCCCTTCTTCTTTTGGAAAATTACAACATGCTTATTCTTGATGAGCCAACGACATATCTTGATGTCATGTCTCAAAGAATTATCCTTGAAGCAATCAAAAGGTATACGGGAACTCTTCTTATAGTAAGCCACACTGAGGATTTTATTAAAGAATTAAAACCTACAAAGGCACTACTTATGCCGGAGCAAAAGATCGTGAACTGGGAAGAAACATTACTTGAAAAAGTAAGTTATATATAACTATCTTCTTACTATTTTTGAAAATACGATAATACCCGTATCCAACAGTAACGGCACCCCAAGATATAGTGATGAATTTCTGAAAAATAGCTCCACCTGGGGTGAATTTAACGTTTCCCAATTTAGTCCCGGGATTCTCAGTCCCAAAAAATACAGAAATAATAAAGGCACCAACGTAATAATAAAAAACTCAATTGCCCCTTCCATATCTTTTTTCGATGAATACATGGTGTTTGCGATAACGAATAAAATATACAAAACCCCAACAGTTAGTAAATTTAATCCAAAGATTGTGTTTTCGAATGAAAAATAGAGAACCGTCAAAAGTATAGATGTCCCAACAATAAATGGCGCGATACCAACTAAAAAATTGCGTAAAATATCTGTCTTTCCCACCTCCACACTCCCAAGCTTTAGACTATCGCCTGATGCTTGCGGCATGAGTTCCATTTTCCCAACATAAACAAAAAGTGCCTTTGCCATGATAGCGTGTGAAAATTCATGAATAATCGTACCCGGTAAAAATACAATCGCCATAAGGATTACTGCAATTCTGCGATTTCTAAAAATATTGAAAAAAAGAAAGGATAATTCGGAAGTAAGCTGACGCGATAGAAAAAATAATACTAATAATTCGAGAAAAAATAGAAATACCACATAATTAGTGTAGCAAAAAAAGAAATGGCGGGGGCCCGGGTAAAACCCAAGCCCCCTGTTGCGGAAATTCTCCCCGTCTGAGGAAGTTTTAGCTTACGCCTAACATCCTCTCACGAGACTTTGTGTGTTCGTTTTGCGAACATGTGTCCCGTTTTGGGACTTAGTGGCCGCCGTAGCCATTGGGGATAGCGTGGGCATCCCAGAGATGACCGGCATCGGATCCATGAGACATCAGCATCTCGTAGTTATTCCAGATGCAATAGCCGCCATCCGGAAGCGGTGTTCCGTAAGATCCGCATGGACCGACCCAGACGATCTTGTAGTGCCAGACTCCGGTTTGAGAACCACCCGGAACGTTACCGTTCCATTCGTTGTCGGTCCAGGCGCCGGTGCAGACGGACGCGTTGTTGCCACCCGCATCGTTGCAGGCATCCCACGCTGCGTTCCACTTCATGACGACGCGGTCGTTGGCATAAGTCGGGTCACCCCAAACATTGCCGTCGAGCACCTTGTCGACACCGTCAGCCGGGCCGTTGAAGATGCGAGCCGTATCGTTGTAGCCGAACTCGTCGAAACCGCCGGCGGCCGAAACCGTAGCGATGATGCCAAGCATGGCAACCAGCGCAACCGAGCTCATGATAATTATCTTCTTGAACAAGTATCTCCCCCTTCAGGGCTGAATGGTGATCGTTAAGGATAAATTTCTAAGCTACTACCTCCCGTTGATTTCAGATCGCATGGGTTTTGGACTTCTCCACAACCGCAATGCTGTTTTCCCGATTTGTAGGGAATACAGTAAAACAGGTTAATTAAAACCGGTCTTATTGCATTCCCCAAAAAAGGAAAACCAAATAAATAATTTCCGCAATTTTTTAAAGAACAATTTTGCGCCTTTAAAAAGTACGCAAAAAAAACACTTTTTCAAAATATTGCATGCAAAACGCAACATTGAAAAAGCCTATAATGTATTATAGCACTTTTTACCTTCAAAAAACACCCAGAAATTTTTAATTTGAGTTAGAGGATACTAAATCGGAATATCTTCATCATTATCTTCGACGTGAATATATCTAAAATCAATGCTCTCTTTTTCATGCTCTTCCCATAAATATGCCTGGGCTTTATCCTCAAGTAAAGCACCGTAAATCTTCAGACCTAACCGAAGCTGCCGCTCTATTAACTCGTCGACACTTATTCCCAAGCTCTTTGCCATGGACCGATACGTATCGCGTCCATCGTCGTTAAATTTCAAAAGTATCGGCAATGAGTCAAAAGTTGAATCATCCATTTCACGAGCCGTGTCAAAGCCCAAATCAGGATCCATCACCGTTATTCTTTGCGATCCACTTCTCGTTTTTAAAAATAACCCGCTTTGACTCTCGATCTGCTCTAATTGATATGAAAGGGTCGAAAGTCTAAAAAACTTTTTCATCACATGACTCGTCGGAAGGCTCAACCTACAAGCCAAATCATTTAGATTTGCTTTCAACAATCTATTACTCAAAACGTGCTCTCCGTCTTTACCTCCAAATTCTGCCCCCTCAAATCTAGAATCAAATGCTTCAGTCATAAGCTGCATTTTAAGGCAGAACTCACCTTGCGTCAATTCTCAAAAAAACAACCCGCCGGGGCATCCCCCATTGGGCTGTTTTAAGATTACTCAAATTGGGCAGAGTTTATATGCTACCCTTATGGATGGGTCTGAGAACCTTGTCCTCCGATTGAAAATACATATGGAGTCGCTCCATATCCATCATTTTCATCGAATTGATCTCCCCATATTTCAACATATCCGTTAGAACATTTTGTGTTATTAAACACTGTCCCAAAATCGAGATAAGGTGTTTCTCCGTAATCACCAGACCATTTTACAAGTATTGTGCATGTTCCGTAATCCGCTGGATATCCGAACAATGAGGCAGGTCCATTTAATTTATATACTCCCTGTTCCTCGCCGGAATTGCCGATAGACTTACAACCATATACGTCAGCTCGCGTTCCAGTTCCAAGAAGGCCGTAAGGATCAGTTACTACCGTACTACAATCTGTATCTGCGCTTGGATTACCAGCAGCAAATGTCGGCACAACTAGTGCACCCAACATTACTACTGATGCTGCTGCTGAAAAAACTATTTTTTTTACATTCATATTTTTTCACCTCCCATCGTCTCACCAGAGTTTTATAAAAAAACGTAGGCGGATTTTACCATAAAAAAACCGGCAATACGCCGGTCGATAATATTCAAAATACTATGATAAAAACTATATCCTGCCATATAGTATGTACACGTTACTCCTTTCAATCCTAAAAATCAACCCATAGCATATTTAATAGAAGGACGGGCTGAAGATGCTGTAAAAAGATTATTATTTAATAACTGCCCTTATATATGTAGGCACCCTATCCTCCCAGGGTTTTTTCTCTTTCATGAGTTGTCTTATTTGAATCCCTTCCCACTCTTCTCTATTCTCAAATCCCACTTTAACCGCTGGAATTCCATGCCGCTCAATGATCCCATTATTCCAGTCATTATTTCCAATTGTCACATCAAAATGTCCTATTTTTTTGTATAAATTCCGGAACCACACATCATCATCCGAATTGTCGTAAAGATTGACTATTCGTATAATGCGATCCTCATATCCTTTCGCCTTTATAAATTCCTGAAGCATTTTTCGCCTACTCGATGCCTTCCATGGATTTTTTTGACTGTTTTTATTTGCACTTCCGATACCTACCACAATACTATCGCAAAGCTCTAAAGCTCTTTCAAAAAGAAATTCGTGCCCTTTATGAAATGGCTGGAACCTGCCTATAACAAGACCTATTTTAAATTTTTTCCTAGACATTTTATCCAATAATCCTACTCCTTAAAAGATATAGATTGCAACAATATTATTTGCATTAATTTAAAAATTGTAATTTTACTCATCAAAAGTTTGTAAAATAACCTTCAGTGAATTATACTCATCGAAATGGCTGAGAACAGCTCTCAACTATCAGCAAGACTCCACACTCTTTGGCGTGAACCTGACTATTACTCATTCTTTGAGAAGTATGCAAAGCGGCCTGCACGCAAATACAAAAAAGGTTCAGCACTATTTTACGAAGGAGATATTCCTAACAAAATTTATTTTATTAGAAAAGGATACGTCAAGCTATTCAGAATTTCAGAAGCAGGTCGTGACGCTGCCATATATCTTTATGGTCCCGGCAGTATTTTAGGGGTCAGGGCAATTGTTTCAAAAGAGGGAGTATTTCGATACAGTACCGAGACTCTTACGGATTGTGAGATAAACACAGTTTCCCGCGAAGAATATCTAAAAATTCTTTCCGAAAACCCGGAATACATTATTGACCTTATGCATATGTTCATACAACGCCTCAACAATGCCGAAAGAAAGCTCGAGGGGTTTATATTGACAGACGCAGCAGCACGAATTGCAAGTTTTCTTGCCGACTGCGCAAAGCGTTTTGGTGAAAAAAAAGGAAAAGATATCGTAATTCCGTTGCCCCTCACCCATCAGAAAATTGCAGATTTTATCGGAGCATTTAGGGAGACGGCGACTATTGCAATTAATAAATTAGAACACGAAAATATAATAACAATAAAAGGAGGCGTTGTTACAATTCACAATTTAAAAAAACTTGAGAAAAAAACACAAATCCAAGACCTTCTCCCCAAGGAATAATTTACGTTACTGTTTGTGAATAGGGTAAGTTGTCCGTAGCGTACATGATTTTTTTATCTTCTACCCGAAACGTCAATAGTTGCACTATCTATGATCTTGTCACTGATATATTCCTCATGCGCCCTTGTCACTCTACCCTTTGCGAAAAAGAAAATAATTGCCGCGAAAAGCACTATTACTGCTCCGATTCTAATCGCCATCTGTGGACCCAAATGCTCCGACAAAAGGCCAATCTGGAAATTTCCAATCGGGAAAAATCCGACAAAAGTTAGAAGATATACACTCAATACCCTTCCTTTGAAATGCGGTTCAACCAAATGCTGCAACTGGGCATTAATAACTGCAAATGCGCAAAGCAATCCAAATCCTTCAAGAAATAGAAAAAAATACGCCAAATACAAGTTGGAAACAAATGAAAACGCTATCAATGATACGGCAAAAATAATATTTCCTCCGATTATAAATAGATTTGGACTAAATTTGTGGGCCAAAGCACTTACCAAAAGAGCTGCTAAAAGAGCTCCAACACCCGCAGCAGCATAAAGATATCCAAGACCCGCTGCACCTTGGTGGAATATTGTTTCGGCCATATATGGAATAAGGGTTGTATATGACCATCCAAAAATACTAACAATTGCCGTCAATATAATGAGCGCTTTGATAACAGGGTGTGTCCATGTGTAGGAAAGTCCTTCTTTAATTGCCTTTATCGGGTGGGAATGTTTTGGTTTTTTATGGACTATAGGCACAATCAAGAACTGCACAATAATTGCTGCTATGTAACTTGCTGCATTCAGCAAAAATGCTCCACCCACGCCAACCAGAGCTATTAAAATACCTGCAACGGAAGGGCCAACCACTCTTGCGGCATTAAAAATACCGGCGTTTAGCGCAACAGCTGATGGGACTTTACTCTTTTCTACCATCTCGGAAACAAAAGCCTGACGGGCCGGCATATCAACCGCGTTAACTACCCCTAAGAGAAATGATAAGACTATTATTTGCCACACATTGATAGTACCAAAAAGTGTCATTACACCTAAAATGGTCGCAAGGACCATAGATGATGCTTGGGTTATAACTATAAGTTTTTTCTTATCAAACCTGTCAACAATAACGCCCCCAAAAAGTGAAAATAGTAATGATGGAAGCGTCGCTGCAGCGGCAACTAGACCAATGAGAAATGGAGATTTTGTCAGCTGTAGAACAAGCCATCCTTGCGCCACTATCTGAAGCCAAGTTCCGATTTGAGAAATTAGCTGTCCGATAAAATAATATCTGTAATTTTTACTTTCAAATGCAGGAAATAATTTTAATATGTTGTTCGAATTTTGTTTTTTTCCCATGTTTGTATAACGTTTATTTCTTTCTGAAACTATTATTAACTATCAATTATTAGTTATTAACGATTGATGTGTATCGGGTTTTCTCTTTGTTTTTTCCGTAAGTAGGTACACCCGTTAGGACAAATCAAACCTTTTTCCTCTATGCATTTCTCGCACAAAATAAAATGCCTATGGCACCCTACTGTGTCACAATTAATATAATTTTCTGAAGTTGTAAGACAACGCTCGCACTTTCCGACAATTTCATGCTCTCCCGAATCGGTATTAAATCCCATCAGAATCCTTCCATCAAAAACATACAATTTACCTTTGAAATGTTCATTTGGATATTTTTCCATGTATGTCACAATCCCATTTTTCAATTGATACACGTCGGCAAATCCATTTTTTACTAAAAATCCTGAGGCTTTTTCGCATCTCACACCTCCGGTACAGACAGTCAAAACTGTCTTATTTTTCAAATTTTCTAATTGCGGCAATAACTCTGAGAGATCCCTGAAGTTACTAAAAGGAGGCAAAATTGATCCCTCAAAATACCCGGATTTATGCTCGTAGTCGTTGCGCATATCAACAATATAAAATTCACGACCTTGCTCAAACCATTTGTGCAGCTCCTCTGCTTCCAAATATTTGCCGGTGACATTCCATGGTTTGATATCTTTGTCGTGAAGATGAAGACTCACAATTTCTTCCCGCACTTTAACTTTCAGTTTTGGGAAAGCCTCACCCGTCCCCTCAGACTTTTTCCAATCAATATCGGCAAATCTGGAATCTTTTGTCATTTCCTCAATGTATTTTTCAGTCGCATCAAATTCTCCCTCAACCGTACCGTTAATGCCTTCCGTGGCAATAATAATTCTGCCCGTCAAACCGAGCTGCTCGCAGAGTTTTCTCTGCTCTCTCATTTCATGAACGGGATTTTCGATAGGTGTGTATTTATAAAAAAGAAGAATTTGATATTTCATAGTGTCCACTATTATAACTTTTTTAGTTCACAGTTTCCATTTCTCAATTCACATTAAATTCTAAGTTGATAACTTACTAGATGAAAGCTAATTGGAAAATGAAAACTTCAATTAAATATTAACCCTGCTACCATGCGCACCAGAAGCCAGATTAACCCAAAACCAATAAGAATCAGTCCCAGATAGAATATCATTCTATTCAGCGTTTTCATCTTTATACTATTGACTATCAGCCATTAACTATCTTATTATATGCCACATGGCTGCAAAATACAGACAGTTATTTTTGGAAATGATCGAGGAAAACCGTGACCTATTTTTAGACTTTAAAGAGGTTCATGATAAATTCGTAGAGGATGAGACTTTCAAAAATGAATTTAATGAAAAAGGAGCCAAAGTCGTTGAGATAATACGTGATTACGAAAGAAAATTGACCTCCCAGCAAGATAAAGGGCAATATTCAAAATTCTCAACAGGTCTTTCAGACAGATTTTGGGATCAAATAAGAGCCTTTCTCCCCCGGATTGAATTTGTAGGAGTTAAGTAATCAAAACCCAAACTCGGAAAATATATCGTTACTATCCTTAATATTTTCAAAAAATTCCTTGATGAAATATATAGTATTATCTGGAATCGAACCCTTAGAGAACCACTTGAGATCATCGCATCTATCCGGTTCCATATTGATAACATCTCCCTTCCACTTGTTTGTTTTCAAGAAAAAATTTATATATTGACTATCGGTCTTATTATGCATCACATGTACAATCTGAAAATCTTCTTCCTTAACCGTAACTCCTGCTTCCTCCTTTGCTTCACGAACCGCTGCTGCAACTACCCTTTCTCCTTCTTCGATATGTCCGGAGACCAGAGAATACTTACCATCTTCCCAACCTGTATTAAATCTACGCTGTAGTAATACCAAACCATCTCTTTCAAAAATAACAAACACAGCAGCCCTAAATGTAAATCTCGTATCACTCATAAACTTTTCACAAACTCTTCAGCTGTTAGATACATCTCGTCAAAAATCATATACAAAGGCTCTGCCTCCTTTTGCTCACCTATAAGGATTGTTTTCTTCCCCATACCATATGAAACTCCGGCTTCAATATGAGCAGACTTTCCTGCTGGCAAAAGCAAAATAACTGTCTCACTATCCTTTAGAGCGTTCATATCCACATCAAATATTTCTTTTATAGCATTGTTATGTGGCCAATCGGGAATTCTTTCGAAGTATTTCATAAATTCCTCAGGAGAATATTTCTCTTCCAGATCTTTCAATTCATAGTTACTTCCATCCCCTTCGATAAAACAGTAAACACTTTTGCCCTTTTCTCTTAGTAGCTTCGTAAGTCTCAAGACTTCAAATTTATTTCTCCAACGCGACGCAATAAAGTACTGATATTTCATTTGATAATTATATAACACTAAGCGGTCATTCTGTGCGTTTATAAATTGCCATTTTCAGAATTTGCGCTTGGAAAATTTATGGAATGAGCGCCCGGAAAATGGACAGGCAAATACTAAGCTTGTCGCAGTATGAGTCCGATTTTTAGTGAATGTAATAAATTTGTAACGCCCAAATTCTGACATGGCAGAGCTTTTGGTACTTTTTGCGGGAAAAAGTACAAGAACAGGAAGAGTTTTTTGCTTCTTTTCTCGATACAAAAGAACATGTAAAATATAACTCATGGCAAAAATTACAGAATTTAAAATTGAAGAAATTGAAGTCGGAACAGGTTATGAAGTAAAGGCGGGCGACACCGTTGTCATGCACTATACTGGTACATTTGACGACGGTGAAAAATTTGACTCATCCGTTGACCGTGGTGTTCCTTTTAAAACCAAAATTGGAGTCGGACACGTTATTGCCGGCTGGGATAAAGGAGTACCCGGCATGAGAGTCGGTGGAAAAAGAAAATTATACATCCCCTACACAATGGGTTACGGAGAAGAAGGCGCAGGAGATGTCATCCCCCCGCTGGCAGATCTTATCTTTGACGTAGAACTTCTGGATATCAAGTAAGTTTTCATTTTTCAATTTACAATTCACATTAAGTTCTCATTGAGAAAATTTTCAATTGAAAACTAACTGGAAACTGGGAATTGAAAACCTTTACTCACCCTATCTCTTCCCTCTTTGAATGCAGGAAGAAAAACCACTGGTCAAAAAATCCAACCAATCCTTTGTAGGGTGCCTCTATCAAAAAATCCAAAATAAATAGAAATATATTTATTTGAGACACACCTGCTGTTATGTATTGCCCAACACGCGCAATCGGCATAAAGAAAAAATCAACAATCGGAGTCAAAATCCCCTGTCTACTCTCCACGCTATATTCATGAGCCGTAATATTGATGCGATACGCCAAGAACGAAACAATGGCCAAAAAGAAAATAAATATCATTTGACTAACGGCACTAAATCCAAGGAATGATAGACCAAGTGTAATTGCACCAAAACTCAGCATAAATGCCACAATCCACAACGTTCCAAAAACCCATTCCATCGCACTTCTTGGCTTCTTGTCAGGAACCGGGAAATGCATTGGTCTTCCAATTTTTGGCTCGTTTTCGAAAAGAAGCGTATGAATATGTCCCAAAATTAGTCGGGAATTTTTGTCCCCCGGAGTCCGTATCGAAAATCCAACTGCGATCATAAAAAGAGTCGGAATAATAACATTGAGTGATAACGTCATCCACTGAACGTGTCCCAAAAATATCCTCTCGTATGTACCCTCTACGCCAAATGCGATAAGCGTTTTGGATAACAAAATAAATATGACGCTTCGGATTATTGCACGCCTTACTTTCTCAGAAATTGTTTTATACTTTCTTTGGCAGGCAGCAAGGACCAATTTATTCAGTTCTTCTTCATTTTGGGAAATCTCTTTGATGTTATCTTGACTTGCAAAAATGTCTTCCATAATAAGAAATGGAGGGATGTGCCTTTTTACATAAGAAAGAATTTTAAATCTTGCAGGATGTTTGAGCTGTGACTCTATCTGCTTATATGCCTCACCGAATTTTTCAGAAACTACCGCAGGATCCTGATCATTCATTTTCCCAAAATATTGAGTAAATAATTTAAATCTCAAAAATGCCAAATCGTCTTTCGAATATGCGCGCCTGATAGCAATAAATAACTGCACATCCCTTTCTTCTTCTGT
The DNA here is from genome assembly GCA_030645455.1 of Candidatus Levyibacteriota bacterium. Taxonomy (GTDB): domain Bacteria; phylum Patescibacteriota; class Microgenomatia; order Levybacterales; family GWA1-39-11; genus JAUSNA01. Next base: position 766 of record JAUSNA010000029.1, on the reverse strand, counting down.
CTCAGGAGTTGCCGAAATATTTTTTTGCAACACATGAAATATATAATTTCCGACTGCTTCTTCAACTCTGTTTGGATGAAGAGTCTGTTCGACATCCGATGACATAAGTTGGAACATAAGATCTCTCATCTCACCTTCTTTTAAGTGATGGGTTTTTACCATCTCATTTTTTAAGTTCAGATAAAAATCAATGATCTTTTCTATGCCTCCGATTGTCTCCTCCGTATACATACTCTCGGGAAAATACCTTGCCCACACCAACTCTTTCAGTAGCGGCTTTGCGGTTGTTGATCCGCTGCCACCCAAAGCTAGTCTTCTTTTTAATATTCTTTCAATTGATGCTCTTAGAATTACTTCTTCATCGCGGTATTCTATAGAATTGCGGAATTTTTCGTACCATGATGCCAGCTCACTAACCAGTGGGTTTACTACATTTGCAGTTTCGAGTGGAACCTCTTTCGCTTTTTCAAATAAATGAATAAGGCTTTCCGAATACTTATTGAGTTGCATCCATATAGTATACTCTTCTTGTTAAAATTTGCATCTGGAAAGGTGGCAAAATACCAAATCATGGACAAAAAAAAGAGTTGATGGTACCATTATCTTCTGATGCAGGACGAAAGTATTATTCCGCCAAAAACAATACAACGACTTGAAGAAATAGCCAAAGACATCATACAAATCAAAAAAATACTCCGCCTCGGTACCACAACTCTTACGCCTCTTAATTACACCGAGGAAATGGAAAAATTTCTTTCCTCTCCCT
>JAUSNA010000028.1 GCA_030645455.1 Candidatus Levyibacteriota bacterium | reverse complement strand
GGGGATAGAACCTCCATTGCTATAGCGGGTTTGGATAACCATGTCATATCCATCGTCAATTTTTTGAATAAACTTGGGCAAATCATGCGGATCAAATTGAAAATCGGCATCTATACTCACAACGACGTCTGCACCTAACTTTTCTATAGCATGACCCATTGTCCTAATGTATGCTGCACCCAAACCCTTTTTTTCTCCCTGATTTACACCAAGATTCTTGTACTTTTTCATAAGTGATTTCACAACGTCTCCCGTACCATCAGGTGAATAATCGTCAGCAACAAGAATGTGCATATCATGCCCCTTTATTTTGGGAAAAACTTCATCCTCCAAAACGGTTATAAAACGTTCAATATTTTCTCTTTCGTTATATGTTGCCGGCACTACAAAAATTTTCATATATTTTTTATATACTCGATCATTTTTAAAAGTCCCTCCTCAAGTCCTACATTTGGCTGCCAAGATAAAAGTTTTTTTGCTTTTGTGATATCAGGACTTCGTCTCAGCGGATCATCTTGCGGCAGTTCCTCGGAATGAACAATTTCGCTTGATGATCCCGTCAGACGTTTTACTATCTGGGCATATTCATTCACAGTATGCTCCTCCGGGTTGCCTAAATTTACTATTTCAGCTTTCGTATTATCGTAAAACATAAGCCTTGTCAGACCTTCAACTAAATCATCTATAAAGCACAGGGACCTTGTTTGTTGTCCATCACCGAAAATTGTTATCGGTTGGTTCTCAACCGCCTGCATAATAAACCGCGCGATCATTCGTAAGTCATCTTTGTGCATGTTGGGTCCGTATGTGTTAAATATGCGGGCTATCCGCGCGTCCAACCCCTTTTCTCTCCAATAATAGGATGTGATTGTTTCACCAAATCTCTTTGCCTCATCATAAACCGCCCTCGGACCGGTAGTCGAGACATTTCCCCTATATTCCTCTTTCTGCGGGTGTTCCAGCGGATCTCCATAAATCTCGGATGTTGAAGCAAATAAGAATTTTGCATTATTATGATGTGCAAACTTAGCAAGCTCCATTGTACCGATAGTGTTAACCATCATTGTCTCGTACGCCAAAGCGTGATAGGAAATTTTACTATGATGGTTTGGAGACGCAGGAGACGCCATGTGAAAAACAGCATCGGCCGTTATTTCTGAAGGGATGGTACTTGTTACATCGTGATTTATAAATGTGAATGAAGAATTGTCCTTAAATTCTTCTATATTGTCTCCCGAACTCGTAGTAAGGTTGTCCGCAACAATAACCTCATGTCCTTCCGCAAGTAGCTTTTTTGCTAAATTTGAACCTATAAAACCGGCACCTCCTGCTATCAATACTTTACTCATATATTAAGCTAAGCAAAACTTCTATTTATTGTATCAAAAAGGGATGATTTGAGCTATTGGAAGACACTTTTTACAACTTAGTGGTCTCTTTTCTTTTCAGCTTTAAGATCCTCGGCTACCATCATTGACACTAATTCCTTGAAGCTTGTTTGTGGAGACCAACCCAAAACGTTTTTTGCTTTAGAATAGTCTCCTATGAGGTAATCTACTTCTGCCGGACGCATAAATTTAGGATTGTTTGATTCAACATACTTCCGCCAATCCTCAACGCCAATTGCGCTAAAGGCTTCCTCAACAAATTCTTGGATACTGTGAGTTTCACCTGTCGCAATTACATAATCATCAGGCTCATCTTGCTGAAGCATTTTCCACATAGCCTCAACGTAATCGCCTGCATATCCCCAATCGCGTTTAGAATCAAGATTGCCCAAAACCAATTTATCCTGACGCCCTAGAGAAATTCTTGCAACTGCGTGAGAAATTTTTCTTGTTACAAACTCAATTCCGCGCCTGGGTGATTCGTGATTGAAAAGAATTCCGGAACAAGCAAACATGTCATAACTCTCACGGTAATTAACTGTTATGTAATGACCGTATACTTTAGCAACACCATACGGGCTTCTTGGATAAAATCGTGTTGTTTCTTTTTGAGGAGTTTCGGTCACTTTTCCAAACATCTCCGATGACGATGCTTGATAGAATTTTATTTTGTGATTTACTGTTTTTACCGCTTCAAGCATCCTAGTCACTCCAAGAGCTGTATACTCTCCTGTCAAAACTGCTTGATTCCATGATGTTTTTACAAATGATTGTGCGGCAAGGTTGTAAACCTCGTCAGGTTGGGTTTCATTAACAGCATCATCCAATGACTTTTGATCTAAAAGATCACCTGAAACAAGCTCTACTTTATCTAAAAGATGCTTGATGTTTTCGGTATTTGGAGTACTGAGACGTCTTACGAGTCCATAAACACTGTATCCCTTTTCCAAGAGAAGTTCTGCCAAATAGCTTCCGTCCTGTCCCGTAATGCCTGTAATCAATGCTTTTTTTGCCATATTCTATCTACAATTAAATCATTCTAAACGATATTTCTCCAATAGTCTAGAGTGTCTCTCAGGGACGTTTCAATGGAAATTTCCGGCTTCCATCCCGTAATATGATGGAGTTTAGAATAGTCACACACGAGTTCCGGTATTTCAATTGGACGCATGAGAGACTGGTCTTTTTCAACGATGATTTGCTCTTTAGAATATGACAAAAGCATGTCAAGCACTTCAGAGATTTTATATGATTTGCCCGAACCAATATTGTATACCTCTCCGTTTTCTCCTTTTTCCATTAGGAGTTCGTATGCTCTTACAATATCCCTCGCGTCTGTAAAATCTTTTTTTGCATCAAGGTTACCGACTTTCATTATCGGCTCTTGCTTACCCACCTCAATTTCGGCAATTTGCTTAGCAAAAGCCGGGATCGCAAAAAATGGAGACTGATATGGCCCCGAATGATTGAATGGGCGCACTCTCACACACTGGATATTCTGGGAGAGAAAATATTGAAGTCCCAAAAAATCCTGTGCGATTTTCGAAACAGCATACGGAGACGTCGGCTTAAGCGGGGTTTCTTCGTCAATTGGAAGATCTTTTTCGCTAACTTGTCCGTATACCTCAGCAGAAGATACCACCAATACCCTTGTGTTCATTAGCTTTAATTCCTTAACTGCTTCGAGTATATTTACCTGCCCACCAATATTATTGGTAATAGTCTCAGACGGATTATTAAAGCTTGCAGCCGGGCTTGTAAGCGCTGCTAAATGATATATAAAATCCGGCGAAACCTCGTCTACAACCTTCTTGAGCCCTTCGTAATCTAAAATATCGACAGCAAAACTATGGGAATCCTGGGTGCTTTCGTGGGAAGGTTTGAGCGTTCCAAAAACCTCATATCCCTTACTAAGAAGATAGTTATTAAGATGGGTTCCTACAAATCCATTTATTCCGGTGACAAGAGCTTTGGGCATGGTAATTATCTACCTACTCCGCGGTAAGTGAATCCTAATTCAATAAGCTTACCCGCTTCATAAATATTCCTCGCATCTATAAGATTGGGACTTTTCATGATAGACCTTATTCTTGCCAGATCCATTTCTTTAAATTCGTTCCAGTCGGTAACGACTATAAGAAGGTCAGCTTTATCTGCAACATTATAGGGATCCTCAACATACTGAATATCCGGCATAATTTTCTTAGCATTACCCATTGATTCGGGATCAAAAGCTGAAATTTTTGCTCCCTTTGCAAGAAGTGACTTAATAATAGCGATAGAAGGAGCATCCCTCATGTCATCAGTATTCGGCTTAAACGCCAAACCCAAAATTCCAATTTTCTTATCCTTCACATCTCCAAGAACAAGTATGGCTTTGCGGATGATGTCTTCCTGGGAATCTTTATTGATAGCTTCTACCTCTTTTAATAGATTGAAGTTGTATCCATAACCGTCTGCTATTGCTATCAGAGCCTTTACATCTTTCGGAAAACAACTACCACCATATCCGGGTCCGGGGCTTAAGAATTTTTTACCAATTCTTGAATCCATTCCAATTCCCTCGAGTACGCTGGGACCATCCGCTCCTGCTCTTTCCGATAGTCGTGCAATTGCATTTGCAAATGAAATTTTTGTCGCTAAAAAAGAATTAGAGGCATACTTTATCATTTCCGCAGTCTCAAGATTGGTAAAAACTCTCTCTCCAGTAATCGGATTGTGAAGATCAACCAAAAGTTTTCTTGCCCGCGAATTTTCTGTCCCAATTACAATTCGGTCAGGATTCATAGTGTCAGAAATTGCTGTTCCCTCCCGTAAAAACTCAGGGCATGATGCCATATCAAATTCAGATTTGGACGGTTTTACCTTATTTATGATATCCATTACCCTTTTATTTGTTCCGACAGGAACAGTAGATTTGGTTGCAATTACCGTATACCCGGAAAGGTTCTTTCCTATATCCTCGGCTACCTTGAGTACGTTGGTAAGATCAGCCTCACCAGTCGATTTGGGGGGAGTACCAACAGCAGTAAAAACAATATCGCTTTCGGAAATTGCAGGTTTGTAATCAAGGGTAAAAATAAGTCTGCCGGCATCGTAGTTCTTTTTAACCAACTCTTCAAGCCCCGGTTCGTAAATTGGAAGTATACCTTTTTTTAGATTATTAATTTTCTCGGAATCGCGGCCAATGACATACACGGTGTTTCCAAATTCGGCAAATACTGCCGCTGTTACAAGCCCTACATATCCATGCCCAACAAATGTAATTTTCATTTTAAATAGCTATCAATATTGTATCAAAGACAGTCCCTCATCGAAGGTTTTGGGTACAAATCCAAGATTTACTAGTCTAACATTTTTCATTCTGGATTGAAAGGGTCTGGGAGCCTTCCCTTCATAAAGTGTTGCAAGACTCATAGGATTTATAGCTGTTGAGAAAGCAAAAGCATCCTTTATTTTCTGTCCAATTTGCATTGGGGTATGTGCGCTTGAACCGGTTAGATGAAATAGACCGGATGCTTCTTTGTCTAATAAAAATTGGATCCCATTTACGATATCGTCAATAAAAGTAGGCGTAATCATTTGATCAGAAACGAGACTCACCTCATCATTTGCTTGCAATAGGTCGTGGAGTTTCCACACAAAATCCTTTTTAACCGGGCTCATAAAACCGTAAGGAAATGAAAGTCTTATCACCAAATCTTTTTCGTGGTCAACTATTTTCTCACCTAAATATTTACTCATCCCATACCAATTTACAGGTGAAGGATTGGTCTGCTCCGTATTAAATTCTTCATTTCCGGAAAAAACAAAATCACTGGATACATAAACAAATTTCTTTCCCCGTGCTTTAACCACTTCATATAAATTTTTTGTTCCGATAGTATTGATAGCAATAGCCGTTTTCTTGTATTGAAAACTCTTGGATTCTACCGAGGAAAGATCTATTCCCATAACATTATCCTCACTCGTCCCCAATAGACGCAAATCCTCCTCCTTATCCAATTCACAACCATCAACGTCGGTTTTTGCGGCAAGATGGACTGCTACGTCAAATTCTTTATCTTCCAAAAATTGCTCAATTGAATTTTTATCGGTAATATCGATGCCTTGGAATGAGGAAAGGGGGATGATCTCTTGAGTCTCATGTGCCAATTCTTCAAATCTAGAACCAATAAGTCCTGTTGCCCCTGTTAATAAAATCTTCATAATTTCCCTTTTTAAAAATTCTGTATTCAATTCTTAATTACTTTCCGTAGTGTTCTTCGTAGTAATTCTTGTATTCACCATTTTTTATATCCTGCCACCATTTTGTATTTTCCTTATACCAGTCGACTGTCTTTGCAAGCCACGTATCAAAATCTGCCATTGGCTCCCAGCCCAATTCATTGTGTATCTTTGTCCAATCAATTGCATATCTCCTGTCATGTCCGGGTCTATCTTTAACAAATTCGATTTCGCCCTCTGTCTTTCCCATAATTTTCAGAATTTTCTTAATAACCTCCAAATTGTTCACGTCTTGAGTCATGCTTCCGACACAATATGTCTCCCCAATTTTCCCGTTGCTAAGAACCATATCAATTGCCCTGCAGTGATCCTCCACATATAACCAATCCCTCACGTAAAGTCCATCTCCATATACTGGCACTTTTTTCCCTTCAAGAATATTGGTGATCGCAAGCGGGATGAGCTTTTCGGGAAAGTGATATGGACCATAGTTATTTGCACAATTAGTAATGGTTATGGGTAACCCGTACGTTTCTGCATATGCACGCACCAAGTGATCCGACCCTGCTTTACTTGCAGAATAAGGACTGCGTGGGTCATAAGCGGTATTCTCATTAAATTTTTCGGAAGAATTAAGCGGCAATGCCCCGAATACTTCATCAGTCGAAACATGATGGAATCTTTTAACACTGTGCTTGAGTGCTGCGTCCAATAAAATTTGTGTACCCAGCACATTAGTTTTTACAAATGCCGCCGGCTCCTTAATTGACCTGTCAACATGTGATTCTGCTGCAAAATGGACAACAATATCTACCCCCTTCATGACATTATCGACCATTTCAGGGTTTGTTATATCACCGTACATGAATAGATATTGAGGATTTTTCTCAACGTCGGCCAAATTTTCTAAATTTCCAGCATATGTTAATTTGTCAAAATTGACTATTGTGTCGTTAGGGTGATTTGTAAGCCAATAATGAATGAAGTTGGAGCCGATAAATCCCGCTCCGCCGGTAACAAGTATTTTTGCCATATCTTTCTGAAGTATATCAAATAAGAAGCACTCGGTTCTAGATTATTCGATGAGTCTATCAAGTAATGGAAATTCTCTATACGGTTGATTGAAAGAATCTGATCCCATGTGCCCTTCCCCCTTCATCACAACCTGCACACCTTTTCCAACTTTATCGAGTATGTATCGCCCTTCTATATCATTGCATCCCCAAGGATCATTATCAGAATTTATAAAAACAAAACTCCCAGCATTTCCTCTAATTTTGCCCCAATCATATTCTTCCAATAATACAGAATCCGGCTCCGTTTCCTCACCTTTTGTACGCACATACCCGGCAACTAGAATAGCTTGTTTTACTGGAGTATCTATTGCGTTAAGTATGGCCAATATTAATGGGGCGCCTGCTGAATGACCAATCAGTGTTGTTTTATCATCAAACGTATATTCACCCAAAACTCTTTCAAGGCTCTGATCTATCGGCTCATGATTGAGCTTAGGATAATGAGGTATTTCTACATCATCTCCTCGCTCCTTAAGTCGCTCCTTAAGCCAAGGGTACCAATAACTTTGAGGATTGCAGTCGGTTCCATGAAAAAGTATATGTTTCTCCACCATATATAACTTTTTAAAAATCTATCTTTGAATTGTACTCTCTCCCAAGAAGAATGCAAGGCATAATTATAATGTAAGGACTTGGTTGGGATTACTAGGGAAATTAATCTCGTCCAATAAATAATATGCCTTTGGACGAATTTGATAACACGTATCAACAACTTCTCCGGTATGGGTTTTTGCCCTATCTTCAACTATCCAAAATCTTGATTTATATATCATCACTCCATTGATATTCTCATCACCGGTAAGCCTTCGTGCTTCCCCTTCAAAACGCAAGCCCCTCACCTTTTCACCATACAGTTGAGGCAGTACAAATGTACCTGCTACTTTTGAATTTTTTTCTATTTCCTTAGAATGCCTTTTTTCCGGATCTGATAACCAATATAAATTGAGGTTAATGTCGGATACAAAATATACTGTGGTAACCCAGGGCTGGTTGCTCTGTGAAGTTCCCAACTGCATCATCTGCACTTTGGAAAGATAGTCCTGAATGTGACCTCTCAAATCCATACTCCCAGTATAACAAAGTTTTCGCTCTCAAAAATTGTTTTGTATTATCATACTATTTGAACTTAATCGGAATAATTAACTCTTTCTGATTTTCGGGAAGACC
>JAUSNA010000027.1 GCA_030645455.1 Candidatus Levyibacteriota bacterium | reverse complement strand
AAAGATTTTTTCAATGACAGCAAATCTATTTGTGCGGACTGTATTTACTAGGTTTCATATCCACGACTGGACCGGCGGATTTAGAGCTATCCGAAAAGATGTTTTTCTTAGGGAGAGAAATGAAATGAAGGGGTTTAATGGGTATATTTTTCAAATTGCATTTTTAAAAAAAGCAGTTAGAGATGGGTATAAGATTGCTGAAGTGCCGGTACACTTCTCAGACAGAAAGCTTGGCAATTCAAAGATAGCTCCTCTTAGTTACATAATGACCGTAATAAAATTTGTCATCCTTACCAGGACTAATGAATTGGCAAGAGGTTCATTCGGTAAGTTTATTATTGTTGGTGGATTTGGTTTTATTTTAAATGCCGTCATCTTGAAAGTTTTGGTTGATGGTTTTGGATGGTTACCTTATCTTGCAAATCTTATAGGTGCAGTTTTTGCAATTTTTTCAAATTATAATTTTAATAACTTTTGGTCATTCAAGCATCATAAAGCCACAAGTATTTGGAGATATTTTTACAAAATGTTTCAATTCTATCTCACGTCAGCTTTTGGTGTTACCATTATTCAGACGGGAACAATTTTTATAGGCACGCACTTTATTACTCGAGAAGAGGACTACTTTATATACTTTTTGATAGGGACATCGTTTTTACTGGTGTGGAATTTCTCAATCTATTCAAGGGTTATTTGGAGAAAAAAACACTAATTCTCTATGTTTGGTAAGATCCGTAAATACTTCGCTGACCACAAGATAGAAATACTCATTTTGCTTGTCATACTTCTCGTAGCATCATTTCTGAGGCTTTATAGAATAGCAGATTATATGACCTTTCTGGGAGACGAGGGCAGGGATGCTATTGTTGCCAAGGATATATTGAGGGGGGATTTTACATTACTCGGCCCTCGGGCATCGGCTGGAGACTTTTTCCTGGGACCAATATATTACTACATGATGGCTCCTTTTTTATTGCTTACAAATTACGATCCGGTCGGTCCTGCAATCATGGTAGCGTTATTTGGAATTGCAACAGTTTTTCTTGTTTATTATGTAGGAAAGAATTTTTTTGATTCAAAGGCCGGACTTATTGCCGCATCGCTCTATGCCGTATCACCACTTGTCGTTGCTTACTCACGTTCTTCCTGGAATCCAAATCCAATGCCATTCTTTTCACTTCTCATGCTCTTCCTGCTCTATCTTGCCGTTAAAAGAAAGGATTTAAAAGTATTTGCATTGACAGGATTTTTATTGGGTATTGCGATGCAGCTCCATTATCTAACAACTTTTGTTGCCGTTATAATTTTCTTTTTCGTACTATTGGGTGGAAAGTTAGTATATAAAAAATGGGATTTTAAAAAAATAATAATAAATTATTTCGCAATTTTTGGTGGATTTTTGATAGGATTTTCAGCATTTTTACTTTTTGAAGTTCGTCACGGATTTCCAAATTTAAGAACAATACTCAATTTTATTATTGAGGGAAATCAGGAGAATACCGCACTTAATTATTCTTTTTTGGGAAATATTTGGGATGTATTTTACCGGCTTTTTGCTCGTCTCCTAACAAAATTTCCTCCCCCTGAGCAAGTTAATGTTTCAGAAAGCATTACTTTGCAAATTTGGCAGATCGCAACAATTATATTGGCACTTGCAATAATTCTATTTCTCTTTCGGTTTAAAGATAAGTTGGTTGTATTACTACTTTCATTATGGTTGATTTTGGGTATTGTACTTTTTGGATTTTATAGCAAATCTATTTACGATTACTATCTTGGGTTTATGTTTCCTTTACCTTTCCTGCTGGTTGGAAACTTTTTCTCGCGTCTGTCAACAAACCGTTGGCATAAAAAAGTGGGTTTAATTACGTCAATCACGGCAGTAGCGTTTCTTATTTGGTTTAATATCCAGGGAGCTTCGTTCCGGTATCCGGCAAATAAGCAAAAGGATCAGGCAAAAACCATCGCAAATTTTGTTTTAGACAAGACTGGTGGAAAACCATTTAATTTTGCCTTGCTCACCCGCGGCAATTCTGACCATGTGTATAGGTATTTCTTTGAAATTGCCAATCGGGCACCTGTCTCTATAGAAAATCCGACGATCGATCCTGAGAGAAAAAGTGTAACCGACCAATTGCTTGTTGTGTGCGAATATCAGGAGTGTCAGCCTTTGGGAAATCCCCTGTGGGAAGTCGCAGGATTTGGGAGAGCAGAAATTGCAGGTGAGTGGGGTGTGTCTTTTGTGAAAGTTTATCGGCTTATTCATTATCAAAGGGCAAATGATTTTTCTTTAGATAAGCTTAATCTGAATGCTCATTATGAAAATTCAGAGTTAGGGATTACATTTCAATATCCTGAGGAGTTTGTCATGAAAGATGAAACAAACGACCCATCATATAAAAATGAAAAGGTTTTTTTGAGATTAAGTTTTTCAACACCCGAAGTTTCTGAAAGTGCAAAGTCACTGTCTGACTTTGATTGGAAAAAATATTCGGACAACACTATTAGTTTGAAAATGTTAGTAATGAAAAATGATGAAGGTTTAACGCTGAAAGAATACATGACAAAGGATTTTCAAGGCGTTGGAATTGGTGGTTACACACCAGTTATTCAGTCAATAAATGAAGGTTTGAAAGAATCCCAAATCCCGAAGGTAGGTGCTTTCGTCTATGAAGGAACGGGTGGGGGGGAACATCCAAAGAAAATATACTACTTTAGCAATCAAAATTATATCTATTACTTTTCGATGGCAGCGGCAACAGACACAGGTGCTCAGTATACATCTGCTGCCGAAACGCTTTTCGATAAAATCGTTGAAAGTTTTGAGTTTAAATAGATCTAGTATCCGAGGAAGTTTAGTCTTATTACACCACTTGTGAGTAATACAAATAGCAAGATATTGAAAGCTACAATAATTCCCGACGCAGCAGTAATTGCAACTATATCATGCCTTAGATAAGCGGCATCTTTTTGTTCGAAGGTTGATATATCAATTTTAGGAGCTTCGGATTTTGGAGTTTTTTTTGTCTTTAGTTCCACCACGGAATACACGGGCGCATCAATATGAATATGCTGTAATTGTTCCGCATGACGGATGGTTGTTTGCTCTTTTTGTTTGCGAGTTTTTCTTTTCTTTGACATATCGTTAAGTTTACCTCAAAACTTATCATATTGACACCCCATTTTCAAGGGTCTGTACTCATTTTACTCAAGTTAATGGGCTAGTTGTAGCTAATTTGAGCTTAGAATGAGTTGTGAACTACTTTTCTTTTAGAAAAAAAAAGTATAAAATGGAAAGACCGATATGGATTTCGTTCCCCAGATAGTAGTTGTAGTTATTCTAATTCTATGGAGTGGCGCTTTGACGTACCTTTTTTGGCGTCTTCAATCTTCACTCCAGACTATAAATAGGGGAGGAAAGAAGGAAAATATTGTTGAGCTACTTCGCGAAGTTTTAATAAGGGAGCAAAAAATAGAGCATGAGCTTGCAGATACTAACCATAAAGTTGAGGGCTTGCTATTTGATTCACAATTTTATATACAAAAGATAGGGCTTGTTCGGTTTAATCCGTTTAACGATACAGGAGGAGATCAAAGCTTTATTTTGTCGCTTGTTGACGAAAAAAACTCAGGAGTTGTGGTGTCAGGTCTGCATACTCGAAATGGAACACGTTGGTATGCAAAACAGGTGCATGAAGGAAAGGGTGTTGAGCACGAATTATCAAGCGATGAGCTAAAGGCAATAAAAGCCGCTACAAAAAGAATAAGAAATAAATGAAAGATTTAAAGAGTAAAAATACTATGAATGTAAAACTAGTTGTAATAGCCATTGTTACGTACGTGGCAAGTGCCCTTGTTTCCTTTATTTTATTTAATACATTTGGCCTTGGAATTTCCTCCGTTACAACTCCCATTGCGCAACCTAAAAAAACTGCCGGTGGCAAACTTCTTTTTGATCCCAGTCTTCCCAGAACAGAGCCGTGTCCTCTGAATGGAGCTCTTTATTCAAAACAGCAAAAGGCTTGGTGGGAAAAGCACGGTCCGTTAGGGATCATGATTGAAAATCACCTTGAATCAAGGCCTCAGAGTGGTGTGTCTAACGCAGACATAATTTATGAGGCAATTGCTGAGGGTGGAATAACCAGATTTTTGGCTGTATATTATTGCCAAGATGCAGAAACTGTTGGTCCTGTCAGATCTGCTCGAACGTATTTTATTGATTTTCTTTCGGAATATGGAGCGTTTCCATTGTATGCACACGTTGGAGGAGCAAATACTTCCGGTCCCGCAAATGCATTAGGACAGATTAATGATTATGGTTGGGGCGGGTATAATGATCTCAATCAATTCTCAATAGGATTCCCCGTTTTTTTGAGAGATTACGATAGATTGGGAAGGACGGTTGCCACAGAGCATACTGTATATTCATCTACAACGAAATTATGGGAGTATGCAAAGGAAAAAAGGGATCTAACCAATAAGGATTCTGAAGGGGAAGAGTGGAATGAGGGATTTACGGCCTATACCTTTAAGGATGAAGCGGCTGCTTCGGTTAGACCCGCTTCCCAGTCGGTTAGCTACGAATTCTGGGATGGACACAGTGAGTATTCTGTCACCTGGACTTATGATAAGGTAACAAATTCCTATAAAAGGTCAAATGGAGGTGCGTCTCATACTGATTTAAATACGAAGCAACAGTTAGCATCTAAAAATGTCGTTGTCTTGTTCATGAAAGAAAGCAGGGCAAATGACGGGTACGAGGGCAATCTTCATATGCTTTACGGCACTAAAGGAACAGGAAATGCAAAGATATTTATGGACGGCGAAGAAATAGAAGGTACTTGGTCAAAGAAAAACAGAACTGCGCATTTATTTATTAAGGATAAGCGAGGAAATGATATAGAGTTTAATAGAGGCCAAATCTGGTTCTCTATTGTCTCTCCGACAACAGATATTACTGTAAAGTAACAAACTCCTTCAATAAGCCCATTGAATATCAGGGAATGGTAGTATAATATATGTACTCAGAACCTTATGTTTGATGATTTGATTACTTCCAAAACCCGAATTAAAATTCTCCATCTTTTCTTGGGGCACATTGAGGAAATGTTTCACGTCAGGGAAATTGTAAGAAGAGTTGACGAAGAAATAAATGCCGTAAGACGCGAGTTGATGCTGCTTGATAAGAAGGGCATTCTCAATCGGGAAGCCCGAGCCAATAGAGTTTACTATTCACTAGATACTACATACCCGTTTTATTTTGACCTTATTAAGATTTACGCAAAAGAATCAGGTCTTGGACGTGATATCATAAAAAATAGAGCAAAATTGGGGAGAATAAAGTATGCGATGCTTTCTGGGGATTTTGCCCGTAATTTGCCAAACAATGGCGAAAGCGTAGACTTGTTGGTGGTAGGTGTTGTTGTTTTACCTGAGCTTTCTCTTATAATTAAGAAGGAAGAGGAACTGAAAAAAAGAGAAATTAATTATACAATTATGAATGAGGACGAATTTGTTTTTAGAAAAGCAAGACGTGATCCGTTCATCGCCTCAATTATCTACGGGTCTAGGGTAATGCTAATTGGAGATGAAGAATCTCTTGTGAAAGAATAACCCGTTTGAAGTATGCGAAAGCCAATTATATTCGTTATTATTATTTTTGTAGTTTCAGCAATACTTCTATTGCTAAATATTCCAGGAAAAATTGACCTTCGTTCGGTAAAACTTCCATTTGTAGAAAAAAATAAAATGATTGCAGACTTTTCTTTTGATCCTGCAAATATAAATTTTTCCCTTGGCGGGATAACAATTCAAAAAGATCTTTCCTACAAGTTAGGCCTTGATTTGCAGGGAGGAACGCAGCTTACGTATAAGGTTGTTATGAAGGATGTAAAAAAAGAAGAACAGCAAGATGCATTTGAAAGCGCCCGCGATGTTATTGATAGGCGTATTAATTACCTGGGTGTATCAGAACCGACAATTCAGACGTTAAAGGTTGGTGATGAATATCGGATAATTGTTGATTTACCGGGTATGTCAAATGTTTCCCAGGCAATAGGACTTATCGGACAAACCGCCCAGCTCACATTTTGGGAGGGAGGTAAAGACAAACCGCCAGAAACCCCCAATGCAGACCCTATAGCCTTTGGATTGGGCCAAATTCTTGGAGCAAACCCGATCCCAACTAAGCTTACCGGAAAAGATCTACAAAAAGCTGCGGTTGTTTTTGATAGTACTACGGGTAAGCCTCAGGTTCAAATTCAATTCACGTCAGAAGGGACAAAATACTTTGCAGATATCACAAAAAGAAATATTGGGAAAGTTGTAGCGATCGCACTAGACAATCAGGTCATAAGTGCCCCGGTTGTCCAAACAGAGATAGCAAACGGAACAGCTGTTATTACCGGACAATTTACGCCGGATGTTGCTAAGAACTTGAGTATTGCTCTTAATGCAGGTGCGCTACCTGCACCGTTGGAAGTTATTGCTCAAAAGTCAGTGGGTCCATCTCTTGGAATAGACTCCCTACATAAGAGTCTTTTTGCTGCAATAATCGGATTTGTGTCGATCATTTTCTTCATGAGTTATATCTACCGGAAAGAAGGATTGATAGCATGTGCTGCTTTAGCCATTTATACGATAATTACGCTTTTTATCTACAAACTTATTCCCGTTACCTTAACTCTTGCAGGAATAGCCGGTTTTATACTCTCTATAGGTATGGCAGTAGATGCTAATATCCTAATCTTTGAAAGAATGAAGGAAGAGCTAAGACGCGGTAAGCCGAGGGATATTGCGATGAAAAATGGTTTTGCAAGGGCATGGACATCGATAAGGGATTCAAATATTACCAGTATAATAACTTGTGTAATTCTTTTTTACTTTGGAAGCGGTATCGTTAGGGGATTTGCGTTGACATTATTTATCGGTATCATTATTTCAATGTTTTCGGCTATAACAATAACAAAAAACTTATTGATTGCGTTTGACTCAAAAGAGGAGAAAATGAAAGTAAAGAAAAAATAATCGTATGGATATTGTTGGAAAAAGAAGAATATTTTTAATAGCTTCAGGAATTGTTACAACTATTTGTTTGTTGGCAATTGTAATCTTTGGATTTAAATTGTCCATTGAGTTTACCGGAGGATCGAAGCTTGAAATTGTATCTAATGATAATAAAGCTATTAACGAGAGCGTTGTACGCAAAGCATTTGATAGCCAAAAAATTAAAGTTGTTACATTTAAAAAAAATACCGATTCGGATATAACTGTCAGAACGGATACGATAAGTGATGCTCAAAAAAATCAAGTCCTGGCGCGCATAACGGAAACAGGCGCAAATGTTAAGGAGAAAAGTTTTGATACTCTCGGCCCAACGATAGGTGGAGAAACAAGAATTAACGCATTAAAAGCGGTAGGGCTGGCTATAGTTGCTATAACTCTTTATATTGCGTTTGCATTCCGCAAGGTATCAAAGCCTGTTTCTTCATGGAAATTCGGAATTAGTGCCATTATCGCGTTAATGCATGACGTACTCGTCGTATTGGGTGTTTTTGCTATTGCGGGATTTGTCGGCGGTATTGAGATTGACACGCTTTTCATAACGGC
>JAUSNA010000021.1 GCA_030645455.1 Candidatus Levyibacteriota bacterium | reverse complement strand
TCAAAAAACAACAACTAAAAAATTGAGACGTTTAGGTCAAGGGCATGGAACCGGACGGGGCAAAACTGCAGGACGAGGACAAAAAGGACAGAATGCCAGAAGCAAGCGTGCGTTATCTTTCGAAGGAGGAGCGCTTCCATTAATAAAAAGACTTCCATTTAGAAGAGGAAAAGGACGGAATCCCTCTCTTAAGTCTGATCCAATTACAATTAACGTAAAAGTATTAAACCTTCTTCCGGCAAAGTCGGTTGTTGATATCGAGACTCTTATAAAACATAATATAGTAGTTGCAGCCGATGCTAAGAAGTTGGGTGTGAAAATTTTGGGTGACGGAGAGCTGGAAAAAGCGTTAACTGTCAAACTTCCGATTTCAAATTCAGCCAGGATGAAAGTAGAAGCAGCGGGTGGAACGGTCGAGTAAGCAAAGTGTTATGAGCAATTTTTTTGCAGTCCTTAAAAAAATCTTCAAAGATCGTGATTTAAGGAAAAAAACTCTTATTGTATTAGCCCTCTTCCTTGTATTCCGATTTTTAGCCCACATTCCCGTTTCGGGTGTCAATCTCAATCAGCTCAGGGCACTCTTTGAGCAAAATCAATTTCTAGGTCTTATCAACTTGTTGGGTGGTGGAACACTGGCAAACTTTTCAGTACTGGCTGTCGGTATCGGTCCCTACATCTATGCGTCAATCGTCATGCAGCTTGCAACTCAAATCTATCCGAAGCTTGAAGAACTTCAGAAGGAAGGACAGTATGGAAGGCAGAAAATCAATCAATACACGCGATATATTACAATTCCCCTGGCAGTATTACAGTCAATCGGAATGTACGCATTGCTTAGAAGCCAAGGATTAATTGCAAATCTTGACCCCTTTTTACTTATAACTTTTGTCACAACTCTTGTTGCAGGTACAATGGTTATTTTATGGCTTGGGGAGCTTATATCAGAGCAAAATATTGGAAATGGAATATCTCTTATAATTTTTGCAGGCATTGTTGGTTCACTCCCAACCGCTTTGGGCCAGGCATTTACAGCTATTACTCCTGATCAGATGATAAATTATGGACTTATTGGTGCTGCGACTTTTGGGCTTATTGCTGCAATCGTATATGTAACCGAGGCAGTGCGAAAAGTTCCGGTTATTTACGCCCGGCGCATACGGGGTGGAAAAAGCGAAAGCGCTCAACAAACATTCTTGCCTTTGAGGTTGAATTCAGCAGGAGTTGTTCCGATTATCTTTGCTATCTCGTTAGTTCTTTTGCCTTCACTGCTTGCTAATTATTTTATTGCATCAAATAATGCTGCTCTTGCAGGTGTAGGCCAATTTCTAGCAGTTAATTTTGCAACAACAAGTATTACTTATAACGTCGTATATTTCCTTATGGTCTTCGGGTTCACTTACTTCTATACTGCAATTGTTGTAAATCCTCAGAAGGTTTCTGAAGATATTCAAGAAGGTGGAGGATTTATACCGGGTATTAGACCTGGTAAGCCTACGGCAAATTACCTGAATTTTATTGTAACGCGTATAACACTAGTTGGTGGTCTATTTTTAGGTTTGGTTGCAATTATTCCGAATATTCTTCAATCAATGACCGGAGTGCAAGCATTGTTGGTTGGGGGAACAAGCGTTCTTATCGTAGTGTCTGTTGTAATCGAAACTGTAAAGATATTTCAAACACAACTTGTAACGAGATCTTACGAACGATTTAATCTTTAATGTATAGTCGATAATTTGAGAGTATCGTTCGGATTTTTTTTGGCCATAACATGAAATTAATATTAGTAGGTATACAGGGAAGCGGAAAAAGCACACAAGGTAATTTACTCTCTGAGAAGTTATCTATCCCTTATCTTTCATCCGGACATATCTTCCGCGAAATGTCCAAAGAAAAAACTCCTCTTGGGCGTTATATAAAAGAAACTATGAATGCAGGATATCTTATTCCTGACGATAAAACTCTCGAGATAGTTGAGGAATATTTGGGACACCCGGAATATTCATCAGGATATATACTTGATGGATTTCCCAGGACAGTTCCACAAGCTGAAAAATTTGTGAACGGAATAGATGCAGTTTTTTATCTTAAAGTTAGCGATAAGGAGGCCCTGTGGAGGCTTGCTGGTAGAGACGAAGAAGGTGTACGAGAAGACAATACATTGAAGGCGATCATGAAGCGAATAGATCAATTTCATGGAAAAACAGAGCCTGTTATAGAATATTATCGGCAAAAAGGAATTCTTCATGATATCGACGGAGAGAAAAAAATTGAGGAAATTCATGCCGAAATCATCGAAAAACTACACAAGTCAAATACCTAGGTATGAGAAGCATCATAGGACTTACCGGTGCATTTGGGAGCGGTAAATCGACCGCTGCAAGCTTCTTCGAATCCAAAGGATACAGGAAAATTTACCTCTCGTCATTTTTAGAAAATGAGGCAATTAACAGACATCTTCGAATAACGCGAAAAAATTTACAAGATCTGGGAAATGAAATGAGGGAAAAGTATGGGGCGGGAATACTTATGCGTAGGGCACTCGAAAGTCTTAAAGATGAGCAGAAAATTGTTATTGATGGGCTCAGAAATATTGGAGAAATTGAAGAATTGAAAAAAGAGAAGGGTTGCGTGCTTTTGGCTATAGTTGCAGATAAAAAAGTAAGATTTGAACGGTTGAAAAAACTTAAAAGACGGGAAAAATTAACTTGGGAGCTTTTCGAAAGGCTAGACTTGCGAGATCTTGGCGTAAATGAGAAAATAACAGGTCTTCAGACGGCATTTTGCATCGCTCTTGCAGACGCGTATATCGATAGTAACAGCACGATTCAGGATTTTGAAGCCAGACTCACGAAATTCATAGAAATATATGGACAACAATAGACCTTTACAAATAGCAATTGATGGACCGGTGGGATCGGGAAAAGGAACTTTAGCAGTTGCGCTAGCTAAAGAACTTAATGCAACACATATTTATACAGGTGGCATGTGGCGAGCTTTAGCTCTTGCTTGTTTGCGAGTTCATGTTGATATGGATAATGAGGAGCAGGTTTTAGATGTACTTCGAAAAAGTAATATCGATTTAAGAATTGACAGTGACACACCATTAACGAAAGTATTTCTTGATGGTGAGGATGTTACCAACGAAATTTTCTTTCCAGAAGTTAGTAATGCCACGCCAACTGTAGCTGCACACAAACAAGTAAGAATTGTTATGGCGGAACTTCAAAAGAAAATTGCCTATGGTAAGAAAGGAGTTATTGAGGGAAGAGACGTTGCTACCCATATAATTCCAAATGCTGACCTTAAGATTTACCTTACGGCAAGCGTTGACGAGAGAGCGAATAGACGCTATAAGCAATTAAGGGAGAAACATGTAGAGATTAGCTACAATGAAGTGCGAGATGATGTAGTCGAGAGGGACAGGGCTGATAGTCAAAGAGAGCATGCACCCCTTGTCATAAGTCCAGATTCAGTTGTGATTGATACGTCTAACGATACAATTGAGGATACAGTAAATAAGGTAAAAAAAGAATTAAGAAATAGAAATCTTATTTAATATGGATGATAAAACACGTAAGAAAGTCGAAACAATGCGTAGAGCAGGTAAAATGCTCGGCGAAGTACTCAAAGAGGTATTGCTGGCTGTAAATCCAGGGGTTACTGAAATTGAGCTAGATAGACTGGCTGAGCGGTTGATTCTTGAGAAGGGTGGAGAAGTAAGCTTCAAAAAGGTAGACGGCTATCAGCATGCAATTTGTGTAAGCACAAATGATGTAGTCGTTCATGGAATACCAAAAGATAGAGTGTTGAATAAAGGAGATATTATAGGTATCGATTGCGGAGTATACCTTGAAGGATTTCATACGGATATGGCAGAAACGATCGTTGTCGGTGGAACAGATGACGAATCAGTCAAAAATCTCCTAAAAGTAGGTAAGAAAGCAATGTATGAAGGAATAAAACAAGCCAAAATTGGGCACAGGGTAGGGCATATATCCCGCGCAATGCAAGAAACCATGGAATCGGGAGGATATTCGGTTGTAAGAAGCCTGGTTGGTCATGGTGTCGGTAAAGAATTGCACGAAGCACCGGAAATTCCGGGATACTTAGAGAAAGAAATAAGACGAACACCATTACTTACTGAGGGAATGACAATTGCAATAGAGGCGATTTACAATATGGGGGGTTCAGGGGTTAAATATGACGGAAGTGATGATTGGACAATTGTCAGTGAAGATAGAAGTTTGGCGGGGCTTTTTGAGCGTACAATTGTGCTAACATCGGAAGGGCCGGAATTAATTACCTACTTCCCCGACGAAATGCTTCCTCTTGCTTGAATAGCTTCAAGTTTTCTGATAGAATAACTAGACGTTGTTTTGCTTTGAGGCGGAGTTTGTTATATAATAGGGTCCGCGCAAAACAATTTTTTTGTATGGCGCATCAAGGGTCGATTGAAATAGACGGGGTTGTAAAAGAGGTTTTGCCCAACACATTGTTTAGAGTAGAAATTGAGGGTGGAAAAGTAATACTTTGCCACTTATCGGGTAAAATGAGGATCTATTTCATCAAAATTATGCCGGGAGATAAAGTAAGAGTCGAAATGACCCCATACGACACGGAGAGGGGAAGAATAACGTATCGTAACCGTTAATTCGGTTTCGATTTATGATCTCCCATTAAGTAAATATATATGAGAGTAGCAGGAGTTAACATACCGGAACAAAAAAGAATTGATAGGGCTTTAGCCTATATATATGGTATTGGGCCAAACAATGTTATTGACGTGTTAAAAAAAGCAGATATTGATGCATCAAGAAGGCTAAAAGATCTATCTGAAGAAGAAATTGTTAGAATTCAAAAAGTATTAGACACTATCAAGACAGAAGGAGATTTGAGGGCAGATGTCGTTTCAAATATAAAAAGACTTAAAGAAATCGGGGCCTACAGAGGAGTAAGACACGCAAGAAACCTTCCGTCCCGAGGTCAAAGAACAAGAAGCAATGCCAGAACTAAGAGAGGAAAGAGGGTCACGATCGGTGCTATTAGAAAAGAAGTAGCCGAAAAGATGGGTCTAAATAAATAAAATTTGTAAATTATGGCAAAAAAAATAGTTACAAAAAAACCAAAAACAATTATTACAACCGGCAACGGTAAAATATTTGTATCAACAACATTTAATAATACAATTGTTACTATCACGAATGAAAAAGGGGACGCTATAGCATGGTCTTCTGCAGGAAATGCAGGATTTAAAGGTACCCGTAAGTCAACTCCTTTTGCCGCAACGTCTGCTGTTGAGCAGGCAATTCAAAAAGCAAAAGAAGTAGGGGTGAATAGCGTAGAGGTATTTATTAAGGGACCGGGCGTTGGGCGTGATGCTGCACTCAGGGCTGTTAGAAATTCGGGTTTATCAATATCTATGATTGCAGATGTTACTCCAATTCCGCATAACGGTCCAAGACAAAAAAAGAAAAGGAGAGCATAAGGTCAGTGATCAATTATCAGTTCGCAATTTTCAAAGAATTGAGAATTGGAAACTGAAAACTGAGAATTAATATATATGGCACGATATACAGGTCCAAAACATAAATTAGCAAGACGTGAGGGTGTAAATATCCTGGAAAAGTCTTCAGGTTCTCTGGAGAGAAGACTCAATATTCTTCCCGGAGTACAATCTAGACGCGGTGGTAGAAGAAAACCTTCAGAATACGGTCTTCAGCTAAGAGAAAAGCAACAGCTCAAAAGATCTTACGGTCTTTTGGAAAAACAATTCAGAAAATATGTAGAAATGGCACAAAAAAGCCAGGAGAACACCGACGAAATGCTGATTCAATTGCTAGAAGGACGACTTGATAATGTAGTATATCGTTTGGGATTTGCCAATTCCCGCAATATGGCTCGTCAGTTTGTTTCACATGGACACGTGTTGGTTGATGACAGTAAAGTGAGTATCCCATCATACAATGTGAAAATCGGTCAGAGGGTTTCGTTATCGCCAAAACTTTTGAAGAACGAGATACTAAAGCTGCATGTTGAAGAAACAGCTTCAAATCTTCTTCCATTTCTTGAGAGGAAGGGTACAATTGGAAGACTTTCGAGAAAGCCCACAAGAGATGAAGTACCAAATCCGGCCGACTATCAATTGGTTATTGAATTTTACTCACGTTAATAGTAAAATATACTTTTGTTGACGGCTCTAGTGTGGGAAGTCAACAATTTTGTTTAAAAGCGTTATGATACTACCAAGTTTTAAAGTTATAGAAGATAAAAAAGAAAAGGGATATACCCAATTCGTTATCGAGCCATTAGAACCGGGTTTTGGTAACACATTGGGAGTTGCGCTTCGTCGCGTCCTTTTAACTAATATTGAGGGAGCGGCTGTTACCTCCGTTAAGATTGAAAATGTAAGACACATGTTTTCAACACTCCCAGGGCTCAAGGAAGATATCATTGAGCTCATATTTAATATCAAAACCTTGAGAATCAAACTTCCTGAAGGTGTTGATAGTGCTACTATAACTCTCTCTAAAACAGGACCCGGAGAGATCCTTGCATCAGATATCGAAACAAAAGACGGCGTAGAAGTTGTAGATCCTAAGCATTATCTTGGAAGCCTTGCTGACAAGAAATCAAAGATTGAAGTAGAAATGACTGTTGAGCGTGGTCTTGGATACTCTCTTGCAGAAGAAAGAAAAATTGCAACAGTTGGAGTTATTCCAATTGATGCAATATTTACTCCCATTAGTAAAGTTAATTATAAAGTTGAACAGACTCGCGTCGGACGTCAAACAAATTACGACAAGCTTGTTATGGAAGTTTGGACAGATGGAACAATTGATGCAAAGGATGCATTAGAGCGTGCAAGCAATATTCTCGTTTCTTACTTCAAGCAAGTATTTGATCCAAATGGTGAATCTATCGGAGAGGTAACCTCTAGCGCAGCAACCGTTATTCCGGATGGTGGAAATATTACCGTTGATGAGTTGGATCTTCCAACTAGAATTTATAATAGTCTTAAAAATGCAGGAATTGAAACAGTTTCTGATCTTTTGACTACTCCTAGAAAAGAACTCATGACGTACCGGAATTTGGGTGCGAAGTCTTTATCAATTATTGAAGAGGCTTTAGGTAAAAAAGGTATCCAATTTAACGTTTAATAAATAGTTACTACATCAGGAATTGTAAAAAACTGCGTCATAATGACGCATTTTTTGAATTAAGGGGTATATGATTAAAAGAGTTTACGGAAGAAAATTTAACAAAGATACAAATCAAAGGAAGTCTCTTTTTCGAGGCCTTATGCGCTCTTTGGCATTGAATGAAAGCATCAAGACAACCGAATCTAAAGCCAAAGCAATCAAGGGCGAATTTGAAAGTCATATCACAAAAGCAAAGAGAGGCGAGGAAGCCCGCTATCATCTAGTAAAACATCTTTCCGAAGATGCAGTTGACAGATTGATTAAAGATATTGCACCTCGGATGAAGGATCGTAACGGGGGGTATACAAGAATTGTTAGAATGGGAGCACGGGTTAAGGATAACGCCGAAATGGTACTTTTAGAACTGGTC
>JAUSNA010000020.1 GCA_030645455.1 Candidatus Levyibacteriota bacterium | reverse complement strand
GTCCAGTATTTTGCCTCAAACCAAGATAGAGCAGAAGTTAAATTTATAGCCGGCTCCGATTCAAATAAAGCCGAGTTAAAAGGAACGAGTGATAGCCTCAAAAAGGTTGCAGTTGATGTTGCAGGACAGGTACAAAAGCCTGGTGTTTACATGCTTCCCGAAGGATCACGGCTTCAGGATGCACTTATCGCAGCCGGTGGAGTAACTCAGGAAGCTGACCGTGAGTATATGGCAAAAAGGCTAAATCTAGCTCAAAAGGTGATTGACGGAGGAAAGATATATATACCTGTAGCTGGAGAAGCCAATACTGTTCAAGCACCAAATTCAGGCTCAAATAGTCCTGCAGATACAACAGTATTAGGTTTGGATGTGAGCACAAATCTCATTGATATCAACTCAGCAGATGAGGAAGCTCTTGATACTCTTCCAAAAGTAGGTCCCGTTACAGCTAAAAAAATAATAGACAACAGGCCATACGGAGCAAAAGAGGAGCTGGTAAGCAGAAAGGTCATGACTCAAAAAACATTCGACGGGCTTAAAGACATGATAGTCGTGCAGTAAAGTTAAAAAGAACGGATCCTTGTCCCTAAGCCCTCACTTCGTGCTACCTACAACTTAGCAATATGAGATCTCGGAGTTTGTTATTTATAATTTTACTCACAATTATTTTGTCTACCCGGTTGTTTTTCTATTATGATTCCGATCAGGAATACGAAGTAGGTAGAGAATTTAAAAAGACCTATAGCTTCATGCACGAACCGAAGAGAAATGAGATTTCTCAATACTTTTTTGTCGATGGTTTATTTATATCTATACCATTGTATCCGCGCTATACATATGGAGACATCGTTGATATTTCAGGAAGGATTGATAAAAGAACAACTGAGAAGGGTGAGTTGTTGACTATTGAAAACCCCACGATTTCAAAAGTGGTAAGCAACAACCCATTTCTCTTTATTACAAAATTTGTCAGAGAAAGGATAGGGGAAGCGGTTATGAAAGCACTTCCGCAAAAAGAGGCAGGGTTACTATTGGGTATTATTTTAGGTGTGAGGGATAAGATAGATAACGAATTCTATAAGGAGTTGAGGAGCGCGGGTGTGCTTCATGTAGTCGCCGCGTCGGGTCAAAATGTCAGTATTCTGGCAGCTTTGCTGATAGTTTCGCTTCAAAAAGTCGTGAAAAGAAAGATAGCTATACTTTTCACAGGAATAGGAATTTTATTCTATTCGGTACTTACCGGATTTGATCCCCCTATTGTTAGGGCAAGCGTTATGGCCATTATTTCCTTCGGTGCGGTAGCATTGGGAAGGCAAACAAGTGGTTTGCTGGCTCTTTTATTAACCGGGTGGGGCATGGTGTTAATTAGCCCTGGGCTTTTGGAAGATGTTTCTTTTCAACTATCCTTTCTTGCTACATGTGGAATTATGATGATAAAGCCGATACTTGACAGGATAAAAATTCCCGAAAGAATTACATTATTTAGAGATGACGTTACAACAACTATATCAGCTCAAATAGCTACATTTCCACTAATTTTGGGGGTATTTGGAACATATTCGTTGTTGAGCTTGCCGATTAATATCCTAATCCTCTGGACAGTTCCCATCATAATGATATTTGGAGGAATTGGGGCACTTCTTTCCATGGTAAGTCCATATCTTTCGTTGCCTTTTATTTATCTTTCTTACCCATTTCTCAAATATTTTAGTGTTATTATTGACATTTCATCACATTTTGACAATGCGGTAGGTGTCGAAAGCCTGCCTCAAGCGTTAATTTTCGGATACTATTTGATCATATTTGGTATAGTTCTAGGACTTACTCGACATGAAAGGAGAGAAAATTGAGGCGGATATTGCTATTTGTGTTGTTATCAATGGATTTTTTACTTTTTTTGTATGTCTATCACTCACTAACTTACTCTGACAACAATTTTCGTCTCATTTTTTGCAATGTGGGGCAGGGAGACGGCATTTTTATCCGCAGTTCCAAGGGTTTTGACATTGTAATTGATGGTGGTCCGCTTGAAAATTCAATGACAAAATGCCTTGAGAGGCATATGCCCTTTTGGGACCGGACTATAGATGCGGTTTTTATGACACATCCGGATGCCGACCATTTGACGGGATTAATTGGAGTGGTAAAGTCCTATAATGTAAAGTATTTTGGAACATCTAAAGCACCAAAAGGAACCGAGGTTTACAAAGAATTGATGACTCTTTTGGATAAGAAAAAAATAAAAGTAACGTGGGTTTTTGCGGGGGATAAGGTGGTAACAAGTGACGGGTTGCAGATGGAAGTACGATGGCCAACCATGCAATTCCTCAGCAACCCAAGTGATGACACCAATGACTATTCGCTGGTACATCTGTTGGAATACGGATCTTTCCGCTCCATTCTTACAGGGGACGTTCCATCGGTATATCTAAACTCGATAATGCCAACCGTTAAATCGGTAGACGTATTTAAGCCTCCCCATCACGGATCAAAGACAGGGGTTGATGAGTTTACCTTTCAGCACGCCTCCGCAAAACTCGCTGTTATATCTGCAGGAAAGAAAAACCGGTATGGTCACCCAAGCAAGGAAGTTATACAAGTACTTGAGGCTAAAAACATACCATACAAGTATACCTTTGAGGGTGATGTTGAAATTGTCAGTGATGGTAAGGAGTGGCGGATTATGGGTTGGGAATAGGGATGTAGGATCAGATATTGGGAGGAAAACTATTTTTGTTTTGAAACTCTGTATTTAAATTTAGCCTCATCAAGTGCTTTAAAGAACCCTTTTAGTCCTTGCTCTTCGGGTAGAAAGTCTGGTGAATAACCATTAGGATTTCTTTTTGGAAGTAAATTCATCTGCTTCTTTCTCTCTGCCTCGAGTTGTTCATTAGTAGCTGTAGGATGAAGTTCCTTGAACTGTTTAATTTTTGCCTCAACCAAGTCATATTGTCTTTGGGGGATCATAAGTCTATTTACCTCAACCTCAATTTCTTCTTTTGTAGCTTTCGGATTTTTGTCTTTTATATCTTTTTCAAACTTATCTTTGAGTGTTTTGGTGTATTTTTTTACAATATCATCTATTTCAACATAATTTTGATCAACGCCTTTTGAGATCTTATCTCGCCACGCATCTGCCTGTTGCTTTGAACCCTTCTTTAACATTTGCTCATAACCTTTATTCACAAATGCTGAATTGTGGGAATTTGGAATAGGGCATTTTACTTTTGTGACAAGCTTTTCAATATTTTCAGGATTGATCTCAAATAATACAAATTTCTCTCTAAATTCTCCCGGGCGTAATTTTTTGGTACGAGCGGCATCTGCTGACTTTTCAACTACTTGATCACCCGTTAGCTTAGTCTTACCTGAGAGTATAAATTCATCATGTACGGTTTTTGGTTCATGCACCATGGCCCCAATCCTAACATCAAAAATGTCTTTTGGGTCTAGACCAATCTCCTCGTCAAGCTCACGAAGTGCATTTTCTTTCACCTCTTTTGTAGTGAGTTTTTTAAGTCTTCGTGTGAGATATCGGGTCTTCACACCTTCGTTCATAAATTGCTTTGGTATTTCTTCTTTTTCGAATGGAATTTCATCAATATAGCCTGACGCTGTCGCTGATGGGGTACCAGGCCAGCTGCCAGCTTCCTCACTTCTGTGTTGGAGTATACCCATTCCGTCTGAAGTTTCTAATATTAAAGTTGTCGAAGCACATGAAGCCATTTCCGTAAGTTGGTCAGAGGACTCAGCTTTTGAGAAATTGATGCTAAATGGAAAGTTAACAGGTCTTGTATCCAGGATTATCGTGTTGGGGTTGCTTTTGTCACGTCTTACGTTGTGTATGCCTGTAACGATTGATTTATTATCATAATATTGCTTTTGCTTTGCTTCAAATTCTTTTTTTGTAGTTTCATTTGGATTTTTTCTATAGGCATCAAGTGCTATTTTTGCCTGGTCTGCGGTGGTATAGCCAAATTGGTTTTGGATGGCTGTTGAAAGCAGTTGGCCTTGATCTTTGGTAAGTGGTAGGGGAGTCATGCCATCCCGACGAGGTAAAGATTTATCGGTATTAACCTCAAATCCTCCAGGTTGGTCCGAGAAAGCCATGGTATACCTGCCACAGTCAAATTCGGGCTTTTCCAAGCCAAATGCTTCATTTGAGTGAAAGCGTGTTTCGACAGACATAATTATAGGTTATTTTAACACAATTTACTGATATATCTTTGAGGCGAAATTCGGTAGATGGAATGTGATTAGGCAGTTTTTTTTAGACTTTGGAAAACTTCAACAAGGCCTTTTGAGAAGGGTTGGCTTGAAACTTTTAGGTTGTGTTTTGGTTTTTTATCTTCGCCATTTGTTAATTTTTCTTCGAGAGGTTTTCCCGGATTTACATATCTGAATTCATAGCTTTTTCCTTGAGACTTTAATTCATCGGCCATTTCAAGGTCAGATGCGCTGTCTCCAACTGCGACATAGTGTTTTGGTGCGATTTTGTTTCTCCCAAGCCAGTCAAGTACTCTTTGAGCCCCTAAGTGCTTTCCTACATGGGGCATTTGTATATCTGTGGCAATTGTTGTGGGGTCAACATTGAACTTTCCCTCTACACCGAGTTTCTTCAATATATCTTTCAATTCTTGAGTAAATTGTGTTTGTTCCGCAGCGTATTGAGGTTGATTAAAGCCATCTATCATTTCAGTTGATACCATAGCATGTTTAGAATCATCAAAGAAAGTGGAGTGGGAGTATTTCTCTTTAATAAGGGCTCTTGCGTATCCTGCGAGAGCACTAAAATGTGATGCCGTTTGTGCGTCTAAAAATACCTTTAAATCGTATCCTTCTACAGGAACGCCTTCGCGGTTAAACACGCCCTTAATAAGTTTACCTTGAGAATCGAAAGAAACCCATGTAAGTCCTTTTTCACCAACGGCAAAGAAATTATTAAGAACTCCTTTATCTTTTACCTTTGAAGCTAATGGACTGATGACTCTATCGATCATCCATTCATTTGAGCGTCCTGTATTAAGGGTAACAGGGTTGCCAGATGCAAGATTTGCTTCAATATCGGTAAATATTTGGGGTTCGAGAACTTGTTTTTTAGTCGGATCAGTAACAACGCCATCAACATCCAATAGAAATGCAATATCTGCATGCCTATCATTTTCAGGTGCACGAGGTGCAAGCTCTGGTCTAGGGATTATCTGTCCTTCTGTCATACTATATGATACATTTTAACACATTTACGCTGCTTTTGCCTGCTGTTGTGGGAGTTCAACTACGTTATCATTAATTAGTCCTGCTTGCTTGAGAGCAGTGAGCGCATCGTTTAGTCCTTGTTCTTCGGGAAGAAGGGCAGGGTTGAATGCGTCAGGGTTGAATTTCACCCTGTTATCGATAAGATTTTGCTTGAATTTTTCCTTATCTTCATCAGACGCTTGAGGGTTATCAGCCGTATATTGAGCAACCTTTTTATTGATCTTTTCTAATTGATTTGCGGTGGGATTATTTAGTATCTCAGGATTTTCCCGTACGTATTTTCTGACGGTTGAGTTGATCCTCTCCTTATTTTCGGCAATTCCTATTTCAAGTTGCTTCATGTATTCCTCCGCTGCTTTTTCTCCTTTTGTTTGGGCGACAAGCATCCTGCCTGTTGCGGCAAAAGAAGCATAATGGGAGTCCGGAAGGGGGCATAGGACTTTTGTTAAAAGGGTTTGAATAGCCTCAGGTGAGTAGTCAATCGTTGTCCATTCCTCCTTGAATTCTTCGGGATGTTCCATTTCGAATTTATCGCTTTTCTCTCGAGCCTGTTCAGGTGTCAATTTCAGTTCAACATCGACTAAAAATTCGTGGTGGGCGCGGTTTTTTTTCTCCAGGGCAAGACCGGTAGTCACTGTTCTTTTAACGTCTTTTTCCTCAATTCCAATTTCTTCATGAAGTTCTTTGTGGGCGTTTTCGAAGATAGAGGCATTATCAATTTTTTGGAGCGTCCGTCTTCCTTGGTGAGGACTTAGTTTTGACGGTTTGGTATCAATCTTTCCATCAAAAAATCCTGCAATGAGAGTCCCTGGCACATCGCGCCAGTTGCCATTCCTTTCACTTCTGAGCATAAGTCCCAGCTTTCTTTTTCCAAAGCGGTCAGGAGCAAATATCACATTTCCGCTTGTCGCCGATATCGTGCCTCGTTCCAAATCTTCAGGTGATGAATTTATTGAGCCTATGGCAGCATTTACATGGTAATCTACGGGTTTTGGATCAACAGTAATAGTATCTCCGCTTATTCGAAGGTTTCTGATGCCTACTTTTGGACTTGAGCGGTCTAGGTAATTCTTGCGGGCTTTTTCATACTCAATAAATGCTTTTATTTTTGGGGTTTCAGCTTGCTTACTTTGCACATCTTCAAGCATCTTTTCAGCTAGTTTGGGGTATTTTGAACGAACTTCACTGTATTGTTTGAGGAATTTGTTGTCTTGTTCTGTTGAAGGAATTTGTCGATAATTATCAAGTGCTTGTTTTGCTAATTTCCCTTGAGTAAATCCCATTTGATCCGTAGTTTTTTTACGGATAAGTTCTGCAGTTGCTTCGTCATATTTTTGAGGACCTTTCGGTATGGCCCGGTCGGTCTGAAATCTGAAGCCCGACCTGCCCTTTGGAAGCCACAAGAGAAAGTCCAGGGTTTGCATGTCGGGTTTTTTGGGAAGTTCGAATTGATGGACCTTTTCTGAGGGCAATGCGTCAATCTTAGTGCCTGGGAAGGGGATGATGTTGTCCTTTGGAGTTTCGGATTGCAAAGCTGAGGATCCTTCATTTTCCATGGGATTATTGTAACACATAAACAAGTAGCCCTTGATTTTTCACGCAATAGTTGATAGCCTGGAATTAATGGCTAATGGTTCATAGCTAATGGTTAAATTCTAAGTAAGTCTTCAATTTACTAACCATCAACTTATTAACCGTCAATCATTAAATTATGGCGAAGAAAATCTTACTGGTTGATGATGAATCAGATACAGCTGCCGT
Source organism: Candidatus Levyibacteriota bacterium (assembly GCA_030645455.1). Classification (GTDB taxonomy): domain Bacteria; phylum Patescibacteriota; class Microgenomatia; order Levybacterales; family GWA1-39-11; genus JAUSNA01. The sequence continues at coordinate 4,181 of JAUSNA010000020.1, read as the reverse complement.
TTTTCAAACCGTATTAAAGCAGGCTGGATATGATGTGACAGTTGCAGTTAATGGCCAGGGGGCAATATCCGCAGCCAAAACCGGCTATTATGACCTGATACTTCTTGACCAAATGATGCCGGATTTGAGTGGAAATGACGTATTGCAGATACTCAAAAGCGAACCGGTTATATCCAAGGTTCCCGTTGCCATGCTCACCAACTTTTCGCATGACGAGCTCGTTACTGAGGCTCTAGGACGGGGAGCAGTGGATTATATTTTGAAATACCAAATTTCTCACGAAGACCTTGTAAAAAAGGTAAAAGAGATACTTGGGGAGTAAGGTGATAATTTAAAATTTAAAATTACAAATTAAGAATTAATATTCCTGCCTATGCAACCAACGACTGATACCGATTATAAAAAACTATTTTCCCAGCTTGTTAAAAAGCAAATACTTGTTTTGGGGCCGGATATTACTCTGGCAAAGGTGCGAAATGTAGAAGGACTAACAGTTGATAATAATGGTGAAGTAATGGATATAAAAGGTGATCCACAAGTGCTTCTTCAGGGACTCATCAACCAATTCGTAGAGCTCTCAGGCATGATTGTTAAAAAGACAATGGAATCGATCCTAACAAGTTATCCGGGAATGGCGGGATTTGCTGCAGGTTCAATGGCAATGGCTGTTGCAACACCTGTTATGGGTGGAATGCCGGCTCAGACTTCGCCGCAAGCGATTGCAGATCCAATAGTAGTTACTCCAAATACCGATACATCAGTTCCTACTGTTACACCTGTAAATTCGACTCAACCTATGGGTGTATCAGCTTCAAATGAAGATAATAGCATGCATTCGGAGTCAAAACCGCAAATAGAACCTCCCACAATGTCGCAAATGAACCTTACAAGTCTTGCACCTGCAACGAATAAGAGTGATGAAAAGCCAGTCGAGAAAGGACCTTCAGATTTTTCGTCCGATGAGATGGCAGAACTTAATAAAGCACTTGAGCAACTTTCAAAAGCACCCCTTTCAACTGAAACTCCGGCTGTAGCTTCCGTTACTCCGGCATAACAATGTCGTGAGGAGGGATTGGGATTACTGGTTGATTAATTGTGATTTTTTTGCCTAAAATGAAGTATGGTATTTAATAGTGTTCAGTTCTTGACAATAATGGCAAATGGTATTTCATTTATTGCTGCTTTTGCTGCAATTGCAGCTGCAGTTATCATGTATCAAGTAACAAAGAAATTCGGGAGTGGGATTATGGCCCATGGATTCAAAACGATCGGGACCGGAGTCCTTTTTATTGCCCTTGGCATTATAATCGATGCGATAAATTCCTATCTTCGACTCAGCGTGGACAATATATATTCGGTTGGAGTGTTCTTGATTAAAGGCGGATGTTTTGTCATCGGAACGTATACCATTGTTATTGGTAGTAAAAGAACCATCGATAAGCTCGAGAACTTGACTAAATAGTTTTTAATTTTTACGCTTCCATTTTTCAATTTCTAATTACCAAATAATTCCCGATACCATCCTGTAGTGTTTGATTTTACCTCAAAAGTAGAGTATAATGCACATAATCGTGTGGGCAGCCCCACAACGCGAATGCTTGCATTGTAATGGCTGCGCCATCGCAGTACATTGACCCTTCGAGAACCTCAGGGTTTGAGAATGGAAAAGTGTTAGTACATTAACAACGCAGGTTAAAAGAAAGGAAGAAAGTGACACGTAAAAGAATTACCTTGAAGGATGTCCTCAGAGACCTTAGTCGCCTTGATGGGACTATCATGGTGGTGGATGATGAGCTTCGGAAGATCCGGAAGGATATAACCGAGCAACGTACCCTCACCGATGATGATGAAGCAAGGTTGACGGGACTTTCCCTTCAGCTTGAGCTTCTTGTCAGTGTCGCCCGGGAAACCCGGCAAACACTGGACAGTTACCGCAAGTCGGGCAGAGTCCACTCCAAGAACCCTGAGTAGGGTACAAGATCAGCACCGAGTCACACTCGGCTTCGCTTGAAGGTGCGAGATGGAAACACAGGAACAAATCACAAGACGGATGGCAAGGAGGCAAAAAACCCTCGACCGACTCAACTCCGAGATAACATCAGCCGAAGCGGCGCTTGTAGCGGCTCAAGCACGGCTTGACGTCGTGAAGGCGCGAAAATTCAGCCTTCTTCATCGGCATGAGACTGATTTCAGGCTGATCGAAGACCAGCTGTTTGCACAGGCAGACGGTGATCTAGAGTTTACCGACGAGAAGAAGGCTAGCCTTCGGATGGTTTTAGCGGGAGCTAGGATCCAGCGTTTTGATAAGCGTCTCCAGGAAGGGGAGAAACCTTCCTTTCAGGAGGTATTGGATCTTGCTACCGAATCGGAAAAATACGTTTACGCCTTCTTGGGGATTAGTCGGCCCAGAGAGGAAGTTCCCTCATAGACCTGCGTTGTTCTCCGGGGTTTTGCTACACAGCAAAGCCCCGGGTTACACTTAAATAAACTTAAAACTGTAAACCTTATAACTTTAAGAACTTTACTGATTTTACATAATTTATTAACTCCTAAATTCCCAATTCCAGCCCCTAATACTTGATACTTAATACCTGATACGAGATACTTAATTGAGTATGTGGTTTTCGGTTTTCTTTATAGGCTTTTTAGTAGCACTTCTTGTTGCTGTTTATTTATATTTTGAGCTTAGAAATTCCAAGGAAAAATATAGCAAGGAGCACAAGGAAAATGAACAAAAACTTTTTGAGCTTGCAATTCTTAGCGAAGTATCGGAGAAAATTGGGTATTCTCTGAGTTCAAAAGATATTGCATCAACCATTGCATCAACCTGCGAAAAGCTTTTTCAGGTAAGCGCGGTCTCATACGGAATAATAGAGACCGACCATGTAGAGGTAACCACAATTACTTATGAGAATGTAGGGCCTCATTATATTGGAGGCGTAAAAGATATTGTATTGCAGGGAATCTATAACATCGATGATGCCTTTGAAAAATTGCCGGTAACACACTTCACAAAAGCAAAGCATATTGATACACAAGAAGCACTGTTAATAGATAGTTTGATGCAATATGATGCACAACCTCTTTCGTATTTTAATATCCCGCTGGTTCTTAACAATCGCTTTACGGGAATTATCAATATTACCTCAAAATTTCCCCATGCATATCAAGAGGAAGATATGAGCATGCTTTACAAAATCGTAAACCGGGCGCAGCTTGCTATAGGAAGGCTAGAAAAAGTCATCGATACGGAAAAGGGGAAAGTGGATTCGTTAGTCAAAAGTCTTTCGTCCGGTGAGATATTTTTCACGCTCGAAAAAGGTGCGCTGCATCTCTATACAATTAACAGCGCGGCAAAACGTTTTCTTCACCTCAATTCAGACAATCCGGATCTAATTCACGTCCTTGCAAGTTTTAACCTGAAGCCGAATATCATCAAGGAGATGAAGGATGTCATTATCCAGAAAAAAAGTACGATTTATAGAGACGTGGGGATAGGTCAACTCAAATTCAATATTTACCTTTCACCCGTATTTAGCGCTGACTGGGAACGTGTAATTGGCGTTGCACTTACGATGCAGGATGTGACACGTGAGCACGAAACTCAAAGAATCCGCGAGGGGTTTACGAATATGATGATTCATGAGCTTAGGGCCCCACTTACTGCCATAAAAGGTGCAGCTGAGCTTTTGATGCAGCCAACAACTGAGGAAGAAGATCGTACAAAGATGAGGCTTATTATTAAAAATGCCTCGGAAAGACTCTTGCATGATATAGATGATATGCTTGACAGCGCAAAAATTGATGCCGGCAAGATGATGGTTGAAAAGATTGATGGGAATATCAATGATGTTATCGAGAAGACAGCGCAAGAACTTTCATACGCCGCGTCCAGTAGGGCTATTTTGATCGAAAACCATCTTGACCATCAGATACCGTACTTTGCCTTTGATCCCGTCAGAATTGGGCAGGTTGTGGCAAATTTACTTTCAAATTCTATTAAGTACAGTGATTCACATACAATTATTGAAATATTTTCACGTATTGAGCATGATATGGTTGAGATTGAGGTGCGAGACCATGGGTCGGGGATTGAGAAAGAAAAAATCAGTTTGCTATTCCAGCCGTTTTCTCAGGTGAACTTCTTCAAACGGATGAAGGGAAGCGGGTTGGGTTTATTC
>JAUSNA010000018.1 GCA_030645455.1 Candidatus Levyibacteriota bacterium | reverse complement strand
GAAAATTAAAAATTTAAAATCGAAAATTAAAAATTTAGGAAAATATGAATATAAAAAAAATCAAACAAATAATATCAACACTTTTGATACTGGTGTTGTTATCAGGCAAATTAGTCACAATTCCGGCAGCAGTATTTGCTGAGGATGCCCCAACAGCTCCCGATGCCCCAACAGCTCCCGAAGCACCAACAGCTCCCGAAGCACCAACTGCCCCAACAGCACCAACTGCTCCAGAAGCACCAACTGCTCCAGAAGCGCCAAGTGCTCCAACCGCACCAACTGCTCCAGAGAATCCATATATCGCCCCAACAGCACCAACTGCTCCAGAAGCACCAGTAACAACATCATCTACCGATGAACAACCGGCTCAAGAAGGATCGTCAGGGTCAGGAAATGTTGGGGATACGGCAATAAATACCGGAGATGGAAATAATGATAGTAACATCAATACAACGGGGAATAATAATTTGGCAACAGGATGCAATACTTGCGCAGGGACAGGTGCAGCAGTTGCAAACACAGGAAATGGAGCAGGGTCTACCAATAGCGGATCAGCAACAACCACAAATAATAACGACACATTGCAAGGGAATAGCGCGGTTGTCAGTAACGACCTTAACCAAGCAACTGTCACGGGAGGCAACAACACTTCATATAATGTTGGCAACTCTTCTATTACAACCGGGGACGCCAATACTACGGCAACTGTTATTACATCAGTTAATACAAATGTTGATGGAATAATGGTTAGTGAATTCAATGTGGTAGATGATCACACAGGAGACATCGTTCTTGACTTTGGTGCCAATTGCACTCAGGGATGTGAAGGATCCGCACTTAATGTAAATAATGCAAATAACGGAGCAGGGTCTACAAATACTGCAGACGCGACCAACACAACCAACAATAATACCACCCAAACAAATGATGCAAATGTAGGTAGCACTTTAGTACTGGGCGCCGATAGCGGAAATAATGACGCAAGCTTTAATACGGGAGGAGATTCATCCATCACAACAGGGGATGCAAATGTAAATGCAAATGTTATGACCTTTGCTAACAATAATATAGCAGGTGACGTTATATTCGGAGTAGTAAATATCTACGGTGATCTAGTCGGTGACATCATTCTTACCGAAGAGGCAATGAATGCAGCTTGCGGAGGTACGTGTACGGGTACAACAACCGCATCAAATACAGGAAATGGAGCATATTCAACCAACACAGCCGATGCTACAAATACAACCAACAATACAACAACTCAGACAAATGATGCCCAGATAAATAACACACTTCTCATTGATGCAAATACGGGAGCAAATGACACGAGTTTTAATACCGATGGAAATTCATCGATTGAAACAGGGGATGCTTCACTTACGGCAAATATACTTAATATCGCTAACAACAATATAATGGGAGGCAATTGGTGGCTTGTCATTGTCAACGAGGGCGGCAAATGGATAGGTAAAATTCTTGGCTCACCGGATGGGTCCAGCATGGCAGGATCTGATGGCACAGAATTCATTGTTGACCCGATAACAGGCGAAGTAACAGCTGTAAATGACGCTAATGGAGCAAATTCTACAAATACGGCAAGCGCATCAAATACAACCAACAACACAACAACTCAGACAAATAACGCGGTTGTAAATAATACACTTGATTTATCGGCCAATACCGGAGGAAATGACTCTAAATTTAATACAGGTGGAAATTCAGATATCGTAACGGGAGACGCAAAAATTATCGCAAATCTTGTCAACTTTGTTAACAATAATATAACAGGAGGCGGAAAATTGGTTGTGACAGTCATCAATGTATTCGGAAGCTGGCTCGGTGACTTTGTAGCACCGGGACAGACTAAAAATAATGTAGCTGACGGTGGGACGTTACAGCATGAAAATAACACAAATTACGAGAGCCCTCAAGTAAATTCAGGTGCCGGTGGTGGATCATCTACAGTTGCATCAGCAACAGGAAACCAAGCAGGTGCAGGATCAACAGTAGTTGTTAATAATTCGGGCAATACCAGTCTTGCGGGTGCAATAAAAGGAACACAATCCGGAGGAGGAACCAATACACTTGAGGCTACTGTTGCAAAAAGCGTAGGGCAAGACGGTTCTGCAGCAGTAGCTGATAAAAAACTCACCATTAATCTTGCATGGATACTTCTTGCGCTTCCACTTTTTGGAATTGTGCTACTCGCTAAAAAATCATTTGTTCCTGTCCAAAGACTCGCAGTAAGAGGAATACATATGTTCTTATGATGAAAAAGGCAGCGATTTTTATCACCTGCCTACTACTCAACCTCTCGATAACCTCAAGTGCCAAAGCCGAAGAAATAGTTATAGAGGTCACAGGCAATGGGGGAAGCTCCAATAATCAAGTCCAAGTCCAAACTCAAACGACCACAGAGGTTGCCCAAAGTAATGAGGCAAATGTTACCAACAATGTTGATTCAAATGCAGATACCGGAAATAATGACGCAAATCTTAATACCGGTGGGGAAACTGCTATTTCAACAGGGGACACAGCAAGCACTACTAATGTTAGTAACGAAAATATTAATTCCAACCTAGCATCAACTACAAGTTGCTGCAACAGCAATACATCGGTAAATATCAGTGGGAATGGAGCAGGATCAACAAATTTAGGAGTTGCTAATAGTTCTTCGACACATTTGGTCAGCCAAAATAACTACGCTTCAATTAACAATAACATAACTGTTAACGCTAATACGGGATATAACAAAGCATCATTCAATGGGGGTAATTCCACAATCGTAACGGGTAATATATCAGCAACAACTAACATCAATAATAAAAATATCAACAACTCTTACTACGACGGGCAAGTCGATATAATGGGGGGAAATTCGGTAATTATAAAAGGAAATGGAGCGTATTCATTTAACAATGCGGTTATCAACGATAACTCAAATATAATAGTCACAAATATTAATATCGCAGAAATATTAAATAATGTAGAACAGCAGTTGAACACGGGAGGAAATGAAACACTCAAAAATCTGGGAGACACTGCTATTGTTACCGGAAACATACAAAGCGACATAACAATCAATAACGAGAATATTAACAGCAATTTCACAAAAATTGAGTGCGGCACATGCAATCCGGATAAAGAAGAGCCTCCAACTCCACCGGTAACTCCACCGGTAACACCCCCTACAAATCCAACTGTCAAACCTGGGGATTCCTATGTACAACCGTCTTCAGGAAGCACTGGCCCTAATGGACCTGCGGTAGGTGCAATGCTTCCGGCAACCGGTTCAACTATTCCATACACACTTATTGCAACTCTTCTTTTATTCTTTATGTTCCTTTCCGGGCTGTATCTGCGGTTTCATGGTTCCAATGCCCCACCGCCTACCATTGCATAAAGGTAGCCCCCTTGATACGATTTACGTATGCACAACCTCAAAAAAAACACCGGAAGCGCCTTGATGGCGCTTTCTCTTTTAGGATTCCTTTTTATCTATTACCCGTATTTCAAAGAATTATTATTTCCTCCAAAAATAACGGAAGAGCAAAAAATATCAGAAAATTTCTCAATTGAAATCCCAAGTCTAAAAGTATTTTCAAAAATTATACCTAGTGTCGATCCATTCAATGAAAAAGAGTATTTACTGGAGCTAAGAAATGGAGTAGCACACGCAAAAAATTCAGCATTGCCCGGGGAGGGGGAGACTGTCTTTCTCTTTGCTCATTCATCGGATGTTCCGTGGAGAATTACACGTTATAATACAGCTTTTTTCAAGCTGGAGCTGATAGATAGAGGGGACCCTATTATTATCAGAATGAATGGGGAGGAGTATAAGTATAAAGTTATTAACAAAAAAACAGTTTGGCCAAATGAAGTTAAGTATTTGACAGAACCTCAGGGGGACGTTCTTATTCTGCAGACGTGTACACCAATAGGTACAGCCTTGCAACGATTGTTGATTTTTGCAAATCCGGAATAAGTATCACGTATTAAGTATTGTGGATTTATGTCATTGCGATCCCGATTAAATCGGGAGAAGCAATCTTTTTCTGATCTTTACTATTTCCTAATCACTAATAACTATTACCTAGAGTTAGTGTATGGGAGAGGAAAGGAAATCAAGTAGAGCTTGATCCTCACCTCCCCCGAGATACACCTTTACCTCGCCGTAGCTTTCGCGTAGGCGGGTTTGTTTCCCGCTATGCGGGCCCACATTCCTGTGTTAGGCAGTTGGTCCGGTCGTTTTCTTTTTTATGACCGGAAAGAGCCTCAATTGGTACGTTGTTTTGACGTTCTCAAGGACTAGATACGAATCACCGAGGGTGACTTTTACGAAATCCGTGAGGAATTCCTCGGAGAACTTCGTCAGCTCTTCAACGTCCTTGAAGGGGTGTTTTGCGTTGCGATCGGCAATCGCCAAACTCAAGACGTACCCTAGCTGAGGGGACGCTTCGACGAAGATATCCGGTCTCGTGAAGCAACCCAAGAGGTTGAAACTAGTCACCTGGCTATCGAATACCGTCTGATCCAGGGCAATCCCTGTTAGTATGACGGCGCTGTTTGTGCAACTACTACTACGAGGCATTGTGATGCCTGGCTGAGCGGGTGCTGCCGGCGTTGGAATTCTCGGAGCCTGAGTTGGAACTTTTGGTTCTTGAGTGTCCGGTCTGTCGCCGCAAGCGGTGAAAGACACGGCCACAATGGTCAGGATAAGAACAAGGATCTTTTTCAACTGTGCCTCCTCAGGCCTTCTGGCGTTATACGCGGGTGTGAATTTATGCGATGTTCGGATAGATAAGAAGAGTCCTAGGACTCGTTCTGAGTCCTCTCATTGAAGTCGAGCAGATACGGCCAGGGCATCAATCACCCTCTTTACCCATTTAAGGTCCGTTATCTTATCATTTGCCGCAAACTCCAGCAGTGACTTTATTTTATCCGCCAGTTCAAGCTGTGTTTCTTCGGAAAGGTTGGGGAAATTACCCCGAACCATTTCGAAGATATCGATCCTTGTGACTTCCGGCATTTCTACTCCTTAGATCAAACTCTGGTCGTGAACTTAGGTGATGATGCTTATATGTACCACGATTATTATTGCGATGCTGATTAAAATGAGCATAATGCATACCCTTGGCGGGGACCCCCTTCTCCATTGGGTGAACTCGATGAGTCCAGCTACAAATAGAATGAGAACAGCAGCGATGTCCATGATTAACTGTTTCATAGTAATTTCCCTTCATGTTGATTTGAGTTTTATCTCACACAACCCCGATTTACTCGGGGCTCTGCGAGATAAAACTCTACAAGAATGTGTTGTAAAGGTGCGTTACAGTTAGCAAATAGACCAATCGGTTTTAAAGCAAATTAAAACGTATGAGCTAAGCAAAAAGTTGTGTGATTATATAAGAAATGGGGGCGCAAGTCAAAACTATGGGTTTAGACAAAAGAAAAACCCCCCGGGCAATGGGGGGTTTTCTACACTTAGTAACTTTTGGAATGTCCCTGCCTACTTATAGAGTAGGAGTGTATGCATTTCCTCCGGTTGTTGTCGTGTTGGTAACTGTTGATGTAGCATTGCCAGAGTCAACATTTACTCCACCGTCACCGGTGTTACCGTTTGCGGAATTTCCGCCGGTATTCTGAGCGACAAGCACTCCGTTGATAACAAGAGTTTCGTTAACTTGTTCAACCTCTGTCTTACTTGTGCTTACAACTGTTACAGTGTTGGTAGAACCTGCACCGTTTTTCTTGATGACAACATTAGTACTCGGATCTACGCACCCGCAAGGATTAACGGTTGCGTTATTTCCTCCGGTTGTTGTCGTGTTGGTAACTGTTGATGTAGCAGCACCTGAGTTAACGTCTACGCTGCCATCTCCGGTATTACCATTTGCAGAATTTACTCCGGTATTTTGGAGTACTCCAACAAGATTTACAACTGCAGTTCCATTGTATTGGCTAACTATTGTTTTTTTCTTACTTACAACAGTTGCTGTATTGGTAGAACCTGCACCGTTTTTCTTGATTTTAACAGTTGCGGCAAATGATGCCGGGGCTACTACAGCCGCCATCATTGCACCTATTACGGCTGCACTTGTTAATTTTTGTTTGATATTCATATTTATTCACCTCCCTTCAAGCTATCTTTTTCTCCGATCTACGTTTCGGCAAACGCATTTTTATGCTTCGCAGGAAACATCTTCAGTTTCTGCGTTGCATGAATCGCTATTTGCGCCTCCATCAGCGCTATCTGTTCCTCCATCTCCCTTGAGAGAGTCGGATCCATTTCCTCCGAAAAGATGATCGTTGCCGGAAGCTCCCTTTACGGAGTCGCTTCCATCTTGGCCGTAAAGCCAATCATTACCGGCATCTCCTTGGATGGCATCGCTGCCATTTCCTCCAAGAATTACGTCATTTCCACCTTGTCCATGGAGAGAATCACTTCCATCTCCTCCGACTATACAGTCGTTGCCTTCTTTACCATTGACTACATCACTTCCGCCTAGTGCGAAAATGAGGTCGTTTCCATTAGTTCCATTGATGACCTCGCTGCCATTCGTACCAACGATTGGAGCACCAAGTCCTGTTATTGCACTGCATTCTGCAGGAATAGCAAAAGGATTTGGAGTTGGTGTAACATCTGGACAAGTCATGTTCCAGACAATCACATATTTATCACTGTCAAGATCTGTGAAACTTGGAATAGTAGAACTTGGTGTACCGCTTTGGGCTTCTGAGAAAGTATCCCCAGTCGTATACCCAACCAATGCATATGGTTGACCAGTAGAACAACTAGCTCCCACAACTGAGCCGCCAGTTACTTCATTCGTAGTGTAATCAGCTCCAGCTGTCATTTCTGAAGTAATTGCCTGATATGGTGTTGGGATATTGTTGAATCCATCAGCATCCAAATCATAATTACCAGAACCCGCTCCGATATTTGTTGCGTTCCATGTCGCACTCATCGGAAAAGCTGAGTTGTCAGCGGTTGTCGCTGTAGCCTTTGTACCATCAATATATTTATCAATGGTCACAGTGACCGTCTCTGGAAGTGGTTCAAAATCATAGGTAGTAATACCCGATGAATCATCAAGATTAACTACAACTTTATCCAGATACCCATCCAAACCCTGATCATTTACCGATGTGTCACCAACATTAAGAGTAAAAACTCTTATGGTTGAGATAGGGCTTGAAGTATTCATATCATTAGGTATCGACGGACACGTAAATGGTGATGAGCCACTTTGTGTTACGGGATAAGCCAAAGAAGGATTAAATGTTACAGTTGTAAAACTGGCAGTTGAGCCTGTTGTTGGCACTACGTTATAGCGACAATCATAAAACTTGTTATCTGGTGATGATCCAAAATTTGCATACACATTCATATAGAAGTGTTCATCATCATTCGCATCCCCGCCACTTCCTATTCGGAAGTCGTAAGAAATAGAATTAACGTTTGCAATTGGAGTATTTACAAAGTTCTCAGCTATGAACTTGTCTGATGCATTCGCACCAATTGGCATAACGTATAAACTTCCTGTACCAATACTAGGTTGAGCCGAATTGAACTCGAATGGAGTGGTTGTAGAAATGTCTCTGTTAAATAACCATCCAGGCTGATTTTCACCAGCTGAGGTATTACCAGAGATTACTACTGTGCTATCAGCACCTGCAGGAAGCACTACTCTTGCAAGTATTGCTACTCCTGCTGTTGCTCCTATTAAAAATCTTTTTAGTTTATTCATATTTATTTCACCCCCATTCCCTTAAGATATCCTGCCAACCATTGAATTAGTTTTATTCCATCAAAAAACAACCGACATGCGGTTGTTAGATTGGCAGACTAAATTTTTTTTTCATGGCAGGTCTATGTTATTTCCTACCTCATTTCAAAATATAAAATACAGGCAGGTTCAAGAATAATCGGGCAAGGATAAAATCTTTTCTTTGCGCGGGCAGAATGCAAAGAAAACAAACGTAAGCCATTATAGACACCCCCCCTGCAAGGGCGTCAAGAGAGACAAAGTGGATACTTTTGTATAGTACTGGTATTTACTCTTGACATTACTTTTGAAAACGGTTTAAAGTAGAGTACATTCAATGAAATCTAAAAAGAGAACTGTAAAAAAGTTCCGATATAAGTTTTTCTCTCTCCATTCATTCGTAATTCACGCATTATTATTTGCTCTTATTGGCGGAGTTATTTTTAACTTCGTTTTTCCCTCAAGGCAAGCACAAGCTCAAAAATTTTCTACAAATGAAATAATTGTTAAATTCAAGCCGCAAATAGCAACATCCATACGTGAAAAAGTGGTAAAAGATTTGGGTGGAAAGGTGAAGCTAAAGATTGACCCCATCCGGGTAGAGGTTTTAGGAGTACCTGATGGGATGGTTGACAAATTAGTGGAGATATATAGGAGAAGTCCACACGTAGAATATGCAGAACCCAACGCTGTTGCGGCAAAATCAATGGTTACAAATGATCCTTCCCTTTCAACTCAATGGGGACTTTTCTCAATAGATGCTGCGGAAAATGGAGGAACAAGTGCGTGGGATGTTACAACCGGTTCATCTAGCGTAAAGATTGCAGTTCTTGATACGGGTATTGATCCATCTCACAGTGATTTGCAGGGGAAAATAGTTGCATCGGCAAATTTTACAACCAGCTCAACGTCGGCTGATGTTGACGGTCATGGAACCCACGTGGCAGGAATTGCTGCTGCCTCGACAAATAATGGAGTTGGTATTGGGGGGACTGCTTATGATGCGTCACTTATGAATGGAAAGGTGCTGGGTGATGACGGGTCGGGTTATTATTCATGGATAGTAAATGGCATAGTATGGGCTGCTGACAACGGAGCACAAGTTATTAATATGAGTCTGGGAGGTACGTCTTCATCAGCCGCACTTCAAGACGCAATAGATTATGCATGGCAAAAGGGAGTGGTTATTGTTGCTGCGGCCGGAAACAGCTCTTCGCAAAGTCCTCATTACCCAGCGTACTATACAAATGTTATAGCAGTCGCTGCAATTGACAGCAACAACAATAAAGCAAGCTGGTCAAATTATGGGTCATGGGTAGATGTTGCAGCTCCCGGAGTTTCAATATATTCATCATTCAAGGGAAATTCGTATGCATCTCTTTCTGGAACATCGATGGCCTCACCATTTGTTGCAGGACTTGCGGGTCTTGTATGGGGCAAGGGGGACTGTACCACAAATGTATGCGTGAGAGAAAAAATTGAATCAAATGCGGATGGGATTGCCGGAACGGGTACTTATTGGCAAAAGGGAAAAATTAATGCTTACAAGTCGGTTGTTTTAGTTGATGCGATTACTCCTACTCCAACCGTGATTTCAAGTCCTACCCCCACTCCTACATCCACGCCGGTTTCTAAGGAAATGACTGTTACAGCCCTTACTATGCGCTTCACAGGGTTTACATCCACCAAAACAATTTATGCAAAAGCTAGAATAGCCGATACTTCAACAAACGCTGTAGTTTCCTCAGCTACGGTATCAATGTCTATTACTTCACCTTCAGGAAAGATGACAGCATTTACCAAAAATACTTCATCAACGGGTGAGGTTCAAGTTTCAGTCCGTTCGAAAGAAAAAGGGATATTTACAGCAACCGTTACAAATATTGTAAAATCCGGATTTACATACACACCAACCAATACTTCTACCACTCTGCTTGTTCAATAAGTTCAAAATCCTTGACTTGGAGGTCCTATTTCTGTTAAAATGACCTAAACTAAGCTTTCAGATTTGAGAGCTTGCCTATACATTAAGTCTTTGGTGGGAATCTGAAAGTGCCCACCTTTTTTTTTACAACTTTGCCAGAAAGCAAAGTTGAGCAATTAAAACTATGCCGGCAATACAAAGAAGCGAGTTTGCGCTCGCACTCAACCAAATAGCGACAGAGCGGGGTGTTGATCCTGAAATAATTCTTGAGAGCATCAAGACTGCAATTTTGGCAGCTTACAAGAAGGATCATGTAGTTCCTGTTATCGAAGCGCTTGCCGAAGAAGATGCTGAAAAAGAGGCTGCAAAGTATACGGCTGAAATCAATTCAAATACCGGCGAAACAAAAATAGCATATGAAGGAAAAGATGTAACTCCTCCGGGGTTTGGAAGAATTGCAACACAGACTGCAAAACAAGTATTGCTCCAAAAAATCCGAGAGCGGGAAAAAGACGCTATCATGGCTGAGTATACAAAAAGGATAGGAACAGTAGTAAATGGCATGATATTACGGTTTGCAGGAAGCTCTATTATTGTAGATATTGGCAAATCCGAAGCCGTCATTACGCCTTCTCACAGAATCCAAAATGAGAATTATTACCTTAATAAAAAACTTGCAGTCTACATCGTTGAAATTATTGATGATGAAAAAAGAGGGCGGGAAATTATGGTATCGCGCACCCATAATGGGCTTTTAGAAGGTCTTTTGCGACGTGAAGTGCCTGAGGTTGCGGCAGGAAGTGTGGTTATTAAAGCAATTATACGTGAACCGGGATCCAGAGCAAAAATAGCAGTGTCATCTGATCAATCGGGAATTGATCCTGTAGGGTCATGTGTCGGTCAAAAGGGAGTTAGAATTCAGGCAGTTATAGATGCTGTTGACGGCCTTGAAAAAATAGATGTCATTCAATGGAGCAATGACCATGCAAGATTTATAGCAAATGCTCTTTCTCCTGCAAAGAATATTACAGTTGAACTTAAGGAAAAGGAAAAGTTGGCGATTGTCAAAGCTCCGAAAGAAGAACTCCCGCTTATTATAGGTAAAGAAGGTCAAAATGTCAGACTCGCTTCAAAACTCACCGGTTACAATATTGAGGTTGAGGGGATCGATGCACCGGTTGAAGTACAACCGGAAATTGCCGCATAACATGAGAGCTTTAGCCTTACACTTATGGAAAAAACAAATGTACAAACCAAAATCTATCCTCCTGTCGTATCAGTTCTAGGTCACGTTGATCACGGTAAAACCACTCTTTTAGACACCATCCGGAAAAGTAACGTCGCAACCGGCGAAGCCGGAGGCATAACTCAAGCAATTGGTGCTTCAAAAATTGCAATTAAGCATGAGGGGAAAGAGCGTTTTATTACATTTATTGATACTCCCGGTCATGAAGCATTCTCAAATATGCGTTCTCACGGAGTATCGGCCTCCGATATCGTATTGCTGGTTGTTGCCGCGGACGATGGGATAAAACCCCAGACAAAAGAATCTATCGAAAAGATTATTGCCTCAAAGCTCCCATTTATAGTAGTAATCACAAAAACCGACGCTCCGGGTGCAAATATCGCAAAGGTCAAGCAGGAACTTGCTAAAGAAGGGGTGCTTTTGGAGGGAATGGGTGGAGACGTACCATTTATTGGGGTAAGTGCCAAGACAGGAGATAAGATAACGGACCTTTTGGATCTCATTGTAATTGTGTACGACCTTTCAGATATTAACAAGGATCAAAATGCAGAATTCACAGGAGTTGTTATTGAGGCAAAACTTGATAAAAGGAGAGGTATTTTGGCTTCCCTAATCGTTAATAACGGAAAGATTTCCGTGGGCGAAAAAATTTATACCGTAGAAAAAGAAGTAGGAAAGACAAAGGCACTCGTTGACACCACGGGATCACAAGTAAAGGTAGCTCTTCCGGGAGACGCTGTTGAGGTGATGGGTTTTACTGAAGTACTTCCTGCGGGAAGCGTTGTAAATATTAAAGGGTTTAGCGCATTGCAGCAGCCGAAAGAAGTTATTTCCCATTCAACCGTGGATTTGATGAAAATATTGCAAACAAAGCAAAACGAAAAACTGCCGGTTATTATAAAAACCCAAACCAGTGGAGAATTTGAAGCTATTCTGCAGTCACTACCTGCCGATGTTGAGGTTGTGTATGAGGGTAGGGGAGAAATTTCCGTGTCTGATATTTTGATGGCGCGGGATTTTGGTGCAATTGTTGTTGGATTTAATGTTGATATCGAAAAACAGGCAAAAATCCTGGCAGAATCAATTAAGACTTTCTATAGGACGTACAATATCATTTATAATTTGCTCGACGAATTAATTGACGCTGTGACTCTTATTCACGAAAGGGCGCAAAGGAAAATATTTGGGAAAGCTCAGATCTTGGCTTTATTTGAGGGTAATGAAGGACGAATATTAGGGGTAAGGATAATAGAGGGAAGACTCGCTGTTGGAGATAAAATGATTATAACCCGAGGAGAAGCAGAAACACCTGAAAGTAGCATTATTTCCCTCAAGCAAGGGAAAAAAGACGTAAAAGAACTGGGGAAAGGAAATGAGTGCGGAATTATGATTGACCCTCAAGTTGACTTTACTATAGGTGATATGATAATATCCTATAGCTAACTTTGTGCGAGAGCATTTGAGCTCAAATCAGTCACAAAAAAACAAAAAACTTTTATGAATCCGGCAATCAATCAAGAATTAACGCTTTTAAGAGATTTTTTGGATCGGGAAAATGAGCTTGGCATTCTTATCGGAAGCCATCAAAATACCGATACATATGCCGCAGCCCTTTCTTTGTATCTTTCGCTCACTCAGGCAGGCAAAAAAGTACAGATAATTTCCAAAAAACAACCGACAGTCGAAGTGAGCAATTTAGTAGGAGTAGACCGCGTTAAGGAAAATTTTATAGGAAGTACAAAAAAGCTTGTTGTTGCACTTCCCTACATAAAAGGTGAAGTAGAAAAAGTTCTTTTTACTGAGGCTCCCAATACTATTAATTTTCATCTAACTGCAGCTCAAGACCGAAGTATTACTCCTTTTGAGCTTTCCGATGTAAAACTCATGTGGGAGGGTGGTGCACCTCAAGTTGTTATCACAGTTGGGGTAGGCACAATTGATGAATTGTCAGCTGTTGCAGATCCGTCTACTTTAAAAGTGATAAATATCGATAATTATCAAGGCAATACCAGATTTGGAGATGTCGTTTTGGTTGAGGAAAGTTTTTCATCACTTTCGGAGGTCGTAGGTAAAATTATAAAAGATATAAGTCTTCCGATGGACGTTGATATAGCACAGAATATTTTAGATGGGGTCCTTTATGCAACCAGAAATTTCACAAGAAGTAATACCTCACCATTAGCTTTTGAAGCAGCATCAGCTGCAATGTACCAAGGTGCTAAGAGAAAAGAAGAATCTCATCGGGAACAAGGGCTTGGAGGTTCCAATGCTAGACAAGCTCAAGAACGTTTAGGTCGTGATCAGGGGCAGAACAGAGGTAACCGTGATCAGGGACGATCACAAAGTTCAAGACCATCTCAAAGAGTATCTGATAATGATTTTCCGGCAATGCATATGCAACCTCACCCATCACAGAGCCAAACTCAAAACCAAAATCCTTACGGCGATACTCAGGTCAAGCAGGACAGAGGACAAATCAATGATAATAGGCGTATGCCAAATCCTAATAGAAGTGTTTCAAGTAATGCTCCCCGTCCCAATCAACAATTTGGGCAGAATAGAAATGTTGATGATATCCGCAATAAAATTATGGAAGAAGTAAAAAATCCGCAGGCTCAGTTCCAATCGCCTATTGATGATGTCCAGGAAGCTCAAATTATCGAGGATCAACCACAAATGAGTCAGCCAATAGAAGATGTGCAGACGCCTGAAGATCAACCTTTTGTTCCAGAAAATAATGAGGATATTCCTGATGACTGGCTGATGCCAAAAGTCTTCAAAAGCTCCAAAAATAACAATTAGTTGTAAATTTGCCTCAGATTTGTTAAAATACCTATCTATGCCATTAACGACCGACGAAAAAACAGTTATTATTAAAGACAATGCTGTTATTGAAGGAGACACCGGATCACCTGAAGTGCAGATTGCTCTTCTTACTCACAAAATACAAAAATTAACAGATCATCTAAAAATCCATCAAAAAGATTTTCATAGTAGACGTGGACTTTTAAATATGTTATCAAAGAGAAGAAGGCTTTTTAACTTTTTAATTAAAGTTGATAAAACCCGGGCCGAAGGCATCGGGCAGAAAGTTGGCCTCGCTAAATAATTCCTTTATAATCTACAATAACTTGTTGGTGGTACGGGGGAGCAAAAATAAAAATTAAATGAAAAAAATTTCAAAGTCGTTTGACATTAACGGTAAAACTCTCATTCTTGAGACAGGGACTCTCGCGTCGCTTGCGACCTCAAGTGTTCTTGCTCGAATGGGTGAAACTGTCGTACTTGCAACAGTTACGATGGGAAGGAATGACACCACACTTGATTATTTCCCTCTTTCAGTTGAATACGTTGAGCATCTATATGCAGGCGGAAAAATAAAAGGATCACGATGGGTTAAAAGAGAAGGACGACCATCCGATGACGCCGTTCTTACAGGAAGACTTATTGACCGTTCTATCCGTCCCCTATTTCCAAAAGAACTTAAGAAAGACGTTCAGGTTATTATTAATGTCCTATCGGTTGATGGTGTTAATGATCCTGACATATTATCTATAAATGCAGTTAGTGCAGCGATTGCTATATCAAAAATTCCATGGAACGGACCGGTTGCTGCAACAAGGGTTGGCGTTATTTCTGACACAAAAGAATTAGCTGTTAATCCCGATTCAACAATTGCTATTGACTTAGATTTCGTTTTGACAGCTTCAAATAATGGAAATACCGTTATGGTTGAAGCGGGTGCAAGCCAAGTTGGTGAAGACGTTGCTCTTAAGGCAGTCAAACTAGCAAAAGATACCAATGCCACAATTGTTAAATTTATTAATGATTTGGTAAAAGAAATTGGCGAGACAAAAATTGAGCTTACTAAGGATGAAGAAAAGCAGAAATACGTTGATCTTGTCGAAAAGTCCTACAAGAAAAATGTTGTTGAAGTTCTTGAAGGAGAGCTTGGAGAAAATGTATCTGGGGATCTTATGAAGATAGCCGATATTATAGTTGAAGCTGAATCAAAAACAGCAAAAGAAGGAGCAACAGTTGACAAAAAGAAAATATTTGAAGCAGTTGACTACGTTTTCAAAAAAATTATCCGAGAAAATATCGTTGAAAAAGAAAAAAGGTTTGACGGTAGAAAAATTGATGAGATCCGGGATCTTTCAGCTCAAGTAAGTTTTATTCCCAGAGTTCATGGATCGGCTCTTTTCTCAAGAGGACAGACCCAGGTACTTTCAATCGCAACACTTGCTTCAAGCTCATTTGGACAACTTATTGAGACACTTGGTGGTGAGGAAACCAAGCGTTATATGCATCATTACACATTTCCTCCATTTTCAGTTGGAGAGACTGGTAGAATCGGAAGTCCCTCAAGACGGGAAATCGGTCATGGAGCGCTTGCCGAGCGCGCAATTGAAGCGGTATTGCCAACTGAAGAAGAATTCCCCTATGCAATTAGAGTTGTTTCAGAAGTATTAAGTTCAAACGGATCAACATCAATGGCTTCAACATGCGGATCAACTCTTGCTCTTATGGATGCAGGTGTCCCAATCAAGGCTCCAGTTGCAGGAATTGCAATAGGGCTCATGACTTTGGGTGATAAATACAAAATTTTGACCGATATTATCGGAATGGAAGATTTTGCAGGAGATATGGACTTTAAAGTAGCCGGAACAAAAGACGGAATTACTGCAATTCAATTAGACGTAAAAGTTGATGCGCTGACGGATGACATGATTGCTGAAGTATTTGATAGAGCAAAGAAGGCTCGTCTTCAAATACTTGATGTAATGCTCAAAGCACTTCCCGAGAACAGATCCGATGTAAGTGTATACGCACCAAAGATCAAGATGATTAAAATTGATCCTGAAAAAATTGGAGGAGTGATTGGATCAGGCGGAAAAGTCATCAAGAACATTATTGCTACAACCGGTGCTCAGGTTGATATCGAAGACGATGGATCTGTCAGCATTTCAGCGGTTGATGAAGAAGCAGTCAAAAAAGCAGTTGAATGGGTTGAAGGCTTGACTCATGATGTAGAGCCTGGTGAGGTATACGAGGGAACTGTAAAAAGAATGATGAATTTTGGAGCATTTGTCGAAATTTTACCGGGTAAAGAAGGACTTGTTCATGTATCCGAAATGTCGACTGATTATGTTCAGGATCCGGCAGACGTTGTTAAGTTGGGGCAAAAAGTAAAGGTTAGGGTTAAAGAAATTGATGATATGGGAAGAATCAATCTTTCCATGAAATTTGGAGAAGACGCTGATAAACCATCAAAGAGACCTGAAGGAAGCGGTGATGGTGGAGACAGGGGTGGAGATCGTGGGCCAAGAGGAGGATCAGGCGGAGGATTCCGTGGAGGACCACCACGCGGAGGTGCCGGTGGAGGAGGTTTTCGAAGTGGACCAAGACGTGATTTTGGCGGCGGTACAGGTAGCAGGAGCAGTGGGCCATCTAGAAGTTTTTCAGGTGGAAGACGTACAAGTAGCACTTCTGACAAAAAACCTACCTATCAGGGAGGAAAAAGAGAAGAGTGGAGAGGCTAGGTTTAGGTAATAGTAATTAGTGAATAGGTAATAGAATTCCCAGGTTTTAAATTTCTTGCAATAGTAATACGTTTAATTTATATTAAATCCATGCCTGATGACACCTCTTTAGAAAGTTCAGTGCAGCCCCATGAATCAAAACAACCCGCACCTTCTGTGTTTGAAGTTTTTGCAAAAGGAAGAACCGAGTATCCGAAGAATATTGCCTCCGAAATAAGACTTGAACTTGCTACTCGAGCTATCGACCATAGCAATCAAGAATTACAGGACAATTTATCCATCGTTAGAGATTTAATAATGCGAATACGCGAAGGTTATCATCTTTTCGGACCTACTGAAATTTTCGTTAGCTCACAGATATATGACAAAAAATTTGTAGAGATTTCTCTTGGTGGTCGAGGAATAGGAAAGTCCTATTATGGTGACACAGAAGTTCCATGGGTATTTGTTGTACCCGACAGCGGGTTACATAAACTAACCCAAGACTTTATCTTTGATATGGACAATGGTGGGGGAATAAGGATTGACAATATTAGGCAGGTAGAAAATGACAAAGAATTCAGTGCAATAAAATTTGGGCTGGTTATGCCAGTTGACGTGCCCATTGTATCCGATGTAAATAATGATGACAGGCAACGGTTAAGAGAGATTTATTATAAAACATAAACTGTTTAGCAAAAGCGACGATTGGAGAGACTAAATTAGTTCGCACGCTTTTTCCATTACCCTGTTAAATTTTTCGTTAAATTCTTTTATTTTGTCCGGAGCGGCATTTAAGAGTCATTATACTACCTCTGGTTTGCTATACTAGATATATATGGATACTGCCCAAACTCCACCTGGCGTGCCCGAACAAGTTTCGGATTCTTCCAGCCAAATAAAAAAGCTCGATGATCTTATTCTTGCGGCGAAACTTCCCGAGGAACTTGCGCAATCTGCAAAAGCTATGGTTGCTAGGCTCAAGATTGTCCGTGATCAGCCCTCTTTTTACACGGAGTATGACATTATTTCCCGCTACATAACATGGATAACAGCTCTTCCTTGGAATAGGCCGTCTCAAGATATTTTGGACCTTGCTCACGCAAAAAAAGTTTTGGATGCAAATCATTATGGTCTTGGTGTCGTCAAGGAGCAAATTTTGGAATTCTTATCGGTCATGATCTTAACCAGACAACGGGCTGGTGTTGCTGGAAGTGGAATTACCGCCCGGGCGCCGATTTTGTCGCTAGTTGGTCTTGCCGGAGTTGGAAAAACGACAATTGCGTATTCAATCGCGGAGGCTTTAGGGCGCAAAATTGAGCGTATTCCATTTGGGGGCATGGGGAGTGCCGCCCAGCTTCGGGGAAAGTCCAGGCTTTATTCTGATAGCGAGCCGGGATATGTAATAAAAGCGCTAAGACGCGCTGGTACATCGAACCCGGTTATTTTGCTTGATGAGATTGACAGGGTTTCAACAGAGGGCAGAGCAGACATAATGGGGGTTTTAGTTGAACTTCTTGACCCGATGCAAAATAAGGCTTTTACTGATCATTTTATTGATTTTCCGGTAGACCTTTCTCAGGTTCTATTTATCGCAACGAGTAATAACACAAAAGATATTTCAACAGCAGTTGTTGATAGGCTTGAAATCATACAAATGCCCTCTTACACCGATGAGGAAAAGACGGTTATTGGTAAAACGTATGTACTCCCACATGCTATGAAGGAGGCGGGGTTAACAGCAAATGATTTTGCGATTGCGGATGACGTATGGCCTGAGGCTATTGTCAGACCCCTCGGGTACGATCCGGGAATCAGAGGTCTTCAGCGGGTACTTCAGGGAATTGTGAGAAAAACAGTATATTACATGATGTTGGGAAAAATTCCCCAAGGACAAAAATTTGTTGTTACAAATGAAAATATTAAATCATTTATCTCCGCGTGGTAGGGTGTTTTTTACTGAAATTAAAAAAGAATTTCATTTTTCGTTTTATGCGTTATAATTGGCACAATGGATAATATTATAAATCCCCAGAATTCATTAACTCTCATTCCTTTAGGTGGCATTGGAAACGTTACCAAAAATATGTACCTCTATATTTATGGGAACGATATTCTTATAGTTGATTGCGGAATGGGATTTCCCGATGCTTCGACTCCGGGCGTTGATTTTCTGATACCAGATATCACCCACCTTAAGAAATTAGTAACACAAGGGAAAAGAATTGTAGGGCTCCTTTTGACACACGGACACGAGGATCATATCGGAGGAGTACCATTTGTTCTTGACCAATTGCCCGAATTTCCTATCTACGCAACGGCATTGACGGCTGCTTTTACCAACGAGAAATTAAGGGATTTTGGACTCAATAGAAGAGTCAACGACGTTGAATTCAAAAAGGAAATAGTGCTAGGAAGTTTTAAAGTCCGTTTTTTGCATATTACCCACTCTGTTATGGATACTTCAAATATTTTTATAAAAAGTCCTGTAGGGAATTTCTATCATGGAAGTGATTATAAATTTGATCTTACTCCCCCTGACGACAAACCTTCCGACATCCATGGTATAGCCGATACGGCACGTGAAGGAGTATTGTGTATGCTTTCAGACTGCTTGGGTGCCGAGCGTGAAGGTCATTCAAAGTCCGAGCGGAAAATTTCAGATAGTTTTGAATCGGAATTCAGACGCGCAAAAGGTAGAATTTATGTATCAACCTACTCTTCCAACCTTTCGAGGATGAACCAGGCGATAGAGGTTGCATTAAAATTCAATAAAAAAATCTGTTTTATCGGCAGGTCTTTTATAAAAGCCCGGGATATCGGACGGCAATTGGGATATATGAAATTGCCGCCAAATATGGAAGTAAAACCCCAGCAGGTAATGGGAATGGATCCGACAAAAGTTATGATACTTATTCCCGGAAGCCAAGCTCAGGAAGAATCGGCTCTAGTGCGTGTTGCAAATGATGACCACAAGGATCTTAGAATTGATAAAAATGATACGGTGATTTTCTCTGCAGATCCAATTCCGGGGAATGAGGTAAATATTTATAACCTAATAGATACCCTTTCTAAAAAAGGAGCAAAGGTTATACATAGTGACATGACGGATGAATTCCACGTATCGGGACACGGTGCGCAAAATGATATAAAACTTTTGGCGACTTTGACACAGCCAAAATTTGCTTTTCCGATAGGCGGAAATTTCAGACACATGCTTGCATTTAGGGGGCTTATGACGGAATTGGGTATGCATGAGCGGGATATTGTTATTCCGGAATACGGTCAAGAAGTTATTTTTACTCCCAATTCTTTTAGATATGGTGCTAAGGTGCCATTGGCAACTGTATATGTTGATGAGATAACGGGTGAGGAAATGGAAAAATATGTACTTTTGGACAGGCAAAAAATTATAAAAGAGGGAATTATGATCGTGATGGTCGAGGTACAGGGAGAAACAGGAAAGGTATTAAATGAGCCGGATATAATTGTCCGGGGTGTTGCTTTCCCTGAAAAAGAGGCTTTCTCCAAGAAATTATCAGATGAATTGAAGAGATCCTTTGGGCAAAAAGATACGAAGGCAACTAACTTTGCGGTACACAGAAAATCAATTCAAAGAGCAGCAGAAAACATTTTGTACCGCATGAAAAGAGAACCCCTAGTTATTCCAATTGTTATTGAGGTGTAGAGATTAGAGATCTGAGTTATTTATATTTCATGCTTTTCCATCCCATTCGGCATAAAATTCTTTCAAAAAAGTTTTCATAAATTTTTCTCTTTCTAAAGCTATCATTTTTGCTGTTTTTGTATTCAAATTTTTTCGGATTTTGAAAAGTTTTTCGTAAAAATGATTTATGGTGTGGCCTTCTGAGTTTCTATATTCATTGATGGACTTGAAAAACTTTGGTTTTATATTTGGGTTGTAAATTTCTCTGTTCTTTTTGCCTCCATAAGCAAAAGCCCTTGCAATTCCAATAGCGCCCAACGCTTCGAGTCTATCTGCATCTTGGACTATCTGTCCCTCCTTGCTAAGGATTTTTTTGGTGTCGATATTTTTGCTAAAAGACATATTTAAAATAATTTCTTTAATAGATTTTTTTTCGGATTCTGATAATTCAAATTTGTTCATTGTTTCTTCTAGAATTTCCTCCTCGGTTTTATTGGTGTTATTAATTTTCCAATCTCCCAGGTCATGCAGGAGGGCTGCTGTTATTATTATAAAAAGATTCACTTTCCCTTCTTTTTTTGCAATGAGAAGTGAAGTCTTCAGGACTCTTTCTACATGAAACCAATCGTGTCCGGTTGATTCACCCTCCATTTTTTCTTTAACATACTTTTGAATTCTTGATATTTTTTTATTATTCATAATGCAATATTATAACTTTTGTTAATTATATTCATGTTGTTATTAATTCGGGATAGTACAGTTGTTTAGTTGTACTTAAATGCTTTACAATGATTCTACTGCCTATGAATATTTCAAGATCGCCACTTGAGTGTGCGTACTTTTCCATGGAAATAATGCTTGAGTCGGATATTCCGACTTATGCCGGCGGACTTGGGATTTTGGCAGGTGATCTTCTCCGGTCATGCGCTGACATGGAGGTTCCGGTTGTTGGAGTTTCACTAGTATATAACGACAGGACATACAGACAAATTATCTCTTCCGACGGATCTCAGAATTACGAAGCACTCGTGTGGCACAAAAATGACCAGCTCACAAAACTTCCTGAACGGATTGAGATCACAATTCAAAACGAAAAAGTGATAGTTGGTGTTTGGAGATATGATTTTGTAGGATCAACAGGATTTGTTGTACCGGTGTATCTTTTAGATACCGATTTTCTTGATAACTCTGATTATGCAAGAAGTCTCACTAAATCGTTATATGAAGGCAATGTGAGGTTGGCACAAGAGGTTCTTTTAGGTGTTGGAGGAGTCAAGATGTTGAGACAATTGGGCTATCATGATGTAAAAACGTTCCACATGAATGAGGGGCATGCTTCATTTGTTCCGCTTGGTCTTTTGCAAGAGAAGAATTTTGACGATGAGCAAGTAAAAAAACTATGTGTTTTTACAACGCACACACCGATTCCTGAAGGTCATGACAGATTTGATTATGACTATGCGCATAAAGTGGCCGGGGATATTCTGCCTTGGCATATTAAAAAAATCGCTAGCGAAAAAGAATTGCATATGACAATACTTGGTATGTCAGAGAGTCACTATATTTTTGGTGTATCACAAAAACACGGGGAGGTAAGCTCTGCGATGTTTCCTCAATTTAAGATAAATTCAATTACAAATGGGGTTCATCACAGGACTTGGGTAGGTACAGAGCTTGCGAATTTATATGACAAGTTTATACCCGAATGGTTCCAGGACCCAAAAGTTTTATCTGAGGCAGTTGAGAAGATACCGGATGATGAATTGTGGCGTGCGCACCAAGCGGAAAAAAGAAAATTGCTGGATCATGTTAACAACCACTTGACCTCTGTCAGCAGTGTTGAGGAGCGAGAAAATCCTCCCGAGCCTGAACAATTTGATATAGATATCCTAACTATTTCTTTAGCCCGAAGACTTGTTCCATACAAGCGTCCGCTTTTGTTGTATTCGGATCTTGAAAGACTCTTGTCAATTGGGGAAGGAAAGCTTCAAATCATCCAGTGTGGGAAAGCTGCTCCAGGAGATGAAGGAGCAAAAAATTTTGTAAAGCAGATCATAGATATCTCAAAACAATTACGGGGACGAATAAAAGTTGTGTATCTGGAAAATTACTCACCACTTATTGCCCGTCAATTAGTGCGCGGGTCGGATGTGTGGCTAAATACCCCAAGGCGACCGCTTGAAGCATCAGGAACAAGCGGTATGAAGGCTGCCATGAATGGAGTTTTGAATTTCTCAGTATTAGACGGATGGTGGATTGAGGGATATAAAATGGATACCGAGTCGGGATTTTCAATTGGGCCAATGGATACAAGTGTTAGTCCTGCAAATGATGACAAGCAGGATATTGATGATATGTATAATAAATTGCAAAATGAGATTATCCCACTCTACTACAACAACAAGAAGGATTGGATAAGCAGAATGAAGCACGCTATCACTTTGGGTGCATATTTTAATACACACAGGTGCATCGAGGAATACCGGTCAATGGCTTGGAATAAATAGGGTATAGCCTTTGGGTATTGTTAAAACCGTTTTTGGGAATTGGAATATAAAGCTTGGTTATTGCTATAATGGGTCATCTATGGGCAAGTATTGCTTCGATACAAATTAATTTATGGCAAAGAAAAGAAAAGCAAAAAAAAGAGGTACATATAAAAGAAGAAGCGGAGGTTTTAAGCTTCGGAAAGGAACGGTTTATACGCTTTCAGCAATTGCTTTAGTGTTTTTAGCTATTGCAAGTGCCCTTTCATATACAAGGAGCGGTTCGGCCCTCATACAGCTCAATGATTTTTTGATTAATTTCTTTGGATTTTTCTCCTTTCTGATACCAGTCGTTTGCATATTGGTCGCGCTTTTTATTCTGCAAATGAAAAATAGTCTGTCCCGACCAAATATTTCAATCGGATTTATAGTATTTACCATTTCTATTTTAGGATTGTTCCAAAGCGGAATGGTAGGGCACGATTTATTCTTTTATATCAGTAATATCCTTGGATCACTTCTCACCGTATTACTTTTTGCTTTAGGTGCATTTATTGGTTTTGTGGTTTGCATGAATATGTCTTTTACAGAAATTGGAATGTTTATTTTTTCCACGTTGAAGGGGGCGGGAAGTGGAGTGGGGAAAGGTGTTGTGCCACTTCTCAAAACAAAAGATAAATTTGCAACCGATATGCAGCCTATGAAAATAAAGGGATTGGATGATGACCTGAAAATTTCGGAGGCAAAGGTCGAAACTGTTACAACTCCTGCAAAGTCAGCAGCACCTCTTATGCCTCCTGCTAGAAAAGGTGTTCTACCTGAAGAAATGATTCTTAACAAACAGTTAGAGATGGGTATGTGGGAATATCCCCCATTTTCACTTCTTGCCGAGAACAAGGAGAAAAAGCGAGATACGGGAGATGTTAAGAGAATTGCTGCGACAATTGAGAGCACATTGCAAAGTTTTAATGTAAAAGCACAAGTTGCCGAGATAAATGTTGGTCCGTCTGTCACACAATACGCCATCCGTATACCTCAAGGTACAAAACTTACGAAAATAACAACCCTATCCAATGATTTGGCGCTTAATACGGAAGCTCCTGGAGGGCAAATTAGAATTGAGGCTCCAATTCCTGGCCGTAATTTGGTTGGGATAGAGATACCAAATAAGTCATTGGAATTTGTTTCTCTCCGGACAATGCTTGAGTCCAAAAAAATGCAGGAAACCAAATCAAAACTTGCGGTGCCCTTGGGACTTAATGTATCGGGAGATCCGATTGTTGCCGATATTACTAAAATGCCGCACACATTAATAGCAGGTACGACCGGTTCGGGAAAATCGGTTATGGTAAATGCATTTATTTCATCAATTTTATTCAGAGCGTCTCCATCTGAGGTAAAATTTATCATGATCGATCCTAAAAGAGTTGAGTTAACAGGATATAACGGTATTCCTCATCTTTTATCTCCCGTAATAGTTGAGGCAGATCAGTCTGTTTCCGCTCTTAAGTGGGCGCTTAAGGAAATGGATAAGAGGTACTCAAAATTTGCAGAAGCAGGAGTTAAAAATATCGACAGTTATAATGAACTCGCAGGATTTCAGGCAATTCCCTATATTGTAATTGTTATGGACGAATTGGCGGACCTTATGGCTTTGGCTCCCGTTGAGGTTGAGGACAGTATAGCCCGTCTCGCCCAGATGGCCAGAGCAACCGGTATTCATTTGGTTTTGGCAACGCAGCGTCCATCGGTTGATGTTATTACCGGACTTATTAAAGCCAATATTCCGTGCCGTATTGCATTTAATGTTTCGTCCGGTATCGACTCTAAAGTTATTATTGACGGACCGGGTGCCGAAAAATTGCTTGGAAAAGGAGACATGCTATATGTCCCTCCGGATCAGGCAAAACCTACAAGAATTCAGGGTACATTTGTAAGCGACCAGGATGTCAAGAGACTCGTTAATTTCATTAAATCTAAGGGGATTCCTGTTGAATATACATCTGAAGTTATAGAACAGGCTGTTAATATTAAAGGAAGGGGTGGAATTATGGCGACAGGTGTAGGTGGGGATGGTGGACATGATGAGCTATTTGACCAGGCGGTTAGGATGATCACTCAGCACGATCGTGCGTCAGCATCTCTCTTACAAAGGAGACTTCAGATCGGGTTCAACCGAGCCGCCCGCCTTTTGGAGCAACTTGAAGAGGCAGGAGTTGTCGGACCCGCTGATGGATCAAAGCCCCGTGACGTACTGGTCAGAAATGCAGACGAATTTTTAAATGGTCCAGTTGCATCAGAGGAAATATAAATTGTTAGATTGCTTCATTGCTAAAAACTTCCAAACAATTCATTTTAACAATAGAACAATTTAGCAATATTTTGTTATTATTATGCGTAAAATATCCGAAATTCTTAAAGATGCCCGATTGGAGCGCGGTTATAGCCTCGAAACAGTTGTAAAAGCAACAAAAATAAAAAAACAATTTCTGATGGCAATTGAAGACGGCCGTTACGACGCCCTTCCGTCGGAGAGTTACGCATTGGGTTTTATTAAGAATTATGCCACATATATCGGTGTGGATAAGAATAAGGCTGCTGCGTTATTCAGGCGCGAATACGAAGGAGTACAGGGAAAGATACTCCCAACTTTTAAGAGTAAAGACAAGACAATAAGAAGGATTGTTATTTTCACTCCACGAAATTTTGTAATAGGGCTTACTGTTCTTGCAATTTTGGGCTATATAGCTTTTCAGTATAGTTCTTATTTTTTCGGACCACGGCTTGAGATAGTAGAGCCTAAAAATAATACAGTTGTTAAAAATAATATTGTTGAAGTTGCAGGAAAGACCGATCCGTATGCAACGGTTCTTATTAATAACGAAGAATCGTATGTGCAGCTTGATGGCACATTTAGAAAAACACTATATCTCTTTGAAGGAGAACGGCAAATTACTATTGATTCAAAGAACAGGAACGGGAAGAATACAAGAAAAACAATTCACGTATCAGTGCGTTAATTAATTCCTTGCAGTCCCCTTTCAAGAGCTTTTTTGAAGCTATTTCTAAATAAAACAATCGAGATTGTAAGATATAAAATATTTAGAAAGAGACTTATCCAAACGTAACTCCAATTAAGTGTGTGTTCAAAGATGACTTGTCTTCCTCCTTCAAAAACGTAACTTGAGGGAAGAGCCCGGGCAATGAGTTGCGCCCAATCCGGTAGGATTGAAACAGGAAAATATATTGCAGAGAATGGAGCTGCCGCCCACGTTACTGTCCAAGCAAGTGTTTGCACCCGGGAGCCATAGCGCATAAGAATTGCTGCAACCAAAAAACCAACCCACCACCCAAACATGAGTAAAAGAAAAAGGAATGGGAGAAGGTAAAATCCATACGAAAATATATTTACCTTATAAAGAACATAGGCAACTAATGCTGCGAAAGCAACGCTTACTAGCGCTTTTGCTAATCCAACTAAAATAAGAGAAGTTATCCATTCTGAAAATTTTAGAGGAGCAACAAAAATATTTGTTAGATTTTTATCCCATAGCTCTACTAATACATTTACGGTAATTTCGTATTGCGCTCTCCAGGGAATAACCCAAAAGATTATTCCACCAATTACTGCCAGCATGACCTTTCCTGTATTTGGTGCAAGGGAAACAAAATAGGAGCTTGTAAGACCCCATATAATAAGGTCGATTGTAGGCCAGTAAAATGCATCGCTGAGTCTGTCAAAACTGCGTCTAAAATTAAATATATGTCTTAAAAAAATTGCAAATATTCTATGTGGTTTCATCGAATCCTCCTTTTGATGCTTTCAGAAAATAGTCTTCCAGCGTTGGCTTATTAATGCTGATTTCATAATAAAGGATCTTGTTTTCGGCAAGTTGTTGTAGAAATTTAGGTATTTCATGTTCTTCCAAGGAAATTGTTACGTATTTTTTAGTCTGAGTATATTTATTTTTATTTACTAAGCAAAAATCGGTTAATTGTTTTGGATTTTCCGGGAGAAGCTCTATTTGAGTCATATTGATTTTCTTCGCAAGATTTATCGGAGTATCATTTGAAATAATTGAGCCTCCATTTATAAAGATCACTCTATCGCAAATTTCTTCCACTTCTTTCATATTGTGAGAAGTAAACAGGATCGAAACTTTATATTCTTTTCTTTCTTCGAGAATAAAATCACGTAAATATTTTGCTATATCCGGATCAAGTGAGGCAGTTGGTTCATCGAGAAGAAGCACTTTTGGATAGTTTAGGAATGATTTTGCGAGATTGACTCTGGTTTTTTGTCCCGCAGAAAGACTCCCTACTGTTTGCTTCAGTAAGTCTTGCAATTTAAAGATTTCGATTATTTCACCAAGTCTCTTTTTCCGGTTAGAGATAGTATATAGATATGAGATGAAGGTAAGGTTTTCTTTTACTGATAAATTCCAGGGAAGACTAGTGTAGGTTGTAGAGTAATTAATCTGATCTAAAATTTCCTCACGTTTTTTGAAAAGCGATTTTCCAAAATAGGTAATTTCGCCTGATGTCGGGGTCAGTGAACCAACTAGCATTTGCAGTGTAGTCGTTTTTCCGGCACCATTCGGACCTAAGAAGCCCAGTATTTCACCTTCCTCAAGTTCAAATGAAATATCGTTAACTGCTACAAATTGTCCAAATTTTTTTGTTAAGTCGTCAACTTTTAGTACAGACATAAAATTAAGTATATCAAACCTCAGAGTGCAGTACTTTTCTCATCTTCTATATACTTTGTTATATTGATTTTAAAATTTTCACGTGGTACGTTTGTTAAACTATGATAGATACTGTCCAGGCTGTTCTTTTATTCGTTATCGTACTTCTTACTATTCTCTTTGTAATTCTTGGTATTCAGGTTTTTTACATACTCCGTGATCTTCGTCAGACAATCAGACGCACCAATAATATCCTTGAAGATGCTGAAAATGTTTCCGATAACGTCACGAATTCTCTCAATTCTTTTACGAATATGTTTGGTGGAGCGTCAGCTTTAGGGTCAATTGCAAGTATAATCTCATTATTCAAAAGAAAGAAGGAATGACATGCAAGAAAAAAAGGGACCAAGCGGACTTCTGGTAGGACTTATCATTGGTGGTGCTATTGGAGCTCTGCTTAGCACAAAAAAAGGGCGTAAAATTCTTAAGGATATCGCAGACTATGGACTCGAGTATGTTGGAAATACCATCAATATGGATGACATCGAGACCATACTTAACGATGATGAGGAAGAGATGATGAGTGGTGAGGTTGATGTCGAAAAAGCGCAATCTCAAAAAACAGAATCCCCAAAGCCCGAGCCTGTTAGGCGCAGACTATTTAGGGGAATTCGAAAGAAGTAGACCTTGTGGATTGATGTTCGCAGGTTGTAGAATAAGGACTGCCAACTGGCAGTTTTTTTATAGGGCATGGATTTTATATCAAAGCTTCAAAAAAAGTGGACCGAAAATAAGTTTGTTTGTATTGGCCTCGATCCTGTATCTGAAAAACTCCCCCGGGGCGTTAACAATTTTTTTGAATTTAACAAAGAGATAGTGGATGCGACCGGTGATCTGGTTGCCGCATATAAGCCCAATTCCGCTTTTTACGAGGCACTAGGTGTTAAGGGCATTGAACAATTACAAAAAACAACTGAATATATAAAGTCAAAATATCCAGAAATTGTAGTTATTCTTGATGCAAAAAGAGCAGATATCGGAAATACTAATGAGGGTTACGTAAAATTTGCATTTGATTATCTTTACTCAGATGCAATTACCGTTCATCCATATTTGGGTCGTGAAGCACTAGAGCCTTTTTTACAAAAAAAAGATAAAGGGGTATTTGTTTTATGCAGAACTTCAAATCCCGGAGCAGGGGAATTTCAGGATATACTGTCAAATGATATTCCTCTTTATCAAGCGGTTGCTCAGAAGGTCTCTGTAAATTGGAATCAAAATGGTAACGTTGGACTTGTAGTTGGAGCGACTTACCCGGAGGAACTTTTGAAGGTTAGAAATATCGATGGCAGTATCCCGATTCTTATTCCAGGAGTGGGTGCTCAGGGTGGAGACGTTGAGGAAACGGTGAAAGCTGTGCAGAAAAATTTCTTGATAAGTTCGTCTCGTGGAATTATTTTTGCGTCAAATGGTGAGGATTTTGCGGCAGCTGCAAAAGCTGAAGCTGAAAAATTACATAACCAAATTGGTCAAAGTTTGGCAACTCTATAAACTTATTTCTCAAATCCCATTTTCTTTCCCCAACCTGCGGGGTCCTTGAGCCAGTCAAGAACGGTTTGTTTGTCTTTTTCCTTCATTTTTCCCATTTTGACCGCCATATCAACTACCTGGGGAAACGTTGTAAGTGTTGTAAGTTTTATTCCCGCCTTTTTCATATTGGCAACTGAGATAGGCATTGTGTAGGTAAAAATTGCGACAATATTTTTTACTTTTCCTCCTGCATGTTTCAACGCTTCTAAAGTTTCAAGAGAACTCCCTCCGGTTGATATAAGGTCTTCAATTATTATTGCCCTTTGTCCTTTTTTAAAGAGACCTTCAATCTGGGATTTTTTACCGTGGTCTTTTGCTTTGCCCCTTACATAAACCATTGGCATATCAAGTTTCATTGCTAAAAATGCAGCATGAGGAATTCCCGCAGTTGAAGTTCCTGCCAGTATATCGCACTTGCCAAGACCTTTAATAATATTTGCCAATTCATTTATGACAATTTTGCGCTCTGTTGGATAAGAAACAAGCAGTCTCATGTCCGAATAGACGGGAGATAGAATTCCGGATGAATAACGGTACGGGTTATCAGGAGAAATGGTTACGGCGTCAATTGAAAGCAGCAATTTTGCAATTCTTCGTGACGAGTCCATTTATATGATGTACTATATCATAAATTTATCAATAATATTATGTATCATATATCAATATATGATACATAAATAAATGGGTTTGAATGTTAGAAAAAAGAAGTATACAATTCTTCTAAGTTTATGAAAAAAGTTGTTGTAATTGGGGGAGGAACGGGTGTTTTTACGGTTTTGACGGGACTTAAGGATTACCCTTTTGAGCTTTGCGCAATAGTATCTATGGCTGATGATGGAGGGTCGACTGGGTTACTTCGTGAAGAATTTGGTACTCTTCCGGCAGGAGATATCAGGCGGGCTTTAATTGCTTTGTCCGATTCTAATAAAAAAGTACTGTCCGAGCTTTTCAATTTCAGGTTTGGTGAAGAGACGTCGCTCAAAGGACACAGTATGGGAAATTTACTTCTGACAGCTCTTGAAAAAATAACAGGGGATTTTGGAAGCGCGATAGCGGAGGCAGGAGACGTGCTCAATATAAAGGGAGAAGTAATTCCTGTGACTTTAACCAGAACCAAACTTTTTGCAACGCTTTCTAATGGAAAAGTTGTTGAAGGAGAGACAAATATTGATATTCCAAAGCATGATGGGACAATAAGTATCAAAAATATTTTTTTAAAACCGAATGCAAAAGCAAACCCTAAGGCCCTTGAAGCTATCAAAAAAGCTGATGCAATTATTTTAGGACCCGGGGATGTTTATACTTCCATCTTGCCAAATCTTGTTGTTGAGGGGATTGTCTCGGCTTTAAAAAATACCAAAGCAAAAATTATTTATAACGTAAACATCATGACAAAATTCGGTGAAACCAATGGATTTTTAGCCTCCGATTTTGTTGAGAAGATGGAGGAATATTTGGGAAAAAATATAATTGACTGCGTGACGGTAAATACGGAAAAACCAACAGGTGAAATTGTAAAACGTTATGAAAAGGAGAATGTAGAATTTGTAAAAAATGATTTGAAAGATTCAAATATAATTGCTGCCGATTTCTTAAGAGAAGGTATGTTTTTGCGGCACGATCCAGAAAAATTGGCTAAAGTTTTGAGTAAGATAATTGAATAAAGTATTGTCATCCCGGATTTGATCCGGGATCTAGTATTCCTTCGTTTTTTCTTGTACTTTCCTGCCGGGGAAAGTAGTAAAGCCTCTGCCATGCCGTGCTCCGAGTATTTAAAACTCTCTCGCCAAACTAAAAAAGAAAAGCATCTCATATGCAAGCGGTGCGTATTCGACTTTTCTTTTTCTTAACGTTTGCTCGTTAATTTTTCATACGCTACGCACAGAATGGCAAATTATTAAATATAGAGTAATATATAATTAAATTATGAATAATAATCAAAAGGCGAAAGATATTGTTTCAAAACTTAAAGAATTGTTTCCCAATCCTAAGACGCCACTCAATCACTCAAACCCTTGGGAACTGTATGTTGCTGTTGCACTTTCCGCTCAGCAAACGGATGTTGGAGTCAATAAAGTAACCGATATATTGTTTCGAAAATACAAAACTTTAAATGACTATACTAAAGTTTCATTACAAGAATTTGAGACAGATATTCATTCGATAAATTTTTATAAAGGAAAAGCAAAAGCTATAAAAAAAGCAGCGGATATTGTTTCAACCGAATACAAAGGCAAGATGCCCGAGAATATGGATGATCTCTTAAAGCTTCCATTTATTGGTCGCAAAACAGCAAATGTAATTTTGCAGGAGGCTTTTGGAAAATCAGAGGGAATAGTTGTTGATACCCACGTCAAGCGACTTGCAAATTTGTTTGGTTTGAGTAGTCAAAAAGATCCGGTAAAAATTGAACGCGATTTAATGGAGATAGTCCCTCAGAAAGACTGGCGGGAATTTGGTTTGGGTCTTATATATTATGGACGCGAATACTGTAAAGCATCATGTAAGCACGTGGAGTGTTCACTTCGGAAATTCATATAAAAGATGGTAGAAATTGATGACATACAGTACAAGAGAAGAGATTTTTTTATCGCAGCCTCGCGACTTTTGGAGCAAGAAGATATTTTTGGTCAAAATCCTACGATTGTAAGGATGGCAGCAAAAGATTTTTCAATATCAACGATTGATGATGGTAAAAAGTGTTTGAGAACTACTTTTTTTGAACCGGTAGGAGATAGCTTTGAGTTTGTTGATGCCGAGCACATTTTTCGTCCTCTGGAAGACGGTGTGTTAAGGGAAGGAGTTTTACACGAACTTTCAGTTAAATCATGATATATTGGTTTTTTGGATATCCCGGAATTGGCAAAGATTATTGCGCTTCTCACTTGGCGCGAATTGGACACTTTCCCCACATTGATGCTGATGATTTTTTGACAGATGAAGATCGGGAAAAATTGTTGAATAAATCTTTTTCTGTTGAGGATAGACTTTTAAAATTGGGTCGGATAATTCAACACCTCAAACAAATGCAAAAACATCACGAAAATATTGCTGTTGCAGACAGTCTTCCCGATAATGTCTCAAGGGGTTTGATAATTAATTCTTTTTCCGGAAAAGTAAAACTCATTCTTGTAACAACAGATGATAGAACACACATAAAACGCATTTCAAATAGGAAAAAGCATTTTTTTACTATAGATCTTTTGGAAGATTATAAGAAGAAATGGGAAAAGGTAAATGTTGTCCATGCCGAATTCGTAAATAATGATTCCAATGACTTTGATGAAAGATTAAGAAAACTTTTCTAGTCTGTTTTGTTTCCGGTGTCGTGGCAAATTTTACTATTGACATTAAGTTGACTAGTGGTATATTACCAATATGGCAATTGAAGCTATCTATTATCGACCTGATCAGGATTTCGAAGTTGTAAAAAAAGAACCCGTTGAGGTGGGAAGTGTTTTTTCTCATATTCACGAGGGTAAAACTCCGGATGGTCATTATGTGCAAGGACACGTCGTGAAAGTAACTGATGATGATGAAATATTTGGTTTTTCCTCTTTCCAATATGATGGAAAAAATCGTCATGAAGAAGCAAAATACTTAAGAGCAGGGGAAATTAATGGTTCAGGGTATTCATTTATGAGAACAATGGACCCAAACGTTAGTCTTCAATTAAAATATACACCTGAACAACCCTCATCACTCCAAGAGTAATTACCTCGAGTTTTTGAGGATAATCTGCTACAATTGGTCCTATAATGACAGCTTCAGAAATTCTAAATAGATATATCCAATTTTTCGAAAAACGAGGTCATGTTAGAATTGAGAACTCATCTCTTGTCCCTTTAAATGATCCTACAACTTTGTTTACTTCTTCAGGAATGCAGCCTTTAGTCCCGTTTCTTTTGGGGGAACAGCATCCACAAGGACTGCGTCTAGTTAACGCACAGAATTGTTTTCGAGCACAGGATATCGATGAAATTGGAGACAACAGACATACTACATTTTTTAGAATGCTTGGAAATTGGAGTTTGGGTGACCCAGCCTCGCCTGGAGATACGGCTAGTCTAGGCGGGTATTTCAAGAAAGAACAAATCTCATGGTTTTTCGAGTTTTTGACTAGCAAAACAGAAGGCCTAGGTCTTGATCCATCCAAACTTTACGTTACTGTTTTCTCAGGTTTTGATGGAATTGAGGAAGACAAGGAGAGTCTGGAGATTTGGAAAAATTTATTTGAGGAAAAAGGAATAAATTCGGAAAATAGAATTTTTAAGTATGGAGTTGAGAAAAATTGGTGGAGTAGAAGCGGTACTCCCGATAAAATGCCAATTGGTGAGCCTGGTGGACCAGACAGCGAAGTATTTTACGATTTTGGTGAGGATTTAGGTTCGCACGAAATATATGAAAAAACAGTTGAAAGGGTGGAACCCTGTCACGTCAATTGTGATTGTGGGAGGTATATGGAGATAGGGAATTCTGTTTTTATGCAGTATATAAAGCGTGATAGTGGATTTGAAAAATTGCCAAAGCAAAATGTGGATTTTGGAGGCGGGCTTGAACGGCTTGTTGCTGCAACCGAGAACAAACAGGATGTTTTTGAAACATCACTTTTCTATCCAATTATCGAATCAATAGTATCAAATACTAAAAAAGAATATAAAAATAATGCCCGTGAAATGAGAATTGTGCTAGATCACTTCCTCGGCTCAATATTCATTTCTTCAAATAACGTTAAGCCTTCAAATAAAGAACAGGGATACCTTTTACGCCGTCTTATCCGGCGTGGTTTGGATAATTTTTACCTACTTTCCGGATCCGATATTTCACCGATTTTAGAAACGATAGTTAACCAATACAAGGAAACAGACCCTATTCTTGTTGAGAAATTTGAGGAAATAAAAAATACCATTCTTGAAGAGGAGTCAACGTATCAGAAAGCGCTTTCAGGTGGAAAAAAGATGATTGAGCGTGAAATTGCAAAGATTTCCGATGAAGTAACTGTTGGCGACGAGTTGATGGGTGTAACTCAAATTTCAGCAGACGTTGCTTTTAAGGCAATCACTTCGTTTGGACTTGGACCGACCCAGCTCAAAAGTCTTGGGTACATATTCGATGATCAGGAATTGGCTCAAAAAATCAAAGAGCATCAGGAATTATCGCGCAAAGGTGCAGCGCAAAAATTTGCCGGGGGGCTAGCTGACCATTCCGAGTTGACAGTAAAAGGACATACGGCTACGCATTTGATGCATCAGGCGTTGAGGGATGTTTTGGGAAATTCTGTTCATCAGACAGGAAGTAATATAACTGAGGAGAGGGTGAGGTTTGATTTCGCCTTTGACAGAAAGGTTACTGACGAAGAAATACAAAAAGTAACAGATATTGTAAACTCGAAAATAAAAAATGACTTACCTGTTCACTTTGAAATCATGCCGCTCCAAAAAGCCCGAGATTTAGGCGCGATTGGGCTTTTTAATGATAAATATGCAGAAGAAGTAAAAATATATTTTGTAGGGGACTATTCGGTCGAGTTTTGCGGGGGACCGCATGTTGAAAAAACATCTCATATTAAAAGTTTTGCTATACTAAAAGAAGAAGGCGTTGCCCGTGGGGTAAGACGTATCTATGTGAAGGTAACGTAAATGGTTGATGGCTAATAGCTAATGATTAATAGAAATTAATCTTTGTTCATTAATCATAAATCATTTATCATTAATCAATTACTCATGAAGCTGCCTGCTATACCATTTTTAACCAAGACTGTTTCAACTGATTTTTTTCTGTCTCTTATTTTTGAGTCGGAAAAAATTTCTTCTATCCTTTTTAAGGAACAGGAAAAAGTTCTTGTAATTTTGGCATCTTATGAGGCCGCGATTGATTTGGATAACGCTTCTGTAGAGGATTTCGTAACAACATGTGATACTGTTATTTCCCGCCTTGAAATGAGTCTTCCCGAGGGTGCAATACTTGAAAAAACAATTTTTTCTGTTCCTCATTCATGGGTTGAGGAGGGAAAAATTAAAGCAAATAGACTATCACAGCTTAAAAAAGTGAGTGAGGAATTAGCACTTACCCCAATGGGCTTTATAGTATCGATTGAGGCGATTATTGCATCACTTCAAAGGAAAGAAGGGGTGCCGGTAAGCGGAATTTTTGTTGATTTATCCGAGAAATACCTCAGTGTTTTTATAGTAAGAAGCGGGAATATTATCGATATAAAACAAGGGCCGATTGAGGATGGTGTGGAAAAAACGGTCGAACGTTTATTGGGTAATGTCACGCAACTCGACGTTTTACCCTCAAAAATAATACTCCTTCACAATAAAGAAGCAGAAGAAGTATCTCAGAAGTTTCTCTCTCATCATTGGACCAAAGAATTGCCTTTCATGCATCTTCCGCAAGTTGCAATTCTCGACCGTGGATTTGAAAATGAGGCAATAATTAACGGTGTTGCTTCTCAATTAAATGTTACCGTGAGTGGAGATATTAACATTGCAACGAGCGAGGTAATTGGTGAAAATGAGGAGTTTGTTTCGGAGAGTAAGGATACTTTTGGATTTCTGATGGACGAAGATATTGCCAGTGTTCAGCCCACGCAGCCTCCAAGCCCTGCTGCAACACCTGCTGACGAGGGGTTTGATTTTGCAGAAGAGGTTGGACATGAGCCGATCGTACGCCATCACGGGCAAGACGAACCTAGTGATGCTGCCGGTGAAGAGGTTTTTGAAGAAGATACCCCCGACCCCAACAGAAAGGAAGGGAAGTCACTAGCTGCCGGAATAGGAACATTTTTTGCAGGTCTTATTACGCCTCAATCAGTTGGCCGCATTCCCAAAATGGTTGGAAACGGGAGAAGACTAATAATCCCATTTGCGGCACTTTTCGTCGTTGCTCTTCTTCTAACTGCTTATTACACCGTTTTATTAAAAGCAAAAGTAACGATTTTTACGGATCAAAAAGCATTTGCTGAAAATGCTATGGCAATAACGCTTACTACAAGCGGTGAATCATCATTTGAGGATAAAACATTACGGATCTCAACTGTAGTCCAGGAGGTTGAAGGAGAAGAATCGCAGGAAACAACCGGTCAGAAAGATACAGGCGAGAAGGCAATAGGTGCTATTACAATTTTTAACAAATCGGAAAGTCCGAGGCAGATTGATAAGGGGACAACTATTACTTCTTCTAATAATTTGAAATTTACTCTTAATGATGCCGTCAATATCGCTTCGACCAGTTCTTTTGCGACATCATTTTCAAACGCACAGGTTAAAGTAACAGCTTCAAATTTCGGGAAAGAGTACAATCTCCCTTCCCAAACAAACTTTACTATCGAGGGGATGCCAACTTCCACCGTCTTTGGGCGCAATGACGCTGCTTTTTCGGGAGGAAGCAAAGAAGAGATTCAGGTTGTTGCTAAAAAGGATTTGCTTGCTTTGGAGGAAACCGTGACTGAAAGACTCTTTGATAAGGCGAAAAGTGACGCTGAATCACGTATTTCTCAAAATGAAGCATTGATGCCTACCTTTCTTTCGGTCGATTTTAAGGAAAAGAAATATGACAAGAAAGAGAATGAAGAAGCTGAAAATATTACGCTAAATGCTTCAATTGAGTATACTCTTGGCGTATACAAAAAAGACGAGTTGTCCAACTTTATTTCTTCTTCAAGTGAATTTGATGTACCCGAAGATTTTAAGCTTTCCGGTGATGATAGCTCAATAACAATTACCGACATCAAGCAAAATAGAAATAATATCAGCGCAAAACTTTCGTTTAATGCGATTTTCAAGCCTCAACTTGATGTAAAAAATGTACCATCGGAAATAGCAGGTAAAGGACGTGATGCGGCTATCGGTAAATTAAAAGAAATTTCGGGAATTACCGATGCAACAATTCAATTTACCGGAAGTATTCCTTTTCTACCGCTCATTTTGCCATTAAATCAGAAAAATATATCCATCGAACAAGAAGCTCGTCAATAATCCCATATGCATAGATACTCATATAAAAAAGGCAATTTATTAATGCGGAAAAAAAAGAAATTTTTAGGCGCACTTAGTGTTGGTGCGGGGGTAATTATGATCTTGTATTTTTTTTTCCCATTGGTTTCGTATCACCTTTATCTTTCTGCGGCATTTGCCGGCAACAATATCCAGGCTCCACTTCCACAGCGGTTTGTGCTCAATGGGGGAAGTTCTATCGCCGGACTTTTTAGCAGCGGTATTAGTAATGTTACCGGAAATTATAAAGACGCAAGGAATTGGTTCCCTCAGCAAAGAATTGGAAGCGACGGATCTGTGCAAAAAGTTACCGAATACGAATTTTCTATTCCGTCCCAAGGTATAAATGGAAAAAAAGTATCAGCTGTTGATTTTGATTTATCCAAGCATTTAGTACAATATTTTACGACTTCAAAAAGTCCGGCAGAAAAGGGGACATCGGTCATCTTTGGACACTCAACGCTTCCACAGTGGTTTGATCCGGAAAACTATATGGCAATTTTTGCCAATTTGCATCTGCTTAAAGATGGTGATGAAATTGTTTTGACAGTTAATGGACGCAGTTATAAATATTCGGTTTATTCAATTTCTGTTATGAATTCGGATGACCCAAATATTTTTTCTCAGGCCTATGATAATAGTTATATAACGATTGTAACTTGTACCCCACCTGGTACTACCTGGAAAAGATTGGTGGTGCGGGCAAGCTTACAGGAGGTATGATAAGTTAGCGTTTAGTTACTAGCGTATAGCGTCTAGTTTTAGGAAAAAAATAATTAGGATTTTAAAATATGGAGAATGATGGATTAAATTCACAATTTCAAAGCGAGCAGCAATTGCAAAATCAATATCAAAGGCAGGTATGGAAGGACAGGATTTACAGATTTTTCTATAATATTTGGCCATCTGTAAATCGTACTCTGGCATTTGTTTTCTATCATTTAATGAGAATCATAAGAGGATTTTTTAGAACAGCACTCGAGTCAATAAAGGGCGGAGGATAAAATATGTCAAACGAACAAGCTCTAAAGGCAATACAAAAAAAATTAGTTGGGAAAAAGCTTTCCTATAAGGAGATTTACTCAATCATGGATGAAATTGCCAATGATAGGTTGGGTGATGTTTTGACTACCTATTTTGCGGCCTCAGGATACTCTAAAGGATTTAGCTATGACGAAATATATTTTCTTACAAAAGCTATGGTTGAAACAGGGGAAAAGCTTAAATTTGAAGGAATTGTCGCTGACAAACATTCGATTGGCGGTCTTCCAGGAACTCGGGCAACGATGGTAATTGTTCCTATTGTTGCCTCAGCCGGGTTTCTTATCCCCAAAAGCTCCTCTAGAGCAATTACTACTCCTGCAGGAACTGCTGATTCGATGGAGACAATAGCCAAAGTTACATTTGATGAGAAACAAATATATGAAATTGTGCGAAAAACAAATGCCTGCATAGTATGGGGTGGAAGTTTTAAGATTGCTCCTGCGGATGATGAAATCATTCACGTTGAAGAACCTTTAGCGCTTGAAAGTTTTGATAAGATTTTAGTGTCAGTAATGGCAAAGAAGGTGGCATTTGGTTCTAACCATGTGGTGATAGATATTCCTTATGGAAAAACAATGAAAGTTCACCATAAAGAAGATGCAGAGGGACTTGCGCGCAAATTTAAATATTTAGCAAGGAGATTTGATATAAAGCTTGAGACTGTACTTTCTTTTGCTAAGGAGCCTGCCGGTAATGGAATAGGGCCGTTACTTGAAGCTGTTGACGCATTAAAAGTGCTTGAGCAGGAGGAATCAAGGCCGCTTCCACTAGAGGAAAAATCACTGCTTCTTGCATCAGAACTTTTAAAATTGTGTTTGCCTGATGCCGATGAAAAGATAAAGGAGGAAGCAAAGCTTTATGAATCTACTCTTGCTTGGGCGACTGACATTTTGGTAAGCGGCCGTGCTCATAAAAAAATGATGGAAATTGTCGAGGCACAGCAAGGAGACCCGACAGTTAGGTCAAATAGGCTTCACGCGGGTCCGAAGACTACGGAAGTACCCTCTGATAAATCCGGAAAAATTCTACATATTAATAGTCATAATGTTTCTATAATTGCAAAAGTGTTGGGAGCACCGCAGGATAGAAGAGCTGGTCTTTTCTTGCACAAGAGGGTTGATGATACGGTTTCAAACAAAGAGGTGTTATTTCAAATGTATAGCGAAACGGATCACAGGTTGTCTGAAGCGGTTGACTCGCTCGAGATGTTCCCCATTTATGATATTGAATAGTCCATTTTCTTTCATATGTTACAATAGGTGAAATTATGCGAAAGCCTCTGGTTGTTGGGATCATTTTAATCGTAATTGTGCTTGGAACGGTACTTTGGTGGAACAATGGAATGTCTGCTGTTGATCCTAAAGACACGACACAAAAAAGCTTTGTCATACCTAAGGGATCTGCAGTGCGAACAATAGGAAATGACCTCAAAGAAGTTGGTCTTATCAAGGAT
The DNA here is from genome assembly GCA_030645455.1 of Candidatus Levyibacteriota bacterium. Lineage (GTDB taxonomy): Bacteria > Patescibacteriota > Microgenomatia > Levybacterales > GWA1-39-11 > JAUSNA01. The sequence goes on along the minus strand of JAUSNA010000018.1, from coordinate 15,037 downwards.
CCTGTTGTATTTTTTCTCTACACTAAGCTTAATAAGTTAGACCGTGACGTGCAGGCAGGTTCTTATAAGTTATCGCCTTCAATGGATTTAACAAAGATCATGGATACTTTAGGGCACGGGTCGGTTGACGTGTGGATAACAATCCCCGAAGGATACCGGGCGGCTGAGGTTGCACAGGTTCTGCAAAAAAACATTGGAACATATAATAGTAATTGGGTCACCGTACTCGAAGCTAATGAAGGCTACTTGTTCCCTGATACGTACCTTATTCCCAGGGATGCGGATGTTGAAACAGTAGTATCTATCATGAGAAATACATTCAATTCAAAAATCCAGAGCATAGGAATATCTCCTGTTGATTCAGATCTTCTGCGGATTATAACAATTGCCTCATTAATCGAGCGCGAGGCGTTAAGGGACGACGAAAAAGTAATGATCTCATCCGTTATTGCAAACAGGTTAAATGACGGAATGGCTTTGGACATAGACGCAACTCTTCAATATATAAAAGGTAAAGACGCGCAAGGTAAATGGTGGAGCGTGCCGACAAGCGCCGACAAGGCTCTAAATTCACCATACAACACCTATAAAAATCCGGGTATTCCACCGGGGCCCATTGCAAATCCGGGACTTGAGGCAATTCGGGCTGCAGCAAATCCCGCAAAAAGCGGTTATTATTTTTATATTCATGACCTCAAAGGAAATGTGCACTTTGCAGAAACACTTATGAAGCATAACGAGAATATTGCAAATTATCTAAACTAAATTTGAGCGTGTGTTGCAAATAGGGTATTGACAAGAAAATTCAAATACTGTATATGTAAACAACATGTAAAAAAAGATGGGTGTTTGGACGCTCATCCTTTTTTTTCGTGAGTTGGGAGACAACTTCTATTTTATTTCCGATGGCAAAGCAAAATAAATTGAGACAATATTGGGGCAAGCAGGTGGACAAGTTGCCCGAAATGGATCTTTTGGGGATTCAGAAGGAGTCTTATGATTGGTTTATCCGTGAAGGAATACATGAAGTAATAGAAGAAATTTCTCCGATTGAAGATTTTACCGGTAAGAATTGGGAACTATCTCTAGGCGAATACAGACTTGGAGAACCAAAAATAACCGAAGAGTTGGCAATGAGGAAAGGACTTACGTATTTTACCCCCCTAACAGTAGAAGCAACCCTCCTTAATAAAAAAACAGGTAAAAAAGTTACACAAGAAGTTTTCTTGGGCGAAGTACCAAAAATGACCGATCGTGCGACATTTATTGTGAACGGAATCGAAAGAGTTATTGTTAATCAGATTGTCCGTTCTCCAGGCGTATTTTTCACCGGATCTGAGGATCCAATCACCGGCAAAACCCTTTATACCGCAGAACTCAGACCAGTACATGGATCATGGCTCGAAATTTCAACAACCAGAACTGACATGATTGTTGTCAGAATTGACAGACGCAAAAAATTCTTAGGAACCGTATTTTTGAAGGCATTAGGAATTGAAACAAATGAGGAAATTTATGAAAAATTTGCTGATACCGAAGGAGCAGACATTATTATCAAAAATACTCTTGAGAAAGACGAAGCAAAAGGATCTACAGATGCTCTTATTGAAATTTTCAAAAAATTAAATCCAGGAGAACCGGTAGTTATCGATACAATTAGACAAAACTTCAGAGATACATTTTTTGACAGAAGAAGATATGACCTCTCAATGGTTGGAAGATACAAAATCAACAAGAAATTAAATGGACTAAATCAAAACGTGGATTCTGCGGTTGCAACATTGGCTGTCGATGACATCATTGGAATTATTAAATACCTTATCGGTCTTTCTCAAGGGAAAGGAAAGGTTGATGATATCGACCATTTGGCAAATAGACGTGTGCGTTCTGTCGGCGAGTTGGTCCAAACTACTGCTTTTAGGGTTGGAGCATTGAGACTTGAAAGAATAATCAAGGAAAAAATGTCTTTGACCTCAACCGAAGAAGTTTATTCGCCCTCACATTTTATAAATGCGCACCCAATAATTGCTGCAATTAACGAATTCTTTAGAACTTCTCAACTTTCAGCAATTTTAGATCAGACAAATCCTCTAGCAGAAATCGATAACTTAAGACGCCTAACCGTTATGGGAACAGGTGGTATCTCACGGGAAAGAGCATCATTCTCAATTCGCGATATCAATGCATCTCAGTACTCAAAGATTTGTCCCGTAAGAAGTCCTGAAGGTCCTAATATCGGACTTGTTACGTATCTTGCTCTCTATTCACGGGTAAATGCATTCGGTTTTCTTGAGGCACCGTACAGAGTAGTTGTTCAGGAGAAAAAAGGAAACAAAATGTTATCCAAAGTGACAGAAGAAATTGTATACCTTGACGCGGATGTTGAATCCGATCAATTCATTACACATGCCGATATTTCCGTTGATCAACAGGGATATATCGTTGACGATTTAGTTCCGGCCAGACACCGTGGAGAATATCTTGAGGTTGAAAGAGGTAAAATTCAATATATTGACGTTATTCCACGTCAGGTGGTCGGGACATCAGCATCTCTTATTCCATTCGTTGACCACGACGAAGCAAATCGTGCACTTATGGGAACCCACATGCAATGTCAGGCCGTACCATTGGTAAAAACGGAATCACCGGTTGTCGGAACCGGAATGGAGGCAACCGTTGCTGAGGCTATGGGAAGAGTTGTAAAGGCTCCTTTTGATGGGGAAATCAGTTTTGTAGATGCAAATAAGGTTGAACTGACAGGTAAAGACGGAAAAGTAGAGTTTGAAATTGAAAAATTCAAAAGAACAGCTCAGAATACGTATTTTTCTGAAAAACCTGTTGTATTTACCGGTCAAAAAGTCAAAAAAGGTGACGTTTTGGTCGACGGACCGGCAACAGATAATGGGGAATTGGCTCTTGGTAAAAATCTTCTTATTGCATATGCATCATATGATGGACTCGGATATGAGGATGCAATTGTTATTTCAGACAGACTTGTTAAGGACGACGAGCTAACCTCAGTTCATATCGAAAAATATGAAGCAACGGTTGTTGACACAAAATTGGGACCTGAGGAAACAACGAGAGATATTCCAAACGTTGCCGAGGAAGACTTGGCAAACCTTGATGAGGATGGAATTGTTGTTGTTGGATCTGAGGTAATTCCCGGAGATATATTGGTCGGAAAAATTGCTCCAAAAGGTGAGACTGAGCTTACTGCGGAAGAAAGATTATTGAGAGCTATTTTTGGAGAAAAAGCTCGAGAAGTAAGAGATACGTCTTTGAGAATGCCTCATGGAGAGCACGGAATTGTTACCTCTATTCAGGTTCTTGACCGGGAAAAAGGCGACGAATTGGAGCCCGGTACAATTAGAAAGCTTCAAATTGAAGTTGCCCAGCTCCGTCACGTGGTTGTTGGAGATAAGCTTGCAGGTAGACACGGAAATAAAGGTGTAATCTCAAAGATAGTTCCGGCATCTGATATGCCATACCTTGAAGACGGAACACCGATTGATATTATAATTTCTCCGATTTCAGTACTTGGACGTATGAATCTAGGTCAGCTCTTGGAGGCTCATGCAGGTTGGGCAGCAAAAAGACTTGGAGATAAAATTGCAGTGCCTGTTTTTGAAAAAACAGAAGAAGAACGGCTTTTTGCACTTATGAAAGAGGCTGGAATTCCGGCCGATGCGAAGGTAAAACTATACGATGCTCGAACTGGTGATGCATACGAAAACAACGTCGTCGTTGGTATCGGATACATCATGAAACTTATTCACATGGTTGAGGATAAAACTCACGCACGATCGACAGGTCCATACTCATTGGTTACCCAACAGCCGCTCGGCGGAAAAGCGCAAATGGGAGGACAAAGACTTGGGGAGATGGAAGTTTGGGCACTTGAAGCACATAGAGCTGCATATACACTTCAGGAGATGTTAACAATCAAATCCGATGATGTAGCAGGTAGAGCAAAGGCATTTGAAGCAATTATCAAAGGTGTTGATATTCCGACTCCAAAGGTTCCGGAATCATTTAAAGTTTTGATCCGAGAACTTCAATCATTGGGTATGAATATACAGCCTACACACGCAGTTATAGCTGAAGAAGAAGAAATAAGTGAGATGTCAGAGGAAGTGAAAAAAGAAGCGGAAGAATTAAAGGAAGCTTTAGAGGGTGAGGATGTTGAGACAAATGAAGCGGATCAAGTAGTTATTCCTGAAGCTGAATTAGTAACCGAGCCGGCTGAACAAGCTGAGCCGACTGAGGAAGATCTCGAAAAGGAGGAAATGCCTAAGGCTTAAGTAGACCTATTCCCCAGGGGATAGTATAATAAGGCCTTGTCTAAAATATATGGAACCACAAGACGGAAATCAACAATACAGAGATGGAGCATTTGCTCCCAAAGCATCAAATCGCAAAAATGATGTCATTAACATTTCTGATTTTGAAGGATTGAGAATTACCGTTGCTTCTCCAGAAGACATTAAAAACTGGTCATATGGTGAAGTTATAAAGCCTGAAACCATCAACTACAGAACTTTTAGAGCAGAAAAAGACGGACTCTTTGACGAAAGAATATTTGGACCTACGCGGGACTTTGAATGTTACTGCGGAAAATACAAAAGAATAAGATATAAGGGGATAGTTTGTGACAGATGCGGAGTTGAAGTCACATACTCTAGGGTCCGCCGCGAGCGAATGGGTCACATTACTCTTGCTGCGCCGGTTATTCACGTATGGTTCTCAAAGGGGTCACCTTCAAAGCTTTCAACTCTTCTTGGAACATCCCAAAAAGAACTGGAATCAATTATTTACTATGCTTCCTACCTTGTTACAACTATTGATGAGGATAAAAGAAAAGAGGCACAGAGTAGACTTGAAGAAGTAAAACAATCACGCCTGGATGAGCTTAAAAGAACAATTGAAGAGGAAAAAGCAAGACTTTCAGCGGAGGAAAAGGAAAAGTTGCAAGATGCACAAAGTACCCTGAAAAAGGAAAGAAAAGACTTGGTTTTGGAGGAGCAAAGAGTCAACTACAAACAGAAAAATGCAGCTCTTGATAAGAGACTTGAAAATGAGGGAGGACGCATTGAGGAAATTTTTGAGCGTATTGGAGATATTGTAAAGGGACTTCGAACTTGGGATGTTTTATCCGAAGAAGAATATGTGAGACTTCTAGAATACGATGTGATCATTTTCTTTGAGGTTGAAACCGGGGCTTCTGCTATTCTTCATGCCATTGAGCAGATGGACATTCCAAAAATTATTGGAACACTTCGTGAAGAAGAGCAAAAATCATCAGGGCAAAAGCAATTGAAGCTTCTTAAAAGATTGCATCTCATTGAGGCTATAAATGAAGCCGGATTTGATCTTTCATCAATGGTTTTGCGGGTTCTTCCCGTTCTTCCACCTGACCTTCGACCGATGGTTCAGTTAAATGGAGGAAGATTTGCAACTTCTGATCTTAATGATCTTTATAGAAGAGTAATTAACAGAAATAACAGGCTAAATCACTTAATTTCATTAGGTGCACCTGAAATAATTCTCCGAAACGAAAAAAGAATGCTTCAGGAGTCTGTTGATTATCTTATTGATACATCAATTAGAGCTTCATCAACTCAAAGACAATTCAAATCATTGTCAGATGTTTTGAGAGGAAAACAAGGACGTTTCCGAAAAAATCTTCTTGGAAAGCGTGTCGATTATTCCGGCCGATCAGTTATTATTGTCGGACCCGAATTGTCGCTAAACCAATGCGGACTTCCAAAAGAAATGGCTCTAGAACTTTTCAAACCATTTGTTATCCGTGAAATTATTGCTCGGGGATTGACCACTCCAAATGCAAAAGCAGCAAAGAGATATATAGAGAAAAGGCCACCTGAAGTTTTTGATATTTTAGAGGAGATCACCAAAAATCATCCGGTTCTTCTTAACCGTGCTCCTACCCTTCATAAATTGGGTATCCAGGCATTCTATCCTGTTTTGGTTGAGGGCAGTGCTATTAAGATCCATCCTTGTGTCTGCGCAGGCTACAATGCGGATTTTGATGGAGACCAAATGGCCATTCACGTGCCGTTGTCAGCAAGAGCTCAAGAAGAGGCAATACAGCTCATGATGCCTGCATCAAATTTACTAAAACCTGCAGACGGTAACCCAATTACTCTTCCAAATAAAGAAATGGCTTTGGGTATGTTCTATCTGACAAGTATTGATGAGTCAAAGAGAAAAGAAGCTCTTCCAATGTTTGCAGACGCGTCTGAAGCATATTTGGCACTTTCATTAAAGATGATAACGCTTAGAGAGCCTATCACGATCCGTTTTGATGGAAATACATTTGAAACAACTCTTGGTCGGGTAATGTTTAATGAAGCTTTGCCTCTAAAAATGAGATTTGTAAATGAGGAAATCAAAGCATCAACAATCCGTGAAATTATAACAAAAGCAATGGTTGAAATTTCAGAGGTTGAGGTTGCAAACCTTATCGACAAAATTAAAGAAATCGGATTTTATGCCGCTACAATTTCAGGAATTTCCGTATCAACATTTGATTTGAAGATGCTTGATAACAAAGACACGCTTATCGATGCTGCCGAAAAGCAAATCCAGAATATTGAAGAAGAGTATCAGCAGGGTCTTGTTACCATGAGTGAGCAGAAGAGACTTATGAACCATGTGTGGCTTGAGGTTACTGAGAAGATGGCAAATTTGACCTGGGATCTCTTTGCGAAGAACGATATCGTCAGAATTATTGCCGATTCGGGAGGAGCAAGAGCCGGAAAAGATCAGATCAAGCAGCTAGCTGCTATGAGAGGTCTTATTTACGATCCGCTAGGACGTATCGTTGAGCTTCCTATTAAATCTAATTTCCGTGAAGGTTTATCCATCTTTGAATACGTCAACTCAGCTCGCGGATCAAGAAAAGGTTTGACTGACTCAGCCCTCAAAACCGCTGATGCAGGATACTTGACACGTAGATTGGTGGACGTTACTCACGACGTTATTATCCGTGAGGCAGACTGCGGAACGACAATGGGATATCATGTTTCACTTGAAAACCGTGAGAATATTACCCCACTTGTTAATATGCTTTTGGGAAGAGTTGCATTAAAAGATATTTCTTCTAAGAAAACCAAGAAAGTATATGTTAAGAAGGGTGATGATATTGATCACGAGAAGCTTGATGAAATTTTGAAAGACGAATCGATACTTTCAGCAGAGGTCCGAACTCCTATTTATTGCAGACTTAAATACGGAATGTGTGCAGCCTGTTACGGATGGGACCTCTCTTCTTACAAGAGAGCGGATCTTGGAACACCTGTTGGAGTGATAGCAGCACAAACAATTGGAGAGCCCGGAACTCAGCTTACAATGAGGGTTAAGCACTTTGGAGGAGTTGTTATGTCTGACGTTACCCAAGGTTTGCCAAGAGTTGAAGAGCTATTTGAGGTAAGAAGACCTAAGAATTTGGCTCCTGTCGCAGAAATCACCGGTAAGGCAAGCGTTGAAAAAGTAGAAGACGGATATATTGTAAAGATAAAGAATACTAAGGTAAAGCCTGTTGAAGAGCGTGAGTATTTCGTGCCTCTTGCCTCGAGTTTGCTTATCGAAGACGGTGAGCAGGTTGTTGCCGGAACGCAGCTTTGTGAAGGACATTTGGATCCTAAAGATGTATTAAAAGTTGGTGGACTTGAGAAAGCACAGAGATATCTTATTGATCAAATCCAATATGTTTATGAATCTCAGGGTATTTCTATTCACTATAAGCATTTTGAGACAATTGTGAGAAAAATGTCTGATAAGGTAATGATTGAGACAGCAGGAGATACATCGCTTCTCCCAGGAGATCTTATTTCAAAGCTGAGATTTGAGGATGAAAATGCAGCAGTTATCTCTGAAGGCGGAGAGCCTGCAACTGCTAGAGAAACCATGCTTGGTGTTACTAAAGCGGCACTTGTTACGGATTCTTGGTTGTCAGCAGCATCTTTCCAGGAGACAACCCAGGTACTGACAGATGCATCTTTGGAGGGTAAGGTAGACGATCTTATTGGTCTTAAAGAAAATGTCATTGTGGGGCGTCTTATTCCTGTACGGGAACACTTGATGGATAATTATATTCCTCCGGTTGAGGAAGTTGCGTCTGAGGTTGAAGTTGACAGTGAAATAATGAAAGAAGCCGAAGCAAGTGAGCCTGCAACTGAAGTGTCTGTTGAGGAATTGACCAAATCTGCCACGGAAGAAAAACCTTCTGAAGAAGTTTCCTCAGATGAAGCTGGAAATGAAGCTGAGGAAAGTGTATAATTACAAGTCCAAAGTTAAAAGTGCAAAGTTAAGAATTGTCACTTTGAATTTAAAACTTTTAATTTTTAATTAATATTATGCCAACACTAAACCAACTCGTCAAAAAGGGACGGGCAAAAAAGAATAAGAAAATTAAAGCAACAGGTTTGCGGACTATTTTTAATGCTAAAAATAGAGCGTATACCGAGAATCCTTCACCTCAAAAAAGAGGAGTTGTAACTTTGGTTAGAACCATGACCCCGAAAAAACCAAATTCTGCTTTGAGAAAAGTTGCCCGCGTCAAGCTCTCAAATCGTGAAGAAGTAACAGCCTATATTCAGGGAATCGGACACAATCTTGCCGAACACGGAATCGTTTTGGTACGCGGCGGAAGAGTAAAGGATTTGCCGGGTGTAAAATACCATTTGGTGCGGGGAAAATTTGACCTTGCAGGAGTACAAGGAAGAAAAACCTCACGTTCAAAATACGGAGCAAAGAAAGGGGGATCGGCCGCAGCGTAATGCTGAGCCATGACTAATGGTTAATGGTTAATAGTTAAAATTAATCATCAATCATTAATCATCAATCATTAATTTATGCCAAGAGGACAAAAAAACATACCTAAAAGAAAAATGGAACCCGATCCAATTTACGGGAGTACATTGCTTACAAAATTCATAAATAATGTTATGGAAGACGGCAAGAAAACCATTGCCCAGAAAAATGTTTACAATGCACTAGATATCATTAAAGAAAAAGGGATGGATCCAATTGCCACTTTTGAAAAAGCTCTAGACACAATTGCTCCAAAACAAGAAGTTAGGGCAAAAAGAGTCGGAGGAGCAGCTTACCAGGTTCCTATGGAGGTGCGTGGAGTACGAAAGATTTCACTCTCCATTCGCTGGTTACTCGAGGCAGCTAGAAAAAAACCCAATTCAGAGTTCAAAACTTTTTCCCAAAAATTGGCCGCAGAAATCATTTCTGCCGTAAATAACGAAGGTGAAGCAATCAGAAAAAGAGACAGCGTCCACAAAATGGCAGATGCCAACAAAGCATTCGCACATTTTCGCTTCTAGTTCTCTTATCATTTCGAAGCCTTGGTGAAAGAAGGCCCACTTCAGATTTTAGTTTTATAAATCTCCTTGACAGGTTATGATGTGTGATATTTGCATTAGAATTTACATCACCGCATAATTTATATCCTATAATTCTTGAATAAGCTCAAAGTTAGATGTATAATACTCTACCTATGAGCAACGAAATGGAGTCAAGTTCGTCACAGTCCAACGAAAGGGTTTGGATTGGCGAAGACGTGTCGTTGAAGAGGAATATTCTTATAAGACCTCATGGTATTGAGGTTGCGCGTCTTGTGAGTTCTCCCGGAAGTTTTCCGGAAGAATTAACAGAGGAAGAGGAGGAGAGGTTTGTGGCGTCTCTTCGAAGCAGATACGCTCAAAGTGGCCTCCATGCAGCTAATTTTGCGACTACATATGCTATAGAGGCGTATTTGGAGGCAGATGACATAAACTCCTTCGAATTCCCGCTTGCTGTAACAAACCTTACGGAAGCTCCAATTTTTCTGCCTAAAGATACAAAATTACTAAGGTTTTATATTCCCCCAACCCGATTTATCGAAAATGGAGAGCTAAAGGAACTTGTAAGAAATAAAACAGTTCATATAGACGGTAAAGAGGAGAAAGATTGGAAGTTTGTACACAAAAATAGACAGGGGAGTGAGCTGGATGTGATTGGGGTTGCCCTAAAAGTCAAAGATGATTGGCGGGGATATATACCCTCTTCCCACGAACCTATTTCTATAAGTGGAACTGAAAAAGAATATAGAAAAGAAGTTGATAGGTTCCTGCAACCCGTATCTTCGCGGCCAAATCCGCTAACCTCAGTGTTGTGGATAGGTGAAACAGTTCCATTACACCTTAACAATCAAGTAACTGCAGAAATTGAGCGTGATGCATACCCGGGATTTGTAGGAAATGCTTTGAAGGAGACAACCGGTGAACACATCAATTCACGATTAATAGATCCTTCAACCGGATGGCCGGTAAGGGTCGAAATTTATAGCCCTACGGCCGGGGATCATGTTGCCGATTGGGTAATATTTAAATTCTTCCGTCAATAAAATAAGGCTCGAGGGAGAGCGAGGGAGAAAACGTTATTAGAAATCATTTGTGCCGGCAGATATCCAATGATGTACATGCCTTGGCAACCTTATTGCTTCCATTTGCACTTCTTCTTTCCAGAGATCAAAGTCAAATCCGGCACTTTCCTGAGGTGTAGTCGGTAATTTGTTTGTATTTTCTCTGGAGTTGTTTAGTTGCATATTTTATCACCTCCCTTCATGTCATATTTAATATTGCAGAGTTGAAATATTATTTCAGTAAGGTAGCTCACACTTTAGTTGTAATTTAGCTTGAGTCTGGTATAAAGGTACTATGAATTCGATTCAACTTCTTATAGTAGTATTGTGGGGAATGTATGCGTGTATTGCATTTATTCGAGGATTGAGGCAGGTTAAATCTAAAAACAACCCATATGGACTCTGCGTGGAATTTAATCTTCTTGGAGCGTTTGTCTGGGCTGACGCTGTTATATTTGGAGCTTTTTTTATTGGTGTTTCCACAGCCATTTTTATCATTCAAGATTTTATATTATTCTTACTAACTATTTCATTATTTTGGACAATAAGAAGTATCGGAGAGCAGATGTACTGGTTCATGGAACAGTTTGCCGTTAATCATAGAAATCCCGAGCATACCCTTTGGTTTTCAAAGTATTTCAAGAGAAATTCTTCTTGGATAGCAATGCAAATTTATTGGCAATGTATCAGCGTTATTTTTATTATTTCAACGGTTTACTTTTTCTATATTTGGCTAAAATAAGCCTATGTTTTTTTCCACGAAAGATATAGCCGTCTAAGGCGAAGAAGTTCTTAAAAATGGAATATGACCGAATTGGAAATAGTTATTCTGGAAGAATTTACGAAGTTATTTTGCTTCAACTGAAGTCATTTTGTCTCCGACGGTAATTTTCTTGACTACATCCATGCCTTTTGTAACCTTACCAAAGATAGTGTAGTTTTTAGGAAGAGTAGTATTGTCGGCAAGCATTATAAAAAATTGGGAACCGTTGGTATTCGGTCCACGGTTAGCCATGGCAACAACTCCTTCAAGGTATCCTGCTTTATAACTTTCGGTCTCGGGATTTAATTCATCTTCAAACGTAGGGCCGAAAATCGAATACCCTCCGCTTCCATTACCATTAGGATCTCCGCCCTGAATTACAAATCCCGGTTCAACGCGATGAAATGTGAGGCCATTGTAGTATCCATTTTTTGCATGAGTTGCAAAATTTGCAACTGTTTTGGGTGCGTCAGTAGGATACAGCTCAATTTCAATAGCTCCCTTTTCTGTTTGGATGGTGACCATTTTGGCTGAAATGATCTGATTTTGTGCGACCGTTGGAACAGTTTGCTTCTGTTGAGCTTGTTGCTGTGCCTGCTGTTGATTGGGATCGGCTTGGCTACCGGTTGCAAAAACCAGAGAGGGTGTTGGAGTAGTCTCTCCCAGCGCTTCCAGTGGATTCTTTCCTTCGTCACTCGAAAAAACAGCAACAAAAACTGCAGTTATTAAAAGGATGCCGATTATAACGAACGGAACTTTATTCATGTCAATTAAAATACAACAATTCTAAATAACAGTCAACCCTTTAGGAGATTTTGTAAGTAACTCAAGGCCATTTGGAGTAACGAGTGCTGTATCTTCAATTCTTACTCCACCTGTACTATTTATATAAACTCCAGGTTCTACGGTTATTATCATGCCAGGGGAAAGTTTTTCGTCAGAAAATGGTGATACCATAGGCATTTCATGAACTTGAAGGCCCACGCCATGCCCTAGAGAGTGTGGAACGTCTGAAAAGCCAAGGGTGTGGAGATGATTATTGGCAAGTAAGTGTGCGTTTTTAAGCTCAAATTTATCATTCATGTGAGTTTTTATATAGTCTATTGTAACTTCTTGTGCCTCTTTTGTAGCATTATACATGTTCTGAAATTTCTCGTTTGGTTTTCCCAGAAAAACAGTTCTTGTCATGTCACTGCAATATCCATTAACTTTTGCACCAAAATCTAAGAGAATCAAGTCGGTAGTTTGTAGTTTGTAGTTTGTAGAGAGATGGTGGGGAATTGCAGAATTTTTACCAAAAGCAACAATTGATTGAAAAGCGACATCTCCGCCCTCAAGTCTTATGAAATTTTCTAGTTTTGCCTTAATTTCAAGTTCTGTAACCCCTGGTTTTAAAATAGTCAAAACATAATCAAATCCGCGGTCGGTGAGGGCGCATGCCTTTCTAATATTTTCAATTTCGTAACTATCCTTTATGGTTCGTAGATTTTCGACAATTTCAACCGTTGGAATAAATTCAACATCTGCCAGCGTTTCCTCCAAGTCGCTCGCTTCCTTGTAGGTAATATTTTCTTCCTCAAACCCAAGTTCTTTGATATTTTCTTTCTTAATTACCGCCTTAAGTTGTTTTGACAAGGGGTTAGAATTCACAATTTCACAAAGGGTTACAAATGACGCTTTTTCTTTTATCATTTCTAAATATCTTGCGTCAGTAAAAAGATAGCAATTTTGTTTTGTTACCAAAATTCTTGCTTCTCGTTCTTCAATTGAAAAAGCATGAACCCCTGTAAGATACGCAATGTTATAGGCAGAGGTGATGAGCAATGCATCGATTTCGTGTTCGGAGAGAAATCCCTGTAAGTTTTTTATTCTTTTTTCAAACATAGCCTATTTTAACAGACTGAAAGAGCATTGACACAATTATTAGTTTCGAATATATTAAAGTATGAAAACCCCTACTTCACAGAAATTACAAATTCAAGATTCCAGGTTCCAAACGAGTACCAATATTAAAATTTCAAACATTATGAATTTAGATCTATTTGGAGATAGTGATTTGTTTTTTGTAATTTAAAGTTATGATTGTTATCATTGATTTCGGTTCACAAACGACGCATTTAATTGCCAGGAGAATAAAAGATCTTGGTGTTCCCGTGCAAATAGTTGAGCCAAAAAAATTCCGCCCTGTCATGGTTCCTGAGCCTCAAGGAATAATTCTTTCGGGTGGACCCTCGTCCGTGTATGAGCCAGGTGCTCCGACCATTGATCCTGTAATTTTTTCACTTGGGATACCAATTTTGGGCATTTGTTACGGCCTGCAGTTAATGTCGCATCTCAACGGCGGTAAGGTTGTAATGGGAAGGCGTGAATACGGACCGGTAAAGGCAAGCCTCACAATTAGGGGAAAAGAATCTTTAATTGCAAAAAATATTTTACCAGAATTTACCGTATGGATGAGCCATGGAGATGAAATTGTTAAAGCGCCTACGGGTATGAAAGTGTTTGGTACAACCCGCAACATGAAATTTGCAATAGTTGGGGATGTCAAAAAAAAACAATACGGCCTTCAATTCCACCCCGAAGTGGAGCATACCGATTTTGGACTTGAAATCTTGCGCAATTTCTTGGCAATTTGCAATCTCAAAACAGGCTCTACAACAATATCTGCACCAAGTCTTGTTGAAGACATCAAAGAAACGGTCGGAGAAAATTATGTAATTGGGGCTGTAAGCGGGGGAGTGGATAGTACGGTCGCAGCGGTTCTGACCGCCAAGGCAATTGGAGATAGGTTTTTTCCCATTTATGTTGACAATGGTTTGATGCGTCATGACGCACGCGATCACGTTGAGAAAATATTTGAACATATTGGAATCAAGCCAATCATTATTGAAGCAAAAAAAGAAATGCTTGCTCTTTTGTCGGGGGTTAAAGATAGCGAGGAGAAAAGAAAAATTATTGGGAGGCATTATGTCAGGGTTTTTGAAGATGAGTTAGATCGCCTCGAGAAAAAAGGGATAAATCCGCAATTTCTTATGCAGGGAACAATTTATAGCGATGTTATAGAGAGTAAAGGCACAAGACACTCAGCCAAAATAAAGTCCCACCATAATGTTGGAGGTCTTCCAAAGCACATGAAAATGAAACTGCTTGAGCCTCTTCGAGAATTTTACAAAGATGAGGTGCGGGCAATTGGACTTAAAATGAATTTGCCGAAAGAATTTATTTACAAGCAACCATTTCCGGGACCGGGTTATGCTGTCAGAATCCGAGGTTTTGTAACCGAGAAAAGATTGGCCATGGAAGAGCAAGCAGATAGAATTGTAATGGAGGAATTGGGTAGGGCAAAATTGCTTGATAAAATTTTCATCTCATTTCCCGTACTTACCGGTGCGATGTCAACAGCCGTCAAGGGAGATGGGCGGAGTTTTTCAGAAGTTGTGGCCTTAAGAGTTGTTGAGTCTGCAGATATTATGACTTCAACTTGGGCTAAATTACCATACGACGTTTTACAAACAATTTCTTCCCGGATAGTCAACGAAGTTCCCGACGTCTCCCGCGTCGTATACGATATCTCTACAAAACCTCCAGCCACTATGGAGTGGGAGTAGGAGGAATCTTCTCGTGTATCATTACTCCTAATTCTTTAACTGCTGATGAAGAATAGTTAGAGGCAGGTATTCCTGGAGTTTCTGAAGGTATAGACATTTCTGCCGACATACCCTTTTTTAGCTGACCGGGAACGAGCATAGTGCCTTTTAATGTCGCGCCCAAAAGGTATGCTAAATCATAACTTCTTCCATCTTCTCCGTCTTTTTTAAAACTTTTGAAAGAACCGGAAA
>JAUSNA010000017.1 GCA_030645455.1 Candidatus Levyibacteriota bacterium | reverse complement strand
GGGGCAAGTCTTGATGGTACTCGGGGAGAAAATCACGATCCTGAAACTCACATAATTCCTGTTGCTCTTAACGCTATAAAAAATAATGAGGAGTTTACAATATATGGAACCGATTACAATACTCTAGATGGGACGTGCGTTAGGGATTATATTCACGTTCTTGATCTGGCTATAGCACACATATTGGCACTGGAAAAAATTATTAGAGAGCCTGGTGCATATACGTATAACGTTGGAACCGGTTCGGGTTATTCTAATAGGGAAATAGTTAAAACAATAGAAGAAGTTACAGGCAAATCTCTTAGTGTTGTGGATCAAGAGAGAAGACCTGGTGATGCCGATACGCTTGTGGCAGACGTGTCGCGCATAAAGCAGGATCTTGGATTTGATCCTCAGTACTCAGATCTTAAAACAATAATTTCGACTGCCTGGAAGTGGCATAATAAATAACCAAAATTAAGCTTCTAATTTCCAAAATCATCAATCATGCGCATTACTTTAGACATAGGTCCACTTGAGACATCAAGCAATAGCAATCATAAAGTGCGGGGTGTGGGAAGATACATCAGACTTCTTAGTGAAAACCTAGAAAGATACGACAAGAGCAACTCATATATTATGACCTCAACACCTCAAAAGTATAAGACTGATGTCATTCATTATCCTTATTTCGACCCATTTTTCATAACGCTTCCTCTGATTAAAAAATATAAAACCGTCGTGACAATTCATGACGTGATACCGCTTATCCATAAAAAGCAATTTCCCGTGGGGCTTGGTGGAATGGCGAAATGGGAAATGAATAAAATATTGTTGAAAAGGGTAAATGCGGTAATCACGGACTCACACGCATCCAAAGAGGATATTCAAAAAGTAACAGGGATAATAAGCGATAAAATTTTCCCCGTCTACCTATCGACGGATAATAAGTATCAACATTCAGATAATAAAGATAGCAAGCTAGATCAAATAATTGAAAAATATAATATCCCCAAGAAATTTTTCTTGTACGTTGGTGATGTGACATGGAACAAGAATTTACCCCGAATTGTCGCAGCAATAAAGAAAAGTAATATGCCCATCGTGATGGTTGGTAAGGCATTGGTAGAGGATGACTTTGATTTTTCCAATCCTTGGAATAAAGATAGGGTGAAAGTCCTTACTGAAATAAAGAATAATCCATTATTTCACAGAGTAGGATTTGTGTCCGATGAGGATTTGGAAGTGCTTTACAGTAATGCATTGGCACTTTTGATGCCCTCTCTTGATGAGGGTTTTGGGCTACCGGTTTTGGAGGCAATGGAAGCTGGTTGTCCTGTAATTACTTCAAAATGCGGAAGTCTACCTGAGGTTGGAGGGGATGCAGCTATTTATGTGGAAGCAGAGTCAGTATCTGAAATAACAGATGCGATAATGAAGGTTTCCAACAACCTTAATTTAAGGGAAGAGCTTAAGAAAAAGGGAGAAGCGCAAGCCATAAGATTCAGTCTTAAGAAAATGATTGAGAATACTATCGAAGTATATTCATTAGTCCACAATGAAAAAGAAAATTAAAAAAATTACATCAAACCCGCTAATTTCCGGATCCTTTTTTATCTTCTCGGGGGGTGTAGTCTCGAGCCTTTTTAATTTTCTTTATAACCTTGCTTTAAGTAGAAATCTAAGCGTTAACGATTATGGTGCGGTTGTAAGCCTAATTTCCATAATTCTTTTGGCAGCAATTCCGGTGAGTGCTTTTATGCCAACAATAATATCTGTTTCGGGTGCTTTTTACGCCACTAAAAACAACGCAGGTTTAAAAGCTTTTTATCTGAGATTGTTTAAGCCACTTTTAGTTGGTAGTTTTATTTTTTGTATTGTTGCTCTGGCTTTTATAAATCAAATCTCTATTTTTCTTCACATTTATGATTATAATGTTTTGGTTCTTTCAATCGTTGCTATAGTTCTTGGGTATTTAGGGACTATTAACTTAGGTTTTTTACAGGGTAGGCTTGCATTTAAGACCATATCTTTCAGTAACTCACTTTCCTCTGCAGTAAAGCTTGGGCTTGGTTTTTTCCTTGTTTTATCCGGTTTTGGATTGGTTGGTGCAATGCTTGCATTCATTGTTTCGGTCTCTATCCCTGTTGCTATCGGATATTATGTTTTAAGAGATATGTTATTGACAAGGATTGATGACTTGCCAAAAGTTTCATTCCGTGAACTATTTAACTATGGCTTGCCATCAGCTCTCGTAATCTTTTCATTAAGTTCATTTATATCTACAGATATTATATTGGTAAAACATTATTTTCCTTCCCAACAAGCTGGACTCTACGCAGGATTATCATTAGTCGGCAAGGTCATTTTTTACTTGACTGCCCCAATATCAACTGTTATGTTTCCAACAATTATTCACCGTTACAATAAAAAAGAAAGCTATAGAGGGATAATGGTGCTGGCCTTAATGCTGGTTTTTGCTTCCTCAACTGCAATTACAATTTTTTACTACTTTTTTCCGGAATTCACGCTAACATTTTTCCTAAAAAATCCGGAATATCAGAAAGTCGCCTCGTTAGTATGGTTGTATGGAATATTTATAAGCGCTTATTCGCTTGTTTCTACTCTCAGTTATTACTATTTATCAATTAAGCAGACCAAAGTATCCTTCTTGTTGATTCTGGCGGCACTATTTCAAGCAGGTTTAATAGCAATTTTTCACAACACTTTTCTGCAGGTAATTATGGTATCGATAATCGTACTGAGTTTACTTCTATTGATGCTTTTGTTATATTACTTTATTAACAAAAATAACAATGACAACCGCTAAAAAAGGACCGCTTATCTCTCTTATAATCCCAACCTATAAGCAGGAAAAAACAATTTCAAAAGATATTCAAAGAATACAATCTGTTATGGAGCAATTGAGATATCCGTACGAAATGATTGTAATTGTGGATGGAATGCTTGATAACACCTATAGTAATGCCGTAAAAAATCAAAGTAAAGAAGTGAAAGTTTATGTTTATCCACGGAATCTGGGTAAAGGTTTTGCAGTAAGGTATGGGATGTTAAAAGCAAGTGGGGAAATAGTGGGTTTTATAGACGCAGGAATGGATATACACCCTAATGGTCTGTCGATGCTTTTGGAACACTTTGAATGGTATAACGCTGATATAATTGTTGGTTCTAAATTACATCCGGTTTCTAAAGTCCGCTACCCACTTTCAAGACTTATTCTTTCCATGGGATACCGTTTTTTAGTAAGAGTTTTATTCGGGTTGTCTATAAGGGATACTCAGGTGGGAATGAAATTCTATAAAAGAAAAGTAATTGAAAATGTATTGCCCCGGTTGTTGGTTAAGCGTTATGCATTCGATATTGAGATATTAGCTGTGGCTCACAGGTTGGGCTACAAGAGAATATTTGAAGCACCGATTGAATTGGACTTTAAGGAGTCCAGCATTACTTCGTCAAATTTCTGGCATATAATTCTTCACATGTTGTGGGATACATTTGCAGTATTTTATAGGCTTAATATTTTGCATTATTATGATGGTGGTATAAAAAAATGGAAAAAACTAAATGAAATTGAATCTGCAGCATTATTAAAGTAATGAATATATTGATATTAAATTGGAGAGATCCAAAACATCCGCTTGCCGGAGGCGCTGAACAGATGGTATACGAGCATGCGAGATATTGGAAAAAGCAGGGGGAGGATGTTACCTGGTTTGCATCAAGTTTTAAAAAAGCAAAGAGCGAAGATAACATAGATGGCATAAGAATTATAAGAAAAGGGAGTCATTACACGGTTTTTATTTGGGCATTTTTATTTTATTTAAGAGGTCAATTTAAGGAGGTAACATTAGTTGTCGATTGCTTTCATTTTATTCCGTATTTTTCAAGATTCTATTTCAAAAATACGGCAAAAATTGCAATACTTCAGGAGGTGGCGGGAAATTTATGGTATGAAAATTTACCCATATTACTTGCCGTGATCGGTAAAATCGCAGAACCATACATATTAAGATCGTATAGAAAGATCCCATTCATCACAGGTTCGGATTCCGCAAAAAAAGATTTACTGCAGTTGGGATTTAATGGAAGAAACGTCTATGTGGTTAACCACGGAATAAACCGCGTTAAAGTTAAGGTTATTAAAAAAGAGAATAACCCGGTACTGATATTTTTAGGAAGAATTTCTAAGGATAAGGGTATTGAGGATGCACTTATGACTTTGGGTCTTCTAACTAGAGATTATGCAGATATTAAATTATGGATAGTTGGTAAACCGGAAAGTGCAGAATACCAGATGAAAGTAAAAAAGTTAATGAAGCAATTTGAGGTAAGTAAAAATTGCCAATGGTTTGGATATGTATCAGAGAAGGAGAAATTTGAATTATTGTCAAGAGCATGGATTATGATTCACCCTTCGAGAAAAGAAGGGTGGGGGCTAAATGTCATTGAGGCAAATTCAGTTAGAACACCTGTTGTGGGTTATGCTGTTTCGGGTCTTACCGATTCAATAGTCGACAACAAGACAGGACTACTTGTTGATCCAGATGCTTTAAGTATGGCAGATGGAGTTGAAACATTGCTAAAGAATAAAAAATTATACAAGCAATTTAGTGATGCTTCTGAGGAGTGGTCAAAGAAATTTACGTGGGAGAATTCTGCAAGAAAAAGTTATGCGTTAATTTCTAAAATACAAAGATGAAAAAGATTATTTCGTATCGACAGCCCACCATTTCAGTCGTAATAGCAACTTTCAATTCTCAGAATACAATTAGAAAATGCTTGGAAAGTGTTCGAAATCAGGATTATGATCAAAAAAAAATTGAAATAATTCTGGCTGATGGCGGGTCGCAAGACAAGACCCTTTCAATTGTAGAAAAGTATCATCCGGAAATTATTGATGTTCCTAAGGATAAGCAAAATGCGGAATATAATAAGGGCGAAGGGCTCATGAGAGCAAAAGGTGAGTTTGTTCTTATGATTGATCATGACAACGTTTTGCCTCACAAAAAGTGGCTTGAAAATATGCTAACCCCACTACTTGAACATAAAGAGATAGTTGCATCCGAGACATTAAGATATCACTATGATCCAAAGTTTTCATTGCTTGACAGATATTTTGCGCTTTTTGGTGCTGGAGACCCCCTAGCTTTTTACTTAGGTAAAGCAGATAGACTATCGTATATTTATGAAAAATACAATCTATTGGGAAAAGCAAAGCATTGCGGAAATTACTACATTGTGAAGTTTGATAGATCTCATATTCCCACTCTCGGGGCAAACGGTTTTCTCATAAGGCGCAAACTTTTGGTAGAGAATGCGAAGGTTAGTGATGGAAATTTTTATCACATTGACGTCAACGTAGATTTAATTAGAAAAAATTTTAATACCTACGCATTTATCGATGATACGATAATTCATCTTACAGGTTATAAAAAAATATCAAGTTTTCTTTACAGACGCAAATTATTTATGGAGCAATTTTATTTAGCTCCCAATAAGAAAAGAAGGTATAGTGTGTATACATCAAAAGATAAATTGAAATTATTAGTATATATATTTTATTCAATTACTTTTGTGAAGCCGACAATTGATGCTATACGTGGATATATAAAGGTTAGGGACGGTGCATGGTTTTTCCACCCGGTATTAGCGTTTTCTTTATGTATGATATATGGATATACAGCCATCAAAAGTAAACTTATTTCTTTATGAATTCAAAATTAAAGGGTAAAAGAGTCTTGATTACGGGAATTTCAGGTTTTGTTGGAAGTGCTTTGGGAGAGAAGCTTGAAAAAATGGGTGTTTTTGTCTACGGAGTGTCTAGGGTAAAAAGAGCCGGAAATATATTTACGGGTGACATTATGGATTTTGAGCCCCTTAATAATTATGTAAAAAAAAGTAAAATTAAAATGATAGTTCATCTCGCCGGGGAATCGTTAGTGGAAAGTGGACAAATTGCTCCATATACAACATTTAAGGTAAATACGGAAGGTACGCTAAATATATTGGAGATAGCAAGGAAAAATAATTTGGAAAAAGTAATTATTGCTTCAACATCTCATGTATATGGAAAGAACAAGGTTCCTTATTACGAAGGCTATATGCCTCGTCCATCCAGACCTTACGAAACATCAAAGGCATGCACAGATTTAGTCGCTCAGTCATATGCGGAGACTTTTAACCTGCCGGTTTTGATTCCAAGATTTGTCAATATTTATGGACCTGGGGATTCAAATTTCACGCGACTAATACCCAAAACAATAA